>NZ_JBFATR010000115.1:0-1024 GCF_040678395.1 Streptomyces sp. NPDC052687 | reverse complement strand
CTGCTGGTGGAGCGGGAGCGGGCGTTGTACGGCTCGTGGTACGAGTTCTTTCCCCGTTCGGAGGGCACGCCGGAGCGTCCGCACGGCACGTTCCGCACCGCCGCCCGGCGTCTCCCGGCGATCGCGGGGATGGGGTTCGACGTCGTCTACCTGCCGCCGGTCCACCCGATCGGGACGACGTTCCGCAAGGGCCCGAACAACAGCCTGTCGGCCGGCCCGGACGACGTCGGTGTGCCGTGGGCGATCGGCTCGCCCGAGGGCGGCCACGACGCCGTCCACCCCGACCTGGGAACGATCGACGACTTCGACTGGTTCGTCGGACAGGCACGCGAGCTGGGCCTGGAGATCGCGCTGGACTTCGCGCTGCAGTGCTCCCCGGACCACCCGTGGGTGGACAAGCACCCGGAGTGGTTCCACCACCGCCCGGACGGGTCGATCGCCTACGCGGAGAACCCGCCGAAGAAGTACCAGGACATCTACCCCATCGCCTTCGACCGGGACATGGACGGCCTGGTCGCCGAGACCGAGCGGATCCTCAGGTTCTGGATGGACCACGGGGTGCGGATCTTCCGGGTGGACAACCCGCACACCAAGCCGGTCGTCTTCTGGGAACGGGTCATCGGGCGGATCAACCGCACCGACCCGGACGTGATCTTCCTGGCCGAGGCGTTCACCCGCCCGGCGATGATGCACACCCTGGCCCAGATCGGCTTCCAGCAGTCGTACACCTACTTCACCTGGCGCAACACCAAGCAGGAACTGACGGAGTACCTGACGGAGCTGTCCGGTGAGGCCGCCTCCTACATGCGGCCCAACTTCTTCGTCAACACCCCCGACATCCTGCACGCCTACCTCCAGCACGGCGGGCGCCCCGCGTTCGAGGTGCGCGCCGTCCTCGCCGCGACCCTCTCCCCCACCTGGGGCGTGTACTCCGGCTACGAGCTGTGCGAGAACACCCCCCTGCGGGAAGGCAGCGAGGAGTACCTGGACTCGGAGAAGTACCAGCTGCGGCCCCGCGACTGGG
>NZ_JBFATR010000114.1:0-1069 GCF_040678395.1 Streptomyces sp. NPDC052687 | reverse complement strand
TGTTCGTGGTTTCAGAACCAACACAGTGGACGCGAGCAACTGAGGACAAGCCCTCGGCCTATTAGTACCGGTCAACTCCACACGTTACCGTGCTTCCATATCCGGCCTATCAACCCAGTCGTCTACTGGGAGCCTTACCCCATCAAGTGGGTGGGAGTCCTCATCTCGAAGCAGGCTTCCCGCTTAGATGCTTTCAGCGGTTATCCCTCCCGAACGTAGCCAACCAGCCATGCCCTTGGCAGAACAACTGGCACACCAGAGGTTCGTCCGTCCCGGTCCTCTCGTACTAGGGACAGCCCTTCTCAAGACTCCTACGCGCACAGCGGATAGGGACCGAACTGTCTCACGACGTTCTAAACCCAGCTCGCGTACCGCTTTAATGGGCGAACAGCCCAACCCTTGGGACCGACTCCAGCCCCAGGATGCGACGAGCCGACATCGAGGTGCCAAACCATCCCGTCGATATGGACTCTTGGGGAAGATCAGCCTGTTATCCCCGGGGTACCTTTTATCCGTTGAGCGACGGCGCTTCCACAAGCCACCGCCGGATCACTAGTCCCGACTTTCGTCCCTGCTCGACCCGTCGGTCTCACAGTCAAGCTCCCTTGTGCACTTACACTCAACACCTGATTGCCAACCAGGCTGAGGGAACCTTTGGGCGCCTCCGTTACCCTTTAGGAGGCAACCGCCCCAGTTAAACTACCCATCAGACACTGTCCCTGATCCGGATCACGGACCCAGGTTAGACATCCAGCACGACCAGAGTGGTATTTCAACGACGACTCCACGAACACTGGCGTGCCCGCTTCACAGTCTCCCACCTATCCTACACAAGCCGAACCGAACACCAATATCAAACTGTAGTAAAGGTCCCGGGGTCTTTCCGTCCTGCTGCGCGAAACGAGCATCTTTACTCGTAGTGCAATTTCACCGGGCCTATGGTTGAGACAGTCGAGAAGTCGTTACGCCATTCGTGCAGGTCGGAACTTACCCGACAAGGAATTTCGCTACCTTAGGATGGTTATAGTTACCACCGCCGTTTACTGGCGCTTAAGTTCTCAGCTTCGCC
>NZ_JBFATR010000113.1:0-1073 GCF_040678395.1 Streptomyces sp. NPDC052687 | reverse complement strand
GCTGCGGGCCGTGGTGTGGTGTCGGGTCGTGTGGTGTCGTCGTCGGGTGTGGTGTTGGTGTTCCCGGGTCAGGGCTCGCAGTGGGTGGGTATGGCGCGGGAGTTGCTGGAGTTCTCGCCGGTGTTCGCGGGGCGGATGGCGGAGTGTGCGGTGGCGTTGGAGCCGTATGCGGATGGCTGGTCGCTGCTGGATGTGGTCCGTGGCGGGGACGAGGCTTTGCTGGGCCGTGTGGATGTGGTGCAGCCGGTTTTGTTCGCGGTGATGGTGTCGCTGGCGGAGTTGTGGCGTTCGGTGGGGGTGCGGCCGTCGGCTGTGGTCGGGCATTCGCAGGGTGAGATCGCTGCTGCGTGTGTGGCGGGTGGTTTGTCGTTGGAGGATGCGGCGCGGGTGGTGGCGTTGCGTTCGCGGGCGATTGTGGCGTTGTCGGGTCGGGGCGGGATGGTGTCCGTGCTGGCTCCGGCGGAGCGGGTGTCCGGCTGGCTGACCGAGGGCCTTCAGGTCGCGGTGGTGAATGGCCCGGAGCAGGTTGTGGTGTCGGGTGCGCCGGGTGAGCTGGATGTGTTCGTGGCCCGGTGTGAGGCCGAGGGTGTGCAGGTGCGGCGGATCGCGGTGGATTATGCGTCGCATTCACCTCAGGTCGAGGAGTTGCGGGCGGAGCTGTTGGAGGTGCTGGGTGGGATCCGGCCGCGTTCGGGTGAGGTGCCGTTGTTTTCGACGGTGTCGGGTGGGGTGATCGATACCGCGTCGATGGATGCGGAGTACTGGTTCACCAATCTGCGTGAGACGGTCCGTTTCGACCGGGCTCTGGAGGCGCTGCTGGAGGCCGGGCATCGGGTGTTTGTGGAGGCTTCTCCGCATCCGGTGCTGGTGGGTGCGGTGACGCAGGCTGCCGAGGGTGCCGGGGTGGTGGATGTGACCGCGGTGGGCACTCTGCGCCGTTATGAGGGTGAGCAGGCGCAGTGGCTGCGCAACCTGGCCGAGGTGTTCGTGGCGGGGGTGGATGTCGACTGGTCGCCGTGGGTGGGCGGTGGTCGGCTGGTGGACCTGCCGACTTACGCCTTCCAGCACCGGCG
>NZ_JBFATR010000112.1:0-1159 GCF_040678395.1 Streptomyces sp. NPDC052687 | reverse complement strand
GGGGAACTGAAACATCTAAGTACCCCGAGGAAAAGAAATCAACCGAGAGTCCCCCAGTAGCGGCGAGCGAACGGGGAGGAGCCCAGAACCTGAATCGGCTTGTGTGTTAGTGGAAGCGTCTGGAAAGTCGCGCAGTAAAGGGTGATAGCCCCGTACACTAAAATGCACAGGTCGTGAGTTCGATGAGTAGGGCGGGACACGTGACATCCTGTCTGAATATGGGGGGACCATCCTCCAAGGCTAAATACTCCTGACTGACCGATAGTGAACCAGTACCGTGAGGGAAAGGCGAAAAGAACCCCGGAGAGGGGAGTGAAATAGAACCTGAAACCGTGTGCGTACAAGCAGTAGGAGCTCCGCAAGGAGTGACTGCGTACCTTTTGTATAATGGGTCAGCGACTTACTGTTCGTGGCAAGCTTAACCGTATAGGGGAGGCGAAGGGAAACCGAGTCTGATAAGGGCGCATAGTCGCGGGCAGTAGACCCGAAACCGGGTGATCTAGTCATGCCCAGGGTGAAGGTGCGGTAACACGCACTGGAGGCCCGAACCCACTCCCGTTGCAAAGGTAGGGGATGAGGTGTGATTAGGAGTGAAAAGCTAATCGAACCCGGAGATAGCTGGTTCTCCTCGAAAGCTATTTAGGTAGCGCCTCATATGTATCCTCTCGGGGGTAGAGCACTGTTATGGCTAGGGGGTCATCGCGACTTACCAAACCATTGCAAACTCCGAATACCGAGACGGACTGTATGGGAGACACACGGCGGGTGCTAACGTCCGTCGTGAAAAGGGAAACAACCCAGACCCACAGCTAAGGTCCCAAATTCACTGCTAAGTGGAAAACCATGTGGAAAGGCACAGACAGCCAGGAGGTTGGCTTAGAAGCAGCCACCCTTTAAAGAAAGCGTAATAGCTCACTGGTCGAGTCGGTCTGCGGGGAAGATTTAACGGGGCTAAGCACAGAACCGAAGCTTGGAGTGCATAACTTTGTTATGCGCGGTAGAGGAGCGTTCCGTAAGCCGTTGAAGGTGGATTGAGAAGTCTGCTGGAGGTATCGGAAGTGCGAATGCTGACATGAGTAACGATAATGCGGGTTAAAAACCCGCACGCCGAAAGCCCAAGGTTTCCTTGCGCAACGTTAATCGGCGCAGGGTGAGTCGG
>NZ_JBFATR010000111.1:0-1338 GCF_040678395.1 Streptomyces sp. NPDC052687 | reverse complement strand
GAGGTGTTCGTGGCGGGGGTGGATGTCGACTGGTCGCCGTGGGTGGGCGGTGGTCGGCTGGTGGACCTGCCGACTTACGCCTTCCAGCACCGGCGTTTCTGGTTGCCGGCGGGTCGGTCGGTGGTGGATGCGGCGGGGCTCGGTCTGAGCACGGCGGATCACCCGCTGCTCGGCGCAGCCGTCCGCCTGGCGGAGAGCGGTGACCTTGTGCTCACCGGCCGGATCTCCCTCGGCACCCACTCCTGGCTCGCCGATCACGCCGTCTTCGGTACGGCGCTGCTGCCAGGGACGGCGTTCGTGGAGATGGCGCTGCGGGCGGCCGATGAGGCGGGTTGCGGTGTGCTGGAGGAGCTGACGCTGGAGCGGCCGCTGGTGCTGTCGGAGGACGGACCGGTGGCGGTGCAGGTGTCGGTGGGTGCCGCGGACGAGTCCGGGCGCCGGACGATCGCCGTCCACTCACGGCCCCAGGACGTCGAGACCGCATGGGTGCGGCACGCCGTCGGTGTGGTGGCGACGGGCTCGGTGGCGACCTCCGAGCGGTTCGATGTGGCGTGGCCGCCGTCCGGCGCTCAGCCGGTGCACGGACCGGAGGTGTACGACCGCCTGGCCGCCCTCGGCTATGGGTACGGCCCGGTGTTCCAGGGCCTGCACGCCCTATGGCGGGGCGGTGACGAGCTGTTCGCCGAGGTGCGGCTGCCCGCCGAGCCCGACGCCTTCGGTATCCACCCGGCGCTCCTGGACGCCGCGCTGCACCCGCTGCCGTCGGGTGAGCTGTGGGTGCCGTTCTCGTGGAGCGGGGTGCGGCTGCACTCGGTGGGTGCCTCGGTGCTGCGGGTGCGGCTGACACCGGACGCGGACGGGACCGTGCGCCTGTCCGCGTTCGACGGGGCCGGGATGCCGGTGGTGACCGTCGACGAACTGCGGCTGCAGCCCATGTCGCAGGAGCAGCTGCGGCAGGTGGGTTCGGCGTCCGCCGATCCGCTGTACGAGGTGCGGTGGACCGAAGCGGCGGAGCTTGGCTCCTCGCCGGTTGCCGGTGTGGGGTCCGACGTCCTGGTCGAGTACGTGGAACCGGGCGGTGATGTGCGTGTCCGGGTGGGTGAGGCGTTGGCGCTGGTGCAGCGTTTCGTCGGCGATGCGGAGGCGGCGGACGGGCGGCTGGTCGTCGTGACGCGGGGTGATGTGGCCGGGACGCCGGATCCGGCGACGTCGGCTGTGTGGGGTCTGCTGCGTTCGGCGCAGGCCGAGCATCCGGGCCGGGTCGTGGTCGTGGACGTGCCCGCCGACGCCGACGCCGAGGCGGCGGTGGCGACGGCGCTCGCCCTGGGCGAACCGCAG
>NZ_JBFATR010000110.1:0-1367 GCF_040678395.1 Streptomyces sp. NPDC052687 | reverse complement strand
CTCCGGCTACGAGCTGTGCGAGAACACCCCCCTGCGGGAAGGCAGCGAGGAGTACCTGGACTCGGAGAAGTACCAGCTGCGGCCCCGCGACTGGGCGGCGGCCGAGCGCGAGGGGCGCAGCATCGCACCCCTCATCACCCGCCTGAACGACATCCGGCGCCGCCATCCCGCGCTGCACCGGCTGCGCACCCTGCACTTCCACCGGACCGACAACGACGCGCTGATCGCGTACTCCAAGCGGTCCGGCTCCGACACGGTTCTGGTGGTCGCCAACCTCGACCCTCACCACACTCAGGAGGCCACGGTCACGCTGGACCTGCCGCAACTCGGCTTGGACCCGCACGCAGCCGTGTCGGTGCACGACGAACTGACGGGTGAGACCTATCACTGGGGCAGCACGAACTACGTGCGTCTGGAGCCCGGCCGCGCGCCGGCCCATGTGCTCCATGTCCAGCGGTCCCCCGCCGCGCCGCAGATCGGAGGGTCAGCAGCGTCATGACTGTCAACGAGCCCGTCCCGGACACCTTCGAGGACACGCCCGCCAAGGACCGTGACCCGGAGTGGTTCAAGCGCGCCGTCTTCTACGAAGTGCTGGTGCGCTCCTTCCACGACAGCAACGGCGACGGCGTCGGCGACCTCAAGGGCCTGACCGCCAAACTGGACTATCTGCAGTGGCTCGGTGTCGACTGTCTGTGGCTGCCGCCCTTCTTCCAGTCCCCGCTCAGGGACGGCGGGTACGACGTCTCCGACTACACCGCCGTCCTGCCCGAGTTCGGTGACCTGGCGGACTTCGTGGAGTTCGTGGACGCCGCCCACCAGCGCGGCATGCGGGTCATCATCGACTTCGTCATGAACCACACGAGTGACCAGCACCCGTGGTTCCAGGAGTCCCGCAAGGACCCGGACGGCCCCTACGGCGACTACTACATGTGGGCCGACGACGACAAGCAGTACCAGGACGCGCGGATCATCTTCGTCGACACCGAGGTGTCCAACTGGACCTTCGACCCGGTCCGCGGCCAGTACTACTTCCACCGCTTCTTCTCCCACCAGCCGGACCTCAACTACGAGAACCCCGCCGTGCAGGAGGAGATCCTGGCGGCCCTGCGGTTCTGGCTGGACCTGGGCATCGACGGCTACCGCCTGGACGCCGTGCCGTACCTGTACGCCGAGGACGGCACCAACTGCGAAAACCTCCCGGCGACCCACGAGTTCCTGAAGCGGGTCCGCCGCGAGATCGACGCGATGTATCCGGACACCGTGCTGCTGGCGGAGGCCAACCAGTGGCCGGAGGACGTCGTCGACTACTTCGGCGACTACGCCAGCGGCGGCGACGAATGCCACATGGCCTTCCACTTCCCGGTCAT
>NZ_JBFATR010000109.1:0-1426 GCF_040678395.1 Streptomyces sp. NPDC052687 | reverse complement strand
CAAGGTCATCGAGGTCGGCGACCGCGAGTCCATCTACACCCGGCCCCGGCACCCCTACACCCACGCCCTGCTCTCCGCCGTGCCCGAGGTGTCCGTGGCCGGCGAGCCCACGGGCCGCCGCGAACGCATCCGCCTCGCCGGCGACGTGCCCTCCCCGATCAGCCCGCCCTCCGGCTGCCGCTTCCGCACCCGCTGCTGGAAGGCGACCGACAAGTGCGCGACCGAGGAACCGCCCCTGACCCGCGCCGCCGGCAACCGCGAGGGCCACCTGACGGCCTGCCACTACCCGGAGGACCCGACGACCGAGGCCCGCACCGAGGACATCGTCCTGGACCCGGCGCTGGCGGCACTGGAGGAGCACACCGACTGACGGGGACGAGAGCTGTTAAACGACTCGACGGGGGACGGGTGTTCGGACATGCTCGTGCCTGATGACACGCACCGACACGCCTCCCGCCTGGGACGAGCGCACTCAGCTGACCACCTTTCTCGACTACACCCGTGACACGGCCCGCGCCAAGTGCGAGGGCCTGTCCGCGGAGGGGGCCCGCACGGCGCCCCTGCCGGGCTCGCCGCTGATGACCGTCTCGGGGCTGATCAGCCACCTGCGGTGGGTCGAGTACTACTGGTTCCAGGTGGTCTTCCTCGGCGAGGAGGACGAGGGCCCGTGGACCGAGGAGGACCCGGACCGCGAGATGCGCATCGCGGTGGACATCCCGCTCCCGGAGCTGCTGCGCGAGTACGCCGAGCAGTCCGCCCGCTACCGGGACCTGGTCGCCGCCCACGACCTGGGCGCCCGGGCCAAGGGCACCGTCCGCAGCGGCCTCACGGTCGACCTGCGCTGGATCCTGCACCACCTCATCGAGGAGACGGCCCGCCACAACGGCCACCTGGACATCCTCCGGGAGCTGATCGACGGCACGACCGGCGTCTAGGGCCGGCCCGGACGACGGACACAACGAAGGCCCGCGCCTGGGGAGGCGCGGGCCTTCTGCCCCTGGGAGCGGACGTTCGCGGGCTCGGGTCAATGGGCCGGTGAAGGTCCGATCCGTGGCGGCGGCTGACGGAAAAGGGGTGTTGTCAGACCGTCGCCTGGGGGTCCTTGGCGAGACGGGGTGCCGGAACGGTTCCCTCCGTCTCGGGGTAGTGGCAGGCGGTCAGATGGCCGGGCTTGTTGCCCTCCACCTGCACCAGCGGCGGCGCCTCCGTCGCGCACTTGTCGGTCGCCTTCCAGCATCGCGTGCGGAAGCGGCAGCCCGACGGCGGGTTGATCGGAGACGGCACGTCACCGGTGAGCCGGATGCGCTCACGAGCCTGGCCGTCGTCGGCGACCGTGGCCTCCGGCACGGCGGACAGCAGCGCCCGGGTGTACGGGTGGCGCGGGTTGCCGTACAGATCGTCGCGGTCGGCGATCTCCACGATCTTA
>NZ_JBFATR010000107.1:0-2531 GCF_040678395.1 Streptomyces sp. NPDC052687 | reverse complement strand
GCCGCCGGTGACCGGGTGTGGGGCTGGGCGGGGGGGCGGGCGGTCGCGGTGGTGCGCGGCCGGCCGACCGTCGCGACCGCGCCCGCCGCGCCCGCCGTACCGCTGACCGAGCCGCTGGTACCCCGCCAGCCCCAGCCGCAGCCGGGTCCGGGGCACCTGACCCCGCTGTGAGCGGCTACGGCTACGGCTGCGGCTACGGCTACGGCTGCGGCTGCGGCTGCGGCTGCGGCTGCGGCTACTCGGTGACGATCGCCGGGTCGCTCACGCCGGGCCGCCCGTTCTCGACGTGCCCGGCGAAGCGCCGCAGGTACGCCGGGTCGGTGTCGGAGGTGACCGTGAGGTCGTACCAGCGGCGGCTCGCGGTCAGGTCGACGGTGTGCCGGACGACCTCGCCGGGCCGCACCCGAATGCTGCGCGCGGTGCCCGCGTAGCCGTCGGCCAGCTTCAGCCGGACCGTGCCGGACCCCGTGTGGGTGAAGGTCAGCTCGACGTCGTCGCCGGTGTGCCGCGCGGTCACCTCGGGACCGGCCGCCTTGTTCCGCCCCTTGAAGGCGCGCAGGAAGCCGTTGGGGCCGTGCACGGTCAGGTCGTACGCGCCCTTGGAGTACGCCGAGTTCCAGGTGTCCGAAAGGGTCTTGCCGGCCTCGGTGGTGTAGAACCACGGCCCGTCGGTGCGGTTGCCGGAGGTGACGAGGAAGGCGGCCCCCGCCTTCGCCCCCGAGGCGAAGGTGAGGGTGAACTTCCCGGCCGCCGCGTCCACCGAGCCGTCCACCAGCGGCGCGTACCTCAGCGGGCGGGCCGGGCGCAGACCGCGCTCCTGGCGGGGCATGCCGGGGTGCGCGGGCGGCGTCGGCCGGTAGTCGGGGTGGCGCTCGCGGTCCGGCGGCTCGTAGCCGTCGGTGCCGGGCAGCGCGGCGGGCGCGCTGTCCTTGCGGGAGAAGTCGAACGCGGCGGTGAGGTCGCCGCAGACGGCCCGGCGCCAGGGCGAGATGTTCGGCTCGTGGACGCCGAAGCGGCGCTCCATGAACCGGATGATCGAGGTGTGGTCGAGGGTCTCGGAGCACACCCAGCCGCCCTTGCTCCACGGCGAGACCACCAGCATGGGCACGCGCGGCCCCAGGCCGTAGGGGCCGGCCGGGCGCCTGCTGTCGCCCGGGTAGAGGTCGAGGGAGACGTCGGCCGTCGACTTGCCCTGTGCGGCGGACTTCGGCGGCAGCGGCGGCACCACGTGGTCGAAGAAGCCGTCGTTCTCGTCGTACGTGATGAACAGGGCCGTCTTCGCCCAGACCGCCGGGTTGGAGGTCAGCGCGTCCAGCACCTGGGCGATGTACCAGGCGCCGTAGTTGGAGGGCCAGTTGGAGTGCTCGGAGAAGGCCTCCGGGGCGGCGATCCAGGAGACCTGCGGCAGGGTGCCGGCCCGGACGTCGGCGCGCAGCCGGTCGAAGTAACCGTCGCCGTTCTTCACGTCGGTGCCGGTGCGGGCCTTGTCGTAGAGGGGGTCGCCGGGCCGGGCGTCGCGGTAACTGTTGAAGTACAGGAGGGAGTTGTCGCCGTAGTTGCCGCGGTAGGCGTCCTCGATCCAGCCCCAGTGGCCGGCCGCGTCCAGGCCGTCGCCGATGTCCTGGTAGACCTTCCAGGAGATGCCGGCCTTCTCCAGGCGCTCGGGGTAGGTCGTCCAGCCGTAGCCCAGCTCGTCGTTGCCGAGGACGGGGCCGCCGCCGGTGCCGTCGTTGCCCGTGTGTCCGCTCCACATGTAGTAGCGGTTGGGGTCGGTGGAGCCGATGAAGGAGCAGTGGTAGGCGTCGCAGACGGTGAAGGCGTCGGCGAGCGCGTAGTGGAACGGGATGTCCTCGCGGGTCAGGTACGCCATGGTGGTGGTGCCCTTGGCGGGGATCCACCGGTCGTACCTGCCGCCGTTGTAGGCCTGCTGGCCGTCGGTCCAGCCGTGCGGCAGGCCTTCCAGGAACTGCATGCCGAGATCGTCGGCGTCCGGGTGGAACGGCAGGATCTCCCTGCCGCCGTCCTGCTGGTGCCAGACCGGCTTGCCGCTGGGCAGGGTGACCGGGCGGGGGTCGCCGAAGCCGCGCACGCCGCGCAGTTTCCCGAAGTAGTGGTCGAAGGAACGATTCTCCTGCATCAGCACGACGATGTGCTCGACGTCCTCGATCGTCCCCGAGCGGCGGTCGGCCGGGAGCGCGGCGGCCCGCTCGATGCTGCCGGCGAGCGCGCTGAACGCGGTGGTTGCACCGGCTGTCCGAAGGAATCTGCGCCGGTTGACTTCGGGCATGGGTGGGGGACCTCTCGTCCTGGCGTGGTGCGACCGGCCGGATGGACATGACGGAATGCGCGCGGAAGGAGTGTTCCAAGAGCACCGAACGTCAGGGAAGGCTGTGGTGGCGCCCGTGTGAAAGTCGTGGGTACGTGGGGTGTGTTTCCGGCCGGGCCGCAGGACGGGCGGCGGCACGCGCACCCGCCTGCGGTGCGACGGGCGGCGGCGCGCACGCACCCCGTCGACCGTGCGACGGGCGGCG
>NZ_JBFATR010000106.1:0-2763 GCF_040678395.1 Streptomyces sp. NPDC052687 | reverse complement strand
GGGGGCCGGGCGCGGGGGTGGCCGCGGGGGCGGGCGGGTCGGGGCGGGCGGGGGCGGGGGGGGGGGGCAGCGCGCCGCCGTCGTGCCGGTCCGGGCGTGACGCCCCTTTTCCGGGTGGTGTTCTCGGTGTCAGCGCAGGAGTGCCTCGATGCCGGGGACGAGGTCGGCGGGGCGCGGCATGGCCGCGACCGTCCGGCCCAGTTGCGCGGCCGCGGGCAGCGCGCGGCCGCCGTTGACCAGCTCGGCGATGTGGAAGCGCAGCCGCAGCATGCTGGAGGCGCCGCGCAGTTCGTCGTCGGTCAGGCAGACGCCGATGCCGGCCTGCTGCAGGTGTTTGCCCGCCCGGCGTTCCGCCTCCCCGGCCGGCAGGACCAGCTGGGACACCCCGTGCCGGGCGGCCGCGTACACGACCCCTTCGTCGCCGCTGTGGACGACGACGACGCTGCCCTGCAGCACCACGTTCCAGGGGTGGTCGTCGCCCCGGAGGACGACGAGCTGCAGCCCGAGGCTCTCGACGCCCTCGGCGACCCGGCGGAACAGCCGTGCCCGGCGCCGGTCCTCGGGCCGGGTGCCGGTCGGTATGCCGGTGACGCACACGCGCGGGAGCAGCGACAGCTCGGTGAGGTGGGGCTGCGGGCGCGGCGGCAGTTCGTAGGCGTCGCCGCGCACCTGCCAGGCGCCGGGCTGCGGGCGTTCCCGCAGCAGCGGGGGGCAGGGGTCGATCCAGACGGTCGGGGCCGGCGCCAGCGGCGGGTGGGCGTAGGGGAGGTAGCCGACGGTGGGCACCTCCGACTCGGCCGCCATGGCCGTCGCCCTGGGGCACAGCGGATCGTGCACCACCAGGTCGGGCCGCCAGGCCCGGCTGAACTGCCGCGGCCCGGCCAGGACCGGAACGAGTCCGGCCCGGACCACGCGGTTGCGCGTCCGGGCCGGGCCGGAGAAGCGGACCTCGTGCCCGGCCGCCTGCAGTTCCCTCGCGAGCAACACCAGGCGCAGCGCCGCCGGCATACCGAGGCCGGCCGCGAAGAGCACACGCACAGTTCCTCCCTGGCCCTATGTCAGGCGAAGCGGTCGAGCATCCGCCCGCTGCCGGTGTCGACGTCCAGCGCCGGGTCGCTCGCGAGCACGGCCCGCTGCAGGTGCTGCAGGCGCTGTGAGGGCTCGATGCCCAGCTCTTCGACGAGCCGGCTGCGCAGGTTCTGGAAGACGTCGAGCGCCGCGGAGGGCCGTCCCGCCCGGTAGAAGGCGACCATGCACTGGGCGTGCAGGCCCTCGTGCAGCGGGTGCCGGGCGGCGAGCGCGGTGAGTTCGGTGAGCAGTTCGCCGTGGCGGCCCAGGCGCAGCTCGACGTCGATACGGCGCTCCAGCACCCCCAGCCGGCTCTCCTCCAGCCGCATCGCCTCGATCTCCAGGAGCGGGCCGGTGCGTACGTCGACGAGGGCCGGGCCGCGCCACAGGCCGAGGGCGTCGCGGAACAGTTCCGCGGCCTCGCGGTGCTCGCCGCGGTCCAGGGCGCGCTGGCCGAGGCTGGACAGCCGGTCGTGCTCGTGCGCGTCGATGCTGCCGGGCTCGGTCTGCAGGAGGTATCCCCCGTGCCGGGTCAGCAGCAGTTCCTTGGAGCCGCCGGGCTCCCCGTCCAGTGCCTTCTCCATGCAGCGCCGCAGCTGGAGGATGTAGGTCTGCAGGGTGGTGAGCGCGCTGCGCGGCGGTGCGTCGCCCCAGATCTCCTCCATCAGCGCGGACACCGGCAGCACCTGGTTGGCGTAGATCGCGAGCAGTGCCATGATCTGCCGCGGCTTCGCCGCTGTGGGCAGGATCGAGACGCCCTTCAGCTCGGCGTCCAACGATCCCAGAACAGAGATTCGCATTCGGCCCCCTTGTGTCTCTGTCATCGGACCCCGAACCTCCCACGCGGGCCCGCCGCGCGGACAGTGCGCTGCTCCCGCCCGTGCGGGTGTCGTGGTCCTCTCGGGGACGTGAGCGATTCATGGCCGCGGGGCCGTGCGGGCACAAAGCCGTGGCCGGTGGTTTTCAGTCGCCGGTGAGCACGGGGCGGTCGTGGAGGGCGAGGCAGGCCTCGTAGGCCGGCAGGAGGCCTTTGGCCAGGGCCTCGGCCGCGGTGGGCGCGGCCAGGTCCTCGTCCGACATCACCGGCGCCTGGGTGAGCCCCCACGGCAGGGCGAGGGCGGGGTCGAGGGCGCTGACGGTGTAGCCGGAGCCGGGCGTGCGGGGCCGGGAGCTGTGGCAGGCGACGACCGTGTCGTCCTCGAGTGCGAGCCAGGCGTGGCCCAGGCCCTCGGAGACGAACACGCCGCAGGTGTCGCGGTGGTCGAGCCGGACCACCTCGTGACGGCCGTACTCGGGTGAGCCGACGCGCAGGTCCACCACGACGTGGACGGCGGAGCCCTTGACGCAGTCGAACAGGCGGGGGCGGGCGTCCTCGCCGGCGCTGCCGTGGATGCCGCGCAGCACCAGGCGCCGGGCGGCCGACTGGTCGCTGTAACGGATCGCGAAGGGCCGTCCGGTCCCGTTCTCGACGTCGTCCTGGCGGAACGTCTCGTAGCGGACGACGACCTCGTCCGTGACAGCCCGGGGCGTCAGCAGGAACGCGCCGGGCAGGCCGAGTTCGCTGACTTCCAGGCTGTGACGGTCCATGTCCAGGAGGTTAAGCGCCGCTGCTCAAGACCGGGTGGAGCAGCGCGGCGTCGCCCCCTCGCCCGGCCGGCCGCGGCCGGCGCGGCGGGCCGTGGCGCGCACGGCGGG
>NZ_JBFATR010000105.1:0-2903 GCF_040678395.1 Streptomyces sp. NPDC052687 | reverse complement strand
TGGCAGACCGGCCCGGTGGTCTGGGGCACGCCCGGCACCAACGGCCAGCACGCCTACTACCAGCTCATCCACCAGGGCACCAAGCTCATCCCGGCGGACTTCATCGGGTTCGCGGAGCCGGTCGCCGAGCTGAGCGACGAGCTGAAGGCCCAGCACGACCTGCTGATGGCCAACTTCTTCGCCCAGACGCAGGCGCTGGCGTTCGGCAAGACGCCCGACGAGGTGCGCGCCGAGGGCGTGCCGGAGGAGCTGGTCGCGCACAAGACGTTCAAGGGCGACCACCCGACGACCACGATCCTCGCGCGTGAGCTGACCCCGTCGGTGCTCGGCCAGCTCGTCGCCCTCTACGAGCACAAGGTGTTCGTGCAGGGCGCGGTGTGGAACATCGACTCCTTCGACCAGTGGGGCGTCGAGCTGGGCAAGGTCCTCGCCAAGCGGGTCGAGCCGGCGCTGACCGAGGGGGCCGAGGTGCCGGGCTTGGACCCGTCGACCAAGGCCCTGGTCGCCACGTACCGGGAGCTGCGCGGCCGGGGCTGACGGCCGCGGTGACGGGAAGCGGCGGGCGCGCGGGCCGTCGCTTCCCGTAGACTCCCCGGCGATCATTGACACGATCGCTCGGGGGAGCACAACGTGAGGACTACGCAGGGGAGTTGGACGGGCGGCACCCTGACGCCACGGGACCTGCTGCGGCCGAAGGAGGTGGCACGGGCGGTCTTCCACCCGGCCTGGATCCCGGAGTCGCTGGACCCGGCCGTGGACACGCTCAAGCGGGTGCGGCTGATCGCCGGAACGATCGCCGCGGT
Source organism: Streptomyces sp. NPDC052687 (assembly GCF_040678395.1). NCBI lineage: Bacteria > Bacillati > Actinomycetota > Actinomycetes > Kitasatosporales > Streptomycetaceae > Streptomyces > Streptomyces sp. NPDC052687. Next base: position 2,100 of record NZ_JBFATR010000105.1, on the reverse strand, counting down.
CGGCGTCTACACCGTCGTCGAGGGCGGGTTCGGCTTCGACGAGGTGCTGGAGAACATGCTCACGGCGTCCGTCGTGCTGCTGTTCATCACCCCGCTGACGGTCGCCGTGATGCTCTACGTCTGGCGGCGCGGCGGCACGGTGCGGGCGATGCGGGTGCCGCTGCTCAACTCGCTGAAGCTGCTGCTCGCGTTCGTCGGCACGATCGTCCTCACCGTTCTCGTGTGGCGGCTGGCGGGTGGCGCCGGCTTCCTCGTGCTGCTGCTGGCACCGGTGGCGCTGTGGCTGACCGCCGTCGTGATCCGCGGGGCGGTGCACGTGTCCGGCAACTTCTTCGGCACCGCGGGCGTCCACCGCTGTCTGCCGCCGCTGCTGGCCACGGTGACGACCTGGCTGATGGCGATCCCCGACCTGGCGACCGGCGATCTGCACGGCCTGAGCCTCACCCTGGGCGTCGTGTTCATCCTGGGCGCCCCGCTGACGGTCACCGCGATCGCCGCACTGGAGATGGGCCGCCTCAAGCAGCGCTACGGCATCCGCCTGGCCGCCCACCCGGCCACCCTGCCCCCCGTCCCGGGCCCGCCGCCCCCGGTACCGCCCGTGCCGCCGGCGGCTCCGCCGTACGCCCCGCGGCAGGGGAACCCGTACGGCAACGCGCCGTACGCACCGCCGTACGTTCCGCCGCCGTACGCCCCGCAGCAGCACGGCAACCCGTACGGGCCGCCGCAGGGAAGCCCGTACGGGCCGCCGCCGGGACACCCGTACGCGCCCCCGTCAGGGCACCCGTACGCCCCTCCGCCGGCCGGCCCTTACAGCGGCAGCCCCTACGGCCCCGGGCCGCACCCCGGCTGAGCCGCACCCCGGCTGAGTCCGGACTTGGCCGAGCCCGCCCGCACCCGGAGCCCGCCCGCACCCGGGAGCCCGTGCGGGCCGAGCCCACTGCGGGTGAGCGCTGCGGACCTCCGGTCAGGCCACCGCGCTCAGCGTGTCCGCGAGGCGGCGGCGGGCCGCGCGGGACGCGGGGAGGGCGGCGAGTGCCGCCGCGCCCAGTACGGCGGCCGTGCCGAGCAGCACCAGCAGCCAGGGGGAGGGGCCCTGCGCGATGCCGGCGCCGATGCCGCTGGACCTGCCCTGGGCGTCGATCAGCCAGCGGGCGAGCGGCAGTCCGAGGGCCGTGCCGAGGACGACCGCGGCGAGGGCGGTGCAGCCGGTGGCGGTCACGGTGATCGCGGTGATCTGGCGCGGGGACAGCCCGATCGCCTTCAGGGCGAGCAGATCGCGCTCGCCCTCGCGGACGGTGCCGCCGATCGCGGTCAGCAGTTCGATCAGTCCGATGAGGGCGAGGACGGCGACCAGCCCGAGGACGACCCCGCGCAGCGCGGAGAGGCCGTCGGCGGGGTTGGTGACGGTGTGCACGTCCAGCCGGCCCCGCCCGTCCGCGGCGAGCCGGTCGGCGACCTCGTCGGGGTCGGCGCCGGGGGCCAGTCGCAGCTGGTAGAGGGTCGGGCGCAGCGCGGGGTCGTTCTCGCGGAGCGTGTCGAGCGAGGTGGAGACGACCCGGCCGGCGTTCTCCGGCTCGATGCTGCGGCCCACGATGTGCAGGATCTGCGGCCGGTCGCCGACGGTCATCCGCACCCAGTCGCCGACCCGCACGTCCAGCAGGTCGAGCAGCCCCTGTCCGGCCACCGCCTCGTCGGGTCCGCGCGCCGCGCGGCCCTCGGCCAGGGTGTACGGGTAGGGCTCGGCGCGGGTGCCGAGGCCCCGCAGGGCGATGGTCGCGGTCTGGCCGGGGACCAGGGCGGCCACCTCCACACCGGGGTAGGCGGCGGCGACCCGCGGGTCGCGTTCCAGCAGCGCGCGGGCGTCCCGGTCGCTCAGCGCGGCGTCCGCGCGCACGGTGAGGGCGGCGGGCAGGCCGATCCGCTCCGGGCTGCGGTGGAACCGGTCGATGGTGGTCCAGGCGCTCATCGCGACCACGATCAGCAGCAGCGGCAGGGCGAGCCGCGCCACCGTGCCCAGCGAGCGCGGCCACCGGGCGAACGCCCGGTGCCAGCCCAGCACCAGCGCGGGCGGCACGCGCGTCCCGAGGGCCCGGCGCGCCG
>NZ_JBFATR010000104.1:0-3283 GCF_040678395.1 Streptomyces sp. NPDC052687 | reverse complement strand
GCCGGAGACCGGGGCGACGCCGTCCACCAGGCCGGTGACGGTGCCCAGCGAGTTCACGTGCAGGCCGCCGGAGACGTTGTCGAGCTCGGCGTCGAGGCGCCCGCCGAGGCCGCGCCCGCCGCCGAGGAGGCCGCGCCGCGGCGTACCCGCCGCCGGGCCACGCGCCGGGTGTCCGCGCCCGCCGCCGAGGCCCCCGCCGACTCCGCCGGCAGCGAGACCGCCGCCGAGGAGAAGGCACCCGAGACTCCCGCCCAGGCCCAGGCCCAGGCCCCCGCCCAGGCCGAGGCGCGGCCGGAGCCCGCTCTCGCCGCCGTGCCGAAGGCCTCCGCCGCTCCCGCCGCCGAGCAGGCCGCGGAGTCCGCCGCTCCGCGTCGCCGCCGGCGTGTCGTGCGCAAGGCCGCCACCGGGTTCTCCGAGCCCGCGCCGCCGGCCGCCGCCGAGGCGCCGCAGCGTCCGGCGCGGCCCGCCGTGGCCGTGTTCCAGCCGCCGGTCTTCACCGAGCCGAGGTTCCAGACGCCGGAGCGCGCAGCCGCCGAGGCCGCCGCCGAGGCGGTGGAGGAGCCCGAGACGCCGGAGACCGCCGAGGTCGCCGAGGTCGCCGAGGCCGAGGAGTTCTCCGCCGAGCAGGCCGGCTCGCGCCGCCGTCGCCGGCGCCGCGGTGGCGCCGCCGAGGAGACCGTGACCCAGGCCGCCGAGGCGCCCGCCGAGGACGAGGAGTCCGAGGAGGAGGCCGCCGATGAGGCGGCCGACGAGTCCCACGACGGCGAGGAGACCGGCTCGCGCCGTCGCCGCCGTCGCGGTGGCCGCCGGCGCCGCCGGGGCGAGTCCGCCGAGGGCGACGCCGACGAGTTCGGCGAGGGCGAGACCGACGAGGCCGCCGCCGAGCAGGCCGCGCAGGACGCCGAGGACACCGCCGAGCAGGTCGAGGAGGACGCCGAGGAGTCGGCCGAGTCCGCCGAGTCCGCCGAGGGTGAGCAGGGCCGCGAGGAGGCCGGCGGTTCGACCGCGGGCAGCCGCCGTCGCCGTCGCCGCCGTCGCCGTGCCGGGGACACCGCCGTGGACGCCGAGCCCGGCGACGGCGACCCCGAGCGCACGGTCGTCAAGGTGCGCGAGCCGCGCAAGGCCGCCGAGCGCGAGCCGTCGGACGAGGTGCAGTCCATCAAGGGCTCGACCCGTCTGGAGGCGAAGAAGCAGCGCCGCCGCGAGGGCCGCGAGCAGGGCCGCCGCCGCGTCCCGATCATCACCGAGGCCGAGTTCCTGGCCCGCCGCGAGGCCGTCGAGCGCGTGATGGTCGTGCGCCAGCACGGCGACCGTACGCAGATCGGCGTCCTGGAGGACGGCGTGCTCGTCGAGCACTACGTCAACAAGGAGCAGGCGGTCTCGTACGTCGGGAACGTCTACCTCGGCAAGGTGCAGAACGTGCTGCCGTCGATGGAGGCCGCCTTCATCGACATCGGCAAGGGCCGCAACGCCGTGCTGTACGCCGGTGAGGTCAACTTCGAGGCGCTGGGCATGGCCAACGGCCCGCGCCGGATCGAGTCCGCGCTCAAGTCCGGCCAGTCGGTCCTCGTGCAGGTCACCAAGGACCCGATCGGCCACAAGGGCGCCCGCCTGACCAGCCAGGTCTCCCTCCCGGGCCGCTACCTCGTGTACGTGCCCGAGGGCTCGATGACCGGCATCAGCCGCAAGCTGCCCGACACCGAGCGGGCCCGGCTGAAGACCATCCTCAAGAAGATCGTCCCCGAGGACGCGGGCGTCATCGTGCGCACCGCCGCCGAGGGCGCGAGCGAGGACGAGCTGCGCCGTGACGTCGAGCGGCTCCAGGCGCAGTGGGAGGAGATCCAGAAGAAGGCGAAGAGCGGCAACGCCCCGACGCTGCTGTACGGCGAGCCGGACATGACCGTCCGGGTCGTGCGCGACATCTTCAACGAGGACTTCTCCAAGGTCATCGTCAGCGGTGACGACGCCTGGTCCACCATCCACGGCTACGTCTCGCACGTCGCGCCGGACCTCGCCGACCGCCTCCAGCGCTGGACCTCCGAGGTCGACGTCTTCGCCACGTACCGGATCGACGAGCAGCTCGCCAAGGCGCTGGACCGCAAGGTCTGGCTGCCCAGCGGCGGCTCGCTGGTGATCGACCGGACCGAGGCGATGGTCGTCATCGACGTCAACACCGGCAAGTTCACCGGCCAGGGCGGCAACCTGGAGGAGACGGTCACCAGGAACAACCTGGAGGCGGCCGAGGAGATCGTGCGCCAGCTGCGGCTGCGCGACCTCGGCGGCATCATCGTGATCGACTTCATCGACATGGTGCTGGAGTCCAACCGGGACCTGGTGCTGCGCCGCCTGCTGGAGTGCCTGGGCCGCGACCGTACGAAGCACCAGGTCGCCGAGGTGACCTCGCTGGGCCTGGTGCAGATGACCCGCAAGCGGGTCGGCCAGGGCCTGCTGGAGTCGTTCTCCGAGACCTGCGTCCACTGCAACGGGCGCGGTGTCATCGTCCACATGGAGCAGCCGTCGGCGAACGGTGGCGGCGGCAAGCGCAAGAAGCGCGCCCGCGCCGGCGCCGCCGAGCAGCCGCACGAGCACGAGGCCGCCGCGGCCGTCGCCGAGTCCGGCGTGACGGCGGAGCAGGAGGCGGAGACCGAGGCCGAGACCCCGGCCGAGGTCGCGGCGGAGGCCGCCGAGCCGGTCGCGCTGCCCGCGCCCGACTTCGCCCCGGACGAGGAGCTGTACAGCAGCGTCGCCGAGGCCGAGGCCGCGGTGTCGCGCCGGGGCCGGCGCCGGGCGAGCCGCCGGGTGTCCGCTCCGGCGGGCACGCCGCGGGCGGAGGCAGCCGTGCCCACGGCTCAGGACGTGACCGCCGCCGAGGAGGCCGCGCGCCCGCTGGTGCGCGAGCCCGCCCAGGAGGCGCACGCCGAGCCGGTGGCCGTCGAGGACCCGGTCGTCGAGGCACCCGCCGAGACGCCCGCCGCTGCCGAGACGCCCGTCGCCGAGGCGCCCGCCACCGAGGCGCCCGCCACCGAGGCGCCCGCCACCGAGGAGGCCGCGCCCAAGGGCCGTACGCGCCGTCGGGTCACCCGCAAGGTGTCCGCGCCGGCCGGTTCGCCCGCGGCGGCGGAGGCGGCCGTGGTGACCGTCCCGGAGCCCTCCGCGAAGGCCGCCGCACAGCCCGCAGCGGACGCCGCGGACGCCGCGCGGACCGCGCCGGCCGCCGAGGCTCCCGCCGAGCCCGCCGCCGAGGTGTCCGCCGAGCCCGCCCCGCCGGCCCGTCCGCGGCGCC
>NZ_JBFATR010000103.1:0-3580 GCF_040678395.1 Streptomyces sp. NPDC052687 | reverse complement strand
GGCCGACGCGGACCCCGTGTCGCCGCCCGCCGCCCACTGCGCCCGGGCCGCACCCCCGCGCGGGGATGCGGCCCGGTCGTGTGACGGACGACTGTCCGGGGCTTACGCCTCGAACACCTCACGCACCAGCTGCTCCTGCTCGGCCTGGTGCCGCTTCGCGGAACCCACGGCCGGGGACGAGGAGTGCGGACGCGAGATCCGGCGCAGGCGCTCGCCGTGCGGGACGTCGGCGCCGACCGCCAGGTCGAGGTGGTCGATCAGGTTGAGCGCGATGAACGGCCACGCACCCTGGTTCGCCGGCTCCTCCTGAGCCCACAGGTACTTCTCGGCGTTCGGGTACTTCTTGATCTCCGCCTGGAGCTCGGCACCCGGCAGCGGGTACAGCCGCTCGATACGGATGATCGCGGTGTCCGTCACGCCGCGCTTGACCCGCTCGGCGTCCAGGTCGTAGTAGACCTTGCCCGCGCAGAAGACGACCTTCTTCACGGCCGCCGGGTCCACCGAGGTGTCGCCGATGACCGGGCGGAACTGGCCCGTGGTGAAGTCCTCCGCCTTCGACGCGGCGGCCTTGAGGCGCAGCATCGACTTCGGGGTGAAGACGACCAGCGGCTTGTGGTGCGGGTTGTGCACCTGCCACCGCAGGAGGTGGAAGTAGTTCGCCGGCGAGGTCGGCATGGCGACCGTCATGTTGTTCTGCGCGCACAGCTGGAGGAAACGCTCCGGGCGGGCGGACGAGTGGTCCGGGCCCTGGCCCTCGTAGCCGTGCGGCAGGAGCAGGACGACGCCGGAGGTCTGGCCCCACTTCTGCTCGGCCGAGGAGATGAACTCGTCCACGACCGTCTGGGCGCCGTTGACGAAGTCGCCGAACTGGGCCTCCCACAGCACGAGCGCGTCCGGACGGGCCAGCGAGTAACCGTACTCGAAGCCCATGGCGGCGTACTCGGACAGCAGCGAGTTGTAGACGTTCAGCCGCGCCTGGTCCTCGGAGAGGTACTGCAGCGGCGTGTACTCCTCGCCGGTGTTGCGGTCGATGATGACCGCGTGGCGCTGGCCGAAGGTGCCGCGCTGGGAGTCCTGGCCCGCCAGGCGGACCGGGACGCCCTCCAGCAGGAGGGAGCCGAAGGCGAGCGTCTCGCCCATGCCCCAGTCGATGGTGCCGTCCTCGACCATCGTCGCCCGGCGCTGCAGCTGCGGCAGCAGGCGCGGGTGGACGGTGATGTGGTCGGGGATGTTGACCTGGGACTCGGCGATCCGCTTGACGACCTCCGTGGTCACCGCGGTGTTCACGGCGACCGGGAACTCGGCCTGCGGGTCGGAGGTCTCCACGGCCGTCGGCTGCGAGGTGGCCTCGCGGACCTCGGTGAAGACCTTCTCCAGCTGGCCCTGGTAGTCCTGCAGCGCCTGCTCGGCCTCTTCCAGGGTGATGTCGCCGCGACCGATCAGGGACTCGGTGTACAGCTTGCGCACCGAGCGCTTCTTGTCGATCAGGTCGTACATCAGCGGCTGGGTGAAGGCCGGGTTGTCCGACTCGTTGTGACCGCGGCGGCGGTAGCAGATGAGGTCGATCACCACGTCCTTGTTGAACGCCTGGCGGAACTCGAAGGCGAGCCGCGCGACGCGGACCACGGCCTCCGGGTCGTCGCCGTTCACGTGGAAGATCGGGGCCTCGATCATGCGGGCCACGTCCGTCGCGTACATGGAGGAACGCGAGGACTCCGGGGCGGCGGTGAAGCCGACCTGGTTGTTGATGACGATGTGGACCGTGCCGCCGGTGCGGTAGCCGCGCAGCTGCGACATGTTCAGGGTCTCGGCCACCACGCCCTGGCCCGCGAAGGCCGCGTCGCCGTGGATGGCGATCGGCAGGACCGTGAAGTCCGTGCCGCCCTTGTTGATGATGTCCTGCTTGGCGCGGGCGATGCCCTCCAGGACCGGGTCCACCGCCTCCAGGTGCGAGGGGTTCGCGGCGAGCGAAACCTTGATCTGCTCGCCGTCCAGGCCGGTGAAGGTGCCCTCGGCGCCCAGGTGGTACTTCACGTCGCCGGAGCCGTGCATCGACTTCGGGTCGAGGTTGCCCTCGAACTCGCGGAAGATCTGCGCGTACGACTTGCCGACGATGTTGGCCAGCACGTTCAGGCGGCCGCGGTGGGCCATGCCGATGACGACCTCGTCCAGGCGCGACTCGGCCGCCGAGTCCAGCACCGCGTCGAGCAGCGGGATGACGGACTCGCCGCCCTCCAGGGAGAAGCGCTTCTGGCCGACGTACTTCGTCTGCAGGAAGGTCTCGAAGGCCTCCGCCGCGTTCAGCCGGCGCAGGATGCGCAGCTGCTCCTCGCGCTCCGGCTTGGCGTGCGGGCGCTCCACGCGGTCCTGGATCCACTTGCGCTGCTTGGGGTCCTGGATGTGCATGAACTCGATGCCGGTGGTGCGGCAGTACGAGTCGCGCAGCACGCCGAGGATGTCGCGCAGCTTCATCATCGACTTGCCGGCGAAGCCGCCGACGGCGAACTCCCGCTCCAGGTCCCACAGGGTGAGGCCGTGCTCGGTGATGTCCAGGTCGGGGTGCTTGCGCTGGCGGTACTCCAGCGGGTCGGTGTCGGCCATGACGTGGCCGCGGACCCGGTAGGAGTGGATCAGCTCGAAGACGCGGGCGGCCTTGGTGACGTCGTCGTCGTGGCTGGTGTCGATGTCCTTGAGCCAGCGGACCGGCTCGTAGGGGATGCGCAGCGCCTCGAAGATGTCGTCGTAGAAGCCGTTCTCGCCGAGCAGCAGGTTGGCGACGGTGCGCAGGAACTCGCCGGAGGCGGCGCCCTGGATGACCCGGTGGTCGTAGGTCGACGTGAGCGTCATGACCTTCGAGATGCCGAGCTTGTTCAGGGTGTCCTGGGAGGTGCCCTGGAACTCCGCCGGGTAGTCCATGGAGCCGACGCCCATGATCAGCGACTGGCCGGGCATCAGGCGCGGCACGGAGTGGACGGTGCCGAGGCCGCCGGGGTTGGTCAGGGAGACCGTGACGCCGGTGAAGTCGTCCATCGTCAGCTTGTTGTCGCGGGCGCGACGGACGATGTCCTCGTAGGCCTGCCAGAACTCGAAGAAGTTCAGCGTCTCGGCCTTCTTGATCGCCGCGACGACCAGCTGGCGGTCGCCGTTCGGCTTCACCAGGTCGATCGCCAGGCCGAGGTTGACGTGCTCCGGCTTGACCAGGGTGGGCTTGCCGTCCTTGACCTGGTACGACCAGTTCATCGACGGCATGGCCTTGATGGCCTGCACCATCGCGTACCCGATGATGTGCGTGAAGGAGATCTTCCCGCCGCGGGCGCGCTTGAGGTGGTTGTTGATGACGATGCGGTTGTCGAACAGCAGCTTCACCGGGACGGCGCGGACCGACGTGGCGGTCGGCATCTCCAGCGAGGCGTCCATGTTCTTGGCGACGGCGGCGGACGGACCGCGCAGCGTCACCAGCTCGGGTCCGGCGGACTCCGCGGCGGGCTCGGCCTTCGCCTGCGGCTTCGCGGCCGGCTTGGCGGGCGCCGGGGCCTTGGCGGCGGGAGCCGCCGCGGCGGGCGCGGCCTGGGCCGGCGCG
>NZ_JBFATR010000102.1:0-3847 GCF_040678395.1 Streptomyces sp. NPDC052687 | reverse complement strand
GATGCCGCCTGGGCCGCCTGGGCCGCCTGCGCGGCGGCGGCGCGGGCAGCCGCCGCCTTGCCGGCGGCGAAGCCGGGGCCGGCGGGGCCGGGGGTGGCGGGTGAGGCGGGGGTACCCGGTGCGCCCGGGGCGCCCGGTGCGCCGGGGGTGCCGGGAGTGCCCGTGGTGCCGGGGGTGCCGGGAGTGCCCGTGGTGCCGGGTGCTCCCGAGGCATCGGAGGTGCCGGGCGCGCCCGGAGTGCGCGGTGCGCCGGTTCCCGAGGCGCCGGGTGAGCCGGTGACGCCGGGGGTGCCGGGTGCCGCGGAGACTCCGTGCGCGTCGGAGGCACCGGGCGTGCCGGTGGCGTTCGGGGAGCCCGGAGTGCCCGGTCCGCCGGGCCCGCCCGTGAGGGCCTGCGCGCCCTGTACACCCGCCGTACCCGACGCGCCCGCAACACCGGGCGCGCCAGGGGCGCCCGGAGTGCCCGGGGTGCCCGCCGTACCAGAACCGCCCGTGACGCCCGGCGCTCCCGGAGCACCCGGCCCGCCGGAACCGCCCACGACGCCCTGCCCGACCGGACCACCCTGCCCGCCCAAAGCACCCGGCCCGCCGCTGGCTGCCGATGTGCCGGTTGTGCCGGGGGCGCCCGGGGTCGCGGGGTTCGACGTCGTACCGGAAGCGGTGGCGCGCGGGCCGACCGCGCGGAAGGTCATGGTGCCCTCGTCCCGGCCCCGGCCCGCTGCTCCGGGCCCCATGACCGGGCCGAAGCCCGCACCGGAGCCGGCGGCGCCGGCCACGGCACCCTGGCCCGCCCCGAAACCGGCGGCGCCGTCCGCGCCCGGCGTCGAACCGGCGGCCGCCGGGCCGCCCTCCGCTCCCCCGCCCCCCTGCGTCGGGCGGCGGAACACGAACGTGTTGCCGGGTGACGGCGTGTCGGGGCCGGACGAAGCCTCGGCGGACGCCCGCGGATCGGTGCTCCCGGGCGCGCCCCAGGCGACGCGGCGGTCCTGGTCGCCGCCGAAGCCGGACTGGTGGGAGCGGTCGGCACCCCAGGAGGACGCGGGGTCGTCGACCGGGTCCTCGTCGAAAAAGTGCGGACCGGTCTCCTCGATCGAGGCCGTCGAGGCCGTGGAGGGCTGCGCCGGGCCGACCCCGGGCGGCGGGGCGAGCGGTTCGCCGTCGGCCGGGGCCGGACGGCTGGTGCCCGGTACCCACGCGGCACCGTTCCAGTACCGGACGTATCCGGGGATGGAGGGGTCCGGGTAATACCCTTCGCGGGGCCGGTCGTCACCTGGGGCCGGGGTTGGGGCGCTCATGTCCGTCGTCCCGTATCTGCTCGGGGGTGTAATGGGGGCCTCCACATCTATCAGACGGGCGCAACCCTGAGCGTCAGTCCCGCCGTACCCACCCCTTTCGAGCACGGTTGTGCTACCCCGGCGCCACCGGCGCATCCGGCGTGCCCGCCGCGCGGGAAAAAAGTTCCATGAACCCGCGTAATGACCGAGTGCCGGCCCGCTCTCCCCTCGTACGGGCCCACTGCCGGACCCGTACGACAGAGAGGAAGACCGTCATGTACACCGTCGTGGAGCGCGAACTGGAGCTGCGTCTCGTCCTGTCCCCCGAGCGCGCCGTCGCCGTGCCCGCCCGGCTGAGTTACCGCACCGACGACCCGTACGCCGTGCACATCGCCTTCCACATCGACTCACAGTGCCCGGTGGGCTGGACGTTCGCCCGGGAGCTGCTGGTCGAGGGGGTGTTCCGGCCGTGCGGGGAGGGTGACGTGCGGGTGTGGCCGACGAAGACGGAGGGGCGCGGTGTGGTGCTGATGGCGCTGAGTTCCCCGGACGGGGAGGCGCTGCTGGAGGCTCCGGCGGCACCGGTGTCGGCGTGGCTGGAGCGGACGCTGCGGGTGGTGCCGCCGGGCACGGAGGGCGAGCAGCTGGGCCTCGACGACGGGCTCGACCGGTTGCTCGCCCAGTGAACGCGGGAGGGTCAGAAGAGCTTGCCCGGATTGAGGATGCCCAGCGGGTCGAACACCTGCTTGACGGCCCGCTGCATCTCCAGGCCCACGGGCCCGAGTTCCCGGGCCAGCCACTCCTTCTTCAGCACGCCGACGCCGTGTTCGCCGGTGATGGTGCCGCCGAGCGCGAGGCCGAGGGCCATGATCTCGTCGAAGGACTCGCGGGCGCGCCGGGACTCGTCCGGGTCGCGGGCGTCGAAGCACACGGTCGGGTGGGTGTTGCCGTCGCCCGCGTGCGCGCAGACCCCGATGGTCAGCCCGTACTTCTCGGCGATGCGCTCGACCCCGGCCAGCAGGTCGCCGAGCCGGGTGCGGGGCACGCACACGTCGTCGATCATCGTGGTGCCCTTGACGGCCTCCAGCGCGGGGAGTGACATCCGGCGCGCCTGGAGCAACAGGTCCGACTCGGCGGTGTCGTCGGCGGGCACCACCTGGGTGGCGCCGGCGGCCTCGCACAGCGCGCCGACGGCGGCGAGGTCGGCGGCCGGGTCGGGGGTGTCGAAGGCGACGAGGAGCAGCGCCTCGGTGGTCTCCGGCAGTCCCATGTGCGCCAGGTCGTTGACGGCCTTGACCGTCGTACGGTCCATGAGTTCGAGGAGTGACGGGACGTGCCCGGCGGCCATGATCCGGCACACGGCGTCACAGGCGGCCGCCGCCGAGGCGAACTCGGCGGCGAGCACGAGCTGCCGCGGCGGCTCGGGTTTGAGGGCGACGGTCGCGCGGACGACGATGCCGAGCGAGCCCTCGGAGCCGACGAACAGCCGGGTCAGGTCGTATCCGGCGACGCCCTTGGCGGTGCGGCGGCCGGTGGACATGAGCCGTCCGTCGGCGAGGACGACGTCCAGGCCGAGCACGTACTCGGCCGTCACCCCGTACTTCACACAGCACAGTCCGCCGGCGGCAGTGCCGATGTTGCCGCCGATCGTGCACATCTCCCAGCTGGAGGGGTCGGGCGGGTAGGACAGCCCGTGTTCGCCGACCGCGCGGGAGAGGGCGGCGTTGACGACGCCGGGTTCGACGACGGCGACCCGGTCGACCGGGTCGATCTCGATGATCCGGTCCATCTTGGTCAGGGACAGCACGATGCAGCCGTCGGTGGCGTTGGCCCCGCCGGACAGGCCGGTGCGGGCGCCCTGCGGGACGACCGGGACGCGCAGCTCGGTCGCGGTGCGCATGACGTGCTGGACCTCTTCGACGGTGCGCGGCAGCACCACCACGGCGGGGGTGCCGGCCGGGCAGAAGCTCGCCATGTCGTGGGCGTAGGAGGCGGTGATGTCGGCGTCGGTGTGGACGGCCTCGGCCGGCAGTCGAGCGAGCAGCCGGTCGACGAGAGGGCTAGGGCTCATGATCACAGCGTCGCACCGGGGGCCATCGGTGTGAACCCCGTCGCGGCACCCTTCGGCTGACCGAATGTGCTCGTCGTATTGACGCACAGTGAGCGGCATGAAGACCCAGGACGGCGCGGAGAGCCAGGACGGTGTGAAGGCCCAGGGCGGCGTGGCGGCGCAGGGCGGCGTGGAGAGCCAGGACGGCGCGGGAAGCCAGGACGGCGTGGCAGCGCAGGGCGACACGGAGAGCCACAACGGCGTGGCAGCGAAGGACGACACCGAGAGCCACAACGGCGTGGGGACGCAGGACGGCGTGGCGGCGCGGGGCGGCGTGGCGGTGCGGGAGGGTACCGAGGAGGACGTGTCCGGCGGGCGGCGGCGCCGGCGGATCCGGATCGCGACGGGGGTGTCGGCCGGCGTGCTCGGGTCAGCTCCCGCAGGTCCAGCCCGTTCTCGCGGGCGAGCCGGCGCACGAGCGGGGAGATCACGGGTACGGGGCCGTCCCCGAGGAGGCGGTCGC
>NZ_JBFATR010000101.1:0-4223 GCF_040678395.1 Streptomyces sp. NPDC052687 | reverse complement strand
ACCGGCCTGCCCCGCGGCACCACCACCGAGGCAACCCCCCAACCGTTCCGCTACACCGGCGCCTACCTCGACCCGACCGGCCTGTACAAGATGGGCCACCGCTACTACGACCCCCAGCTCGGCCGCTTCACCCAGCCGGACCCGTCCGGACAGGAAACCAACCCCTACCTGTACGCCGGCGGCGACCCCACCAACAACAGCGATCCCAACGGGCTGCTCTCACTGGACACCCTGGGGAACATCGGCAGTGGGCTTTCCGTTGCCGGCATCGTCTATGAAGGCCTCACCGGCGGCCCGGACGCGGCGGAAGCCGCAACGGCGGGTGTCATCGCAGACATCGGCATCACAGGTCTTTGTGAAGCCGGGGCTGCGGCCGTGGGAGGGCCGGCCGGAGCGGGGGCAGCGGTGCCCTATTGCGCAGCCATAGGAACTGCTGCGGGAGCCTACGTCACGGCGAACTACCAGAACAGCGCGACTTGAGAGACATCTGCCCGGACACGGTGTCGACCGTGTCCGGGCAGGACTGATTCGACGGAGGAAGTGACAGTGGAACTCGCCAGGAACGAGAGAGAGAACCGCAGGACTGCGGTGATTCTTGCGGCCATCAGTGCAGTCGAGTTGGTATGCGGGATCGTGCTGGGTTTCCTGTCCTTCCCCTCCTGGGGTATGGCTGACAGTTCCTTCATGCTGGGCAAAGTATTGAGTATGGTCTTCATCTGCGGCGCCTTCATTTGCCTTCTGGCGGCAATTGGAAGGAGCCGGAAGTGACACACGCGGCCATACTGGCAGCCAGCGGCAAATACTCACCAGTCGAAAACGCGCAGGATGCGCTCGTCTTCACCATAGGTTTCGTCGCGATCATCGTCGCGCTGTACATACTCGTGAAGATCCGACGCGGTAGGTGAGGCAGCGCCAAGCGCCCGCCGAGGCGTCGGACGGAGCTGCGTGAAAAGGGGGGACCAGAGCGTGCCCGTGACCCTCATCATGCTGGTCCTCGGCGCCGCCGTACTGGCGTTCTTCTTGTTCAGGGAGAAGAACAAGCGCTGACAACCGGCCCTCGGCTGTGCCAACCGGTCCGCCCCCCGCTACGGGAGCGGACCGGTTCGGCGTTCGAGGGTGCAGCAGGCCTGTGCGGGCCCGCAGGCCACGGTGCTCGTCCCGCGCCTCTCAGGTCGTGGACGGCGCCGGGCGCTTGTACATCCTCGTCGCGGTGATCTCGCTGTGGACCGCCTCCCCCGCCTGCGGCGGCTTCGGCAGGCCGGGGCGAAGGTGCTCCTCCACGCTGATGTACTTCAGGCCGGCCCGCAGGTCCGCGTCGTTGCGCAGGCGGATCACCAGCGGGAACTCGGCGAGTGCCGTGGTGTCGAACAGGCCGGTGGTGTACAGCAGCTGCACGCCCAGCGCGTCCGAGACCGCGCGCTGGAGCTCCAGCAGGTACGTCGCGTTGGCGCGGCCGATCGGGTTGTCGAGGAACAGGGTGCCCGCGTGGCGGTGCTTGTCGCTGCGGCCCCGGTCGTTGGAGCGCAGGGCGGCCATCGTGCAGTACAGGGCGATGGCCGCGGTGAGCAGCTGGCCGCCGGAGAACACGTCGCCCATCTGTCCGACGGGCACCCGCTCGGCGCGCAGCACCGCGTCGGGCTTGAGGATCTCGACGGCGACGCCCTTGGGCTGGAGCGCGGCGGCGACTCCGCGCAGCAGCAGGGACATGCCGTCGCGGCGCAGGTCGGAGTTCTTCTTGACCGCCGCGCGGGTGGCCTCGTCGATGACCTCGCCGAGACGTTCGGTGAGGGTGGCCTGGTCGGGTTCCTCGAAGCGGATGCGCAGGAACTCCTGCCCGGACCACTCGCCGAGCCCTTCCGGCAGCCGGGACAGCCGCTGCGCGGAGCGCAGGGTGGCGAGGGCGGACTCGACCATGCCGCGCAGCCGGTCCACGATCGAGTCGCGGTTGCGCTCCAGCTGCGCCAGCTCGTCGGTGAGGACGCGCAACCGCGGGGCGAAGGCGTCGGCCCAGCGCTGGGCGTGCTCGGGCAGGGCGGACGCGGGCAGTTCGCGGATCTGCTGCCGGGCGGGGGTGCGCACCTGCTCGTAGCGGGTGGAGTTGGCGTGCCGCACCAGGACGTCGCTCGCCTCGCGGACGGCGGCCTCGGCGGCGGACAGGTCGGCGGCGCAGCCGCGCAGCGACCGGCGGGCCTCGGCGGCGGCCTGCCGGGCCTCCTCCAGGCTGCCCGGGTACGGTTCCGGCTGTTCCTGGTCGTCCTCCGCGGCGGGCTCGCGCAGCAGGTCGCGCAGGAGGGCGGCGATCTCGTCGAAGCCGCCGGCCGCGTCCTCGGCGGCGCGGTGGGCGGCCAGCAGTTCGGCGTGCGCCTCGCGGGCCTGGGCCAGCGCCTCGGTGCGGGAGGCGAGTTCGGCGGTGGCGGTGCGCAGCAGCGCCTGGGCGTGCTCGGCGTCGCGCGGGACCAGCTCCTCGGGCAGCTCGGTGTGCGCCTCGCCGTCCTCGGGGGCGTGCCGTTCGGCCTCGCCGCGCAGCCGGCCCAGTTGCTCGCTGGCGGTGGACATCCGGGTCTCCAGGAGCTGCACCAGCTCCTCCGCGCGGGCCGCGGCGGCCTGCCGGGACGGCCCGTCGGAGCCGTCGGGGGACTGGAGCAGCTGCTCCGCGCGGGTGCGGACCTTGTTGCTGAGCCGGTCCAGTTCGGCGCGGGCGGCGCTCTCGTCGCTTTCCGCGCGGGCCTGTTCGGCGCGCAGGTCGGCGCCGACGCCGACCTTCTCGTACACCTGGGAGGCGGCCCGGTAGGCCTCGCGCAGGGCGGGCAGGGACGCCTTGGGCGCGTCCGGGTCCGGCTCCGGTACGTCGTCGGGGGCGCCGGCGATCTCGGCGCGCTCGGCGCGCAGGGCGCGGGCGGTGCGGCGGGCGTCGTCGGCGGCGCGCTGGGCGGCGCGGCGGTCCTCGTCGGCGGCGCGGGCGCGCTCCAGGCAGGCCTGGGCGCGGGCCTCGGACTCGGCGGCCTCGTCGGCGAGTTCGCGCAGCTTGGCCTGCCAGCCGGCCCGTTCGCGCAGCCGGAAGGCGAGGCCGGCGAGGGCGTCGGCGGCGCGCCGGGCCTTCTGGGCGGCCTCCTGCTTCTCGTCGCGGACCTGGGCGGCCTCGGCGGCGGCTTCCTCGGCCTCGGCGCGGGCGGTGCGTGCCTCGGCCAGCTCGGCCTCGGCCTCCTCGGCGAAGGCGCGGGCCTCCTCGGCGGCGCGGGCGAGTTCGGCGAGGCGGCCGGCGGGGCAGCCGGTGCGCCAGGAGGCGAGCCGGGCGGCCAGTTCGCGGTCCTTGCCGAGGCGGGCGGCGAGGGCGCGGATCTCCTCGTCGCGCGCGGTCGCGCGGGCGCGCAGGGCCTGTCGTTCCTCGTCGGCGGCGTGTTCGTCGTGCATGGCCGGGTTCGGCGGGACGAGGAAGACGTCGCCGTCGCCGGAGCCGGCGGCCGGGGTGGGGGCGAGCAGGGCGGCGGCGGTGCCGACGGCCACGGCGGACCGGGGCAGCAGCGCGGCGTCGCTGAGGGCTTCGCGGGCGCGGGCGTGCGAGTCGGGGTCGGTGATGATCACGCCGTCGACCAGCTCGGGCCGGGCGGCCAGCACGCGCGCGTGGTCGGCGGGGTCGACGGCCTGGGCGAGGTAGCGCCAGCCGGGGAGCGCGGGGATGCCGTGCTCGCCGAGGAACTCGACGGTGGCCAGCACGTCGGGGCCGGGCGGCAGCAGCCCGCCGTCGCCGAGCGCGCCGAGGATGCGGGCGTCGTCGGCGGCGGCGGTGCGCAGGTCGAACAGCTGCCGCTCGGCGGAGGAGACGGCGTCGTCGAGGAGTTCGCGCAGCTCGTCGGCGAAGCGGTCCAGTTCCTCGGCGGTCAGGGCGGTCTCGGCGGGGGCGGTGTCGTCCTCGGGGGTGTCCTCGCCGTTGCGGGGCGCGGGCACCAGGGCGCGGGCGCCGGCGGAGGCGCCGGGCAGGCTCAGCAGTTCCGCCAGCCGCTCCTCGGCGGCCAGCGCCTCGGCGGTGCGCCGCTCGCCCTCGTACGCCCGTTCGGCGGCGGTGGCGGCGTCGGCCGCGCGGGCGGCGGTCAGCTCCGCGCGGGACTCGGCGGCGGGCGCCGCGCGCGCGGGCGCGGGGGCCGGGGGGGGGGGGTAGCCGGGGGGGTACCACGCGGCGACGGCGCCGGTCTACGCGTGGGGGGCGGGGCGGGCGGGGCGCGCGG
>NZ_JBFATR010000100.1:0-4254 GCF_040678395.1 Streptomyces sp. NPDC052687 | reverse complement strand
CTATCTTCTGGGGGGGGGGGCGGGGGGGCTTGCCGCGGGGCCCCCCCCCCCCCCCGGCGGGGGGGCCCGGGGGCCCCCCGGCCCCCCCCGGCCCCCCCGCGTCCGCGGTCGGCCAGGCCGTTGTCCGGGTCTCAGGCTGCCCTGGGCTCCACGAACTGCATGTCGAGCTGGATCTTCACCACGTCACCGAGCAGTCCTGGCGCGAAGTCCAGGCCGAAATCGCTGCGCCGGATCTCGCCCGTCGCCTCGAACCCGGCGTGCCGGCTGCCGTCGACCGGCACGTCGACCAGCCCGCCGAACTCCACATCGAGCGTCACGGGACGCGTCACGTCCCCGATCGTCAGCTCGCCCTCCATCGTCCAGTCCTCGCCCTCGCCCGACACCCGGGTCGAGCGGAAGGCCATCGTGGGACGCTTCTCCACGTCGAGCAGATCGGACGCGCGGACATGCGCGTCCCGCTCGGCGATGCCGGTGTCGATGGAGGCCAGGGCGATCTCGGCGGTCACCCGCACGTCGTCGACCGTCTCACCGACGGACAGGGCGGCCTTCACCTCGGTGAACCGCCCGCGCACCTTGGCGATGCCCAGATGCCGGATGGTGAAGTTGACGGCCGAGTGCAGCGGGTCCAGCTCCCAGTCACCGGGGGACAGGGGCAGCGGGGTCACGGTCAGCGAGTTCGAGAAGTGGTCACGTGTCGTCATGCCTCCACCCTGAGGGCCGCCAGGCGGGGCAGGGAGACCGGGCGAAGCCTGGTAGTGGCAGGGCCACCCTCGCGCGGGCGCGCGTTGGTACGTTCGCTGAGTGAACGACAACGAGTTGGGCACCTATCTGCGGTCCTGGCGCGAGGCCGTGACCCCGGAGGAGGTCGGCCTGCCCCCGGGCGCCCGCCGCCGTACCCCCGGACTGCGCCGCGCCGAACTGGCCACGCTCGCCGGCATCAGCGTCGAGTACCTGACCCGGCTCGAACAGGGCCGCGACCGCAACCCCTCCGCGCAGGTCCTCGGCGCCCTCGCCGACGCGCTGCACCTGTCCCTGCGGGACCGGATGGTGCTGCGCCGCCTCACCAAGGAGGCGGACGGCGGCGACCCGCTGGTCTGCGGCGCGGCCCCGCCGCTCAGCCGCACCCCGCGCCCCACCGTGCGCGCCGTGCTGGACCGTCTGGAGCCCACCCCGGCCGTGGTGGTCAACTGGATCGGCGACATCCTCGCCCACACCACCGGCTACGCACGGCTGTTCGGCCCGATCGGCGTGCTCGACGGCGAGCACCCCAACCTGCTCCGCCATGTCTTCACCGACCCCCGCGCGCGGGCCGCCTACCCCGACTGGGAGCGCGAGGCAGACAACCTGGTCGCCCACCTCCGGCACGACGTGCCCCTGCGCGACCCCTACGCCGCCGAGCTGGCCGAGGAGCTGACGGTGACGGCCGGGGCCGAGTTCGCCGACCGGTTCGCCGATCTGGCGATGGCCCCGCGACGGGTCGGCACCCGGTGCGTCGAGCACCCCGAGGCCGGGCAGCTGCGGCTGCTGCACGAGACGCTGGCCCTGCCGGACGACGGCCAGCGGATCGTCGTCCACCTCCCGGCCGACGAGGCCACGGCTGCCGCGCTGGACCGCCTCGACGGACGCCGTCCGGGAGGCCTGCGGGCCGTGAGCCGGGCGGGCTGAGCCCTCCGGCCCGGATCTCCCACCGCCCGGTGCGACCCGGTGCGGTGCCGCCCGGTCCCGTCCGGTCCGGTGCCGCCCGGTCCCTCCCGGTCCGGTCCCGCCCGGTCCCGCGTAGCCCCGTCCGGTCCTGCCCCGCCGCTCGGTCCCGCCCGGCCCGGTGCCGCCCGGCCCGGTGCCGCCCGGTCCCGCGTAGCCCTGCCCGGTCCCACCGCCGCCTGGTTCCGCCCGGCCCCGTCCGGTCCTGCCCTGCCGCTCGACCCCGTCCCGCGCGGCGCCGCCCGGTCCCATCCGCCGCCCGGTCCCGCCCGGCTCGTCCGGTCCCAGCCCGCCACTCAACCCCGTCCTGTCCGGCGCCGCCCGGTTCCGTCCCGCCCGGCGCCGCCGCACGTCACTCCTCCAGCTCGTGCGCGTACGGCGGTTCTGCGCCCGCTCGGGAGCAGGTGACCGCCGCCGCGCGTGCCGCGAACCGCAGAAGCCCGGTCCAGCCGTCGGCGCCCAGGCCGGCGAGGGCGGCGGGGGAGAGGGCGTCCCGGGCCGCCAGACCGTGCAGCAGCGCCGCGTTGACGGTGTCCCCGGCGCCGATGGTGTCCACCACGTCGACCTTCTCGCCCGGCACGGAGTGCTCGGCACCGTCGCGTGTGAAGACGGTCAGCCCGTCCCCGCCACGGGTGATCACGACGGCCGAGGGCCCGGCCGCCAGCCACTCGCGCGGGCCCCCGCCCAGCCACCGCGCGTCCTCCTCGGACAGCTTCAGCAAGGTCACCGACGGCAGCCACGTCAGGAACCGGGCCCGGTAGGCGTCCGCGTCCGGGATCAGCCCCGCGCGGATGTTCGGGTCGAGCGCGGTGAACACGCCCTGCCCGGCGGCGGTCCGCATCAGCTCCTCGTACGCGCTCGCGCCCGGCTCCAGCACCAGCGAGCAGGTGCCGAACGACACCGCGCGGGTCCCCGCCGGGAGCGCGTCGGGCGCCGTGAACAGCCGGTCGGCGGTGCCCTCGACGTAGAAGGAGTACGCGGCCGAGCCGTGCGCGTCGATCGTGGCGACCGCCAGGGTGGTCGGCTCGGCGCCGCGCGCCACGCCCGACACGTCCACCCCGGCCGCGCGCAGCCCGTCCAGCAGGGCCTGGCCGAAGGCGTCGGACGAGACGCGGGAGCAGAAGGCGGTGGGGGAGCCGAGCCGGCCGAGGGCGACGGCCGTGTTGTACGGGCCGCCGCCGAGCGCGGGGCGCAGGCTCGCCAGGGCGCCCGGCCCCTGCGGCACCAGGTCGATCAGGGCCTCACCGGCGACGACGATCACGAGTCGGCTCCTTTCTCGGGCTGCGCGAGCCCTTCGGACGGGTCCGGCCGCCGGGACGGCGGTTCCGGGCAGCCGCACGAGGTGCGGTGGACGAACGTGCAGGGCAGCTGCACGGTCCGGACGGGCCGGTCCGGCTCGGCGAGGCGTTCCAGGAGCACCCGGACCGCCTCGGCGCCCAGTTCCCTGCTGGGCTGGGCGATCGCGGTGAGCCGGGGCGAGAAGAGGTCCGCCCAGGCGAAGTCGTCGAAGCAGGCGAGCGCGAGGTCGCCGGGCACGGTGAGGCCCCGCTCGCGCAGCGCGCGCAGGGCACCGATCGTCATCGCGTTGTTGGCGGTGACGATCGCCGTCGGCGGCACGGCCAGGGACAGCAGGGCCGCGGTGGCCCGCTCGCCGCCCGCCGCCTCCGAGTCGCCGTGCGCCAGGAACCGCTTCTCGAAGGGCAGCCCGGCCGCCGCCAGACCGTGCCGGTACCCGGTGATCCGCTCGCTCGTCGTGCTCAGCCCCGGCCGGCCCGCGACCAGGCCGATCCGGCGGTGCCCGAGCCCGGCGAGATGGGTGACCAGCCGGGTCATCGGCTCGACGCTGTCCGCGCAGACCTGGTCGAAGGCCTGGGCGCCCTCCGCGCGGTCGTCGACCACACGGTCCAGGAGGACGGCGGGCACGTGGTGCCGGCGCAGGTAGGCGACCAGCTCGCGCGGGTCCGCGGACGGGGCGACGATCATGCCGTCCACCCGCCGCTCGTGCAGCAGCTGGACGACCGTGCGCTCGTGCCGGGGGTCTTCGTGCGGATCGGCGATGAGCAGGCCGTAGCCGTGCTCCAGGGCGGCGGCCTCGACCCCTTGCAGGATCTCCGTGAAGTACGGGTTGCTGATCGCCGACACCGCGAGCCCGATGGACCGCGTCCGTGCGGTCACCAGGGAGCGGGCGAGGGTGTTCGGGGTGTAGCCGAGCGCGTCGATCGCGTCGAGGACGGCCTGGCGGGTGTGGGGCAGCACCGGCCTCGTCCCGTTCAGCACGTGCGAGACGGTCGCCACGGAGACCCCGGCGCTGCGCGCGACGTCGGCCATGGTCGGCATGAGCGGCCCTCCTCTTCCGGCGTTCCGCGCCGCAAGGTATCCCATCCAGCGCCGCACGTAAACGCTTGCGTAAACGTTTACGTCCAGCGCCGCGCGAGCGTGCCCGTCCGATGCCGCCATCCCCGCCCGCCAACCCCGCCCGGCCTCGCCCGCCACCCCCGCCCGGCCTCGCCCGCCACCCCCGCCCGGCCTCGCCCGCCACCCCCGCCCGGCCCC
>NZ_JBFATR010000099.1:0-4925 GCF_040678395.1 Streptomyces sp. NPDC052687 | reverse complement strand
ACCCGGCGCCCGCCCGCGCCCCCCCGGCCCGGCCCCCCCCTCCCCGGGGGGGCCCGCGCCCGGCTGTGCGCGCGCTGCGCGGGCGGCTCTGCGCGCTGCGGGGGGCCCGCCCGCTGTACGCATCCCGCACCGCGGGGAGGCGGCGGTGCGGGGGGGTGTGTGCGGGCGGCGGTGCGGGCGGTTGTGTGCGAGCGGCTCTGCGGGGCCTGCTTGAGGGGGTCGGCTGTGCGCGGGCGGCTCGACGAGGCTCGCTCCGAGGGCGGCGGCCCGCTGTGCGCCGCCGGCTCTGCGAGGCTCGCCTGCGCGCGGACGGCTCTACGCAGCCCGCTGTGCGCATCTCGCGCTGCGGGGCCGGCAGTGCGCCGCCGGCTCTACGCGGCCCGCTGTGCGCATCTCGCGCTGCGGGGCCGGCAGTGCGCCGCCGGCTCTACGGGGCCAGCTCCCAGAGGGGGCGGCGGCCCGCTGTGCGCCGCCGGCTCTGCGTGGCTCGCCTGTGTGCGGGCGACTCTACGGGTCCCGTTCTGCGCATCCCGCTTTGCGGGCCCGGTTGTGCTGGGCCCGGTTGTGCGGGGCCCGGTTGTGCGGGGCCGGCTCTTCGCCGCCCGCTTCGCGCGGCCCGGCTGCGGGCGGGCGGCTTCGCGGCCCGCTGTGCGCGGCCTTGTTGTGCGCATCTCGCGCTGCGGGGCCCGGCAGTGCGCCGCCGGCTGTGCGCGGCTCGGCTGTGCGCGGGCGGCTCTACGGGTCCCGCCGTACGCATCTCGCATTGCGGGCCCGGCTGCGTGCATCCCGCTCTGCGGGCCCGGCTGTGCGCGGCCCGCTCCAGAGGGGGCGGCTGTCGTGGGTCCGTGCGGGGCTGGTTCTGCGGGGCCTGCTGTGCGCCCGCGGGCGGGTGGTGCGCGGTCTGCTTGGCGTGGGCGGCTGTGCACAGCCCGCTCCCGGGGGGCGGGCTGTGTGCGGCCGGCTCGGTGCGGTGCGCGGCGGGCTGGGCGCGGGCGGGGGTGTTGTCTGTTACCGGCTTGCGGCGATGAGCGTGTGGATGGTGTCGTCGGCCAGGCGTTCGGCCCGTTCGGGGGAGACGGCTTCGTCGATGTAGGTGAAGTTCCAGGCGAGCCGGCCCTGGCTGGTGGTCACGGAGGATCCGAGGCAGCCGACCACCGAGATCCCGCCCACGAACTGCGCCCCGGACAGCTGCCAGGCGCCGAGCTGGGCGGGGAAGTCGAACCGGCCGATGTTGGACACGAAGAAGTTGAAAGGGCCGTGTTCTTCGAAGTGGCGGACGAAGGGTTCGCTGTCGGCGACGGTGGACGGCCCCTGGGCGGCGAGCAGGTCGAACACCTCGTACTGTTCGCCGAGCTTCTTGCGCGCGGCGATGTCGTCGTTGATGAACCGGGCCATCGACCATATGTGGTCGGGCTGGTAGCGCACGACCGAGTGCAGGGCCGACACGAAGCAGCCGGCCTCGTCCTCGGAGACGGCGCGCCGCAGTTCCTGGCGCAGGGAGACGGGTGAGCCGACCGCGAACGACGCGGTGGGTGCGGCGCCGGCGTCGCGGGCCACCGCGCAGGCCAGGGCCGCGGCCAGCACGCCGTGCAAGGTGGTCCCTTCCCGCTTGCAGGCGAGGGTGAGGCTTTGGAGGTCGTCGCCGGACAGAGAGCGGTGCAGCATCCGTGTGCGGCGCCGGCCGAACGGCACGAACCGCTCCGGTTCCAGCCGGCCCACACTCCCCTCCCCCGCCCCCGCCCCCGCGGCCGCGCCGGCGTCGTCGGGCGTCGGCGCGTGCGACGGCGCCGGCGGTGCGGCGGGCGGGCGCGGGGGGAAGAGCGCTTCGAACGGCTCGGCAAGACCATGGGCGGGCGCGGCCGCAGCAGCAGCGGTGGCCGCACCGGCGTCACGACCGGGGGCGGGGTGTGGGGCTGTGGTGGCGAGGCGGACCCACTGGCGCAGCAGGGAGAGCGCGGTGGTGCCGTCGGCGATGCAGTGGGCGACGGTCAGCAGCAGGTCGTGGGTGTGGTCGGGTGCGGTGATGAGCACCGCGCGGGCGAGGGGGCCGCGGCGCGTGTCCAGGGGGGCGGTCAGCTCGTGGCCGTCCACTTCACGCACCCACCGCTGCTGCTCGTGGCCGTCGGCCCGTACCTCGCGCAGCGGGATGGGGGCGTCGGTGGGCACGAAGTACGGTCCGCCGCCGGTGTGGTGCGCTGAGGTGTCGGCGATCGCGACGCGCAGCTGGGGGTGGCGCTCCTGCAGTGCGCCGAGCGCGGTGCGCAGCGCCGCCGGTGTGAGGTCGCCCTTTATGCGTACGCGGGCGCAGACGTTGAGGGTGGAGAGCTGGTCGATGATCCAGTACCAGCGTTCGGCCGGGCTCAGCGCGCGGGCCGGGGCGGTGTGTTCGTGGTCGTCGTGGTGTGTCAGGGCGCTCGGTGCGGTCATGGCGGACACTCCCCCATCGCTCGTCGTGCGTCCAGGTGCGGACGCAGTGGCGCGAGAAGCTAGCAGCCGGCCGTGGAGTACCGATCGAGCGCGGCAGGCGGGGGTTGGTGGCCGGGGGCGGCCGTCTTGGGTTTGGTCGGTGGTTAGTCGATGCCAAGCCGGCTCTGGTGGCCTGTTCGTTGCGTGAGCCCACGGCCTACCGGGATGCCGTGCGGCCGGGAGAGCCAGGAGGAATGCCACCGTGACCGATACGACGCTCGATCAGAGTGCTGTGCCGCTTTTCGCCATCGACCCGCTGGGCACCGACCGCCATGGTGAGGCGGCGCTGATGCGTGACCTGGGCCCGGTGGTGCGTGCCGTACTGCCCGGCGGGGTGCGCATGTGGGTGGTCACCGACTACACCCTGCTCGCCGAGCTGACGGCCGATCCGCGGGTGGGGCGCGACTGGCGCACCTGGGAGGCGCTGCGCCGCGGTGAGATCCCCGACGACTGGCCGCTGCTGGGCATGATCCGGCTGAACAACCTGATGGCGCGTGACGGTGCCGAGCACCGGCGGCTGCGCCGGCCGCTGACGCGGACCTTCACCCGCACACGCGTCGAGCGCATGGCACCGCGCATCGACGAGATCGTCACCACGATGCTGGACGACCTGCCCCGCCAGGCGGCGGCGGACGGCACGGTCGATCTGCGCCGGCACTACGCCTACCCGTTCCCCATGCAGGTCATCTGCGAGCTGATCGGGGTGCCGCAGGCGTGGTGGGCGCGTTTTCGTGCGCTCATCGACACCGTCATACGCGCCGACACCACCGCCGAGCAGTTCCTCGCCGCGCAGCAGGAACGGCACGAGCTGTTCAAGCGGCTGTTCGCCATGCGGCGCGCCGAGCCGGCGGACGACCTGACCAGCGCGCTGCTGGCCACCGTCGGCGAGGACGCGGGTGAGGCGTTCACCGACGAGGAACTCGAAGACACCCTGTGGACGCTCATCGGCGCCGGCCACGAGACGTCCATCAGTCTCATCGTCAACGCCACCCGCGCTCTGCTGACCCACCCCGAGCAGCGGGCGATGGTCCGGGACGGTGACAGCGCCACCTGGGGGCAGGTCGTGGAGGAGACCCTGCGCTGGGACTCCCCGGTGGGCAACTTCCCCGCCCGCTTCCCCACCGAGGACATCACGGTGGCCGGCGTCACCATCCCCCGGGGTGATGCGATCCTCGCTCCCTGGAGCGGCGTCAACCGCGACCCGGGCCAGTACGGCGAGAGCGCCGACCGGTTCGACATCACCCGGCCCGTCAAACGCCACCTGGCCTTCGGCAGCGGACCGCACGTGTGCATCGGCCCCGCCCTGGCCCGCCTGGAAGCGATGGCCGCGCTGCCCCCGCTGTTCGCCCGCTACCCCCACATGCGGCTCGCCGTCGACGCCGCCGACCTGGCGCCCGTCCCGTCGATCTTCTCCAACTCCGTCACCGGCCTGCCCGTCCACCTCGGCCCCCGAAACCCCGACTGACCCCCCTCCCCCAGGGGCCCCGGGCCCGGGCAGACCACCACCTGCCCGGGCCACCACCCACGCTCGGACAGCAACGCGCACCCCCCCGCCCGAGCAAAGCGGGGAGGCCGCCATGCCCGGGGCGCCGGGCGCCGCCCGAGCGGGGCCGGGCGCCGCCTGAAAAGGGGGGGGTGACCGCTGCCGTGACATGGCCGGACACTGCGTCATCCGTCGCCGGGCAGACCCAGAACGTTCAGCACGGGTTCCTCACCCCCGAGAATTCCTCGAAGGTGAAGATCGCGTGCGACGAAGTCACCACCAGCGGACACCGATCGCCGAAGGCCAGCGGCGGACAGGGCCCCCGTCCCCCTGCATGAGCCCAGCCGGGAAAGTGCCGCTCCCCCGGCAACCGATGCAGCAAGCTCGACGCTGTCGCGTCAGGTCCGACCACAGATGAGACCCACCTCGCGGCTGACAGACGCTCAGCTCACGGTGCCGGTAGGCGAACAGCCTCGGACGGTCGACGATGGCCGCGCGAAGACAGGGCACTGGTGGAGGACTTGCTCCAGCCGGCGAAGGGCTCACCAGCGCCGCAGAACCCGGCACCCTACGGGCTCGCCTCACACGAACCACCACCACGCGCAAGGAAGCGGGAAGCGTCACCTCACACGAGGAGGCAGCCGGGAGCCGGGGGCGCAACACCCGGCGCGCGCCGGGAGCGGTGAGACACCCGGCAGGACGGGACACGGGGGTCACGCCACGCGACGGGGCGGGACGAGGACCGCGAAGCGCGGCGAGGCCGGGAAACGGACCGCAACGCGCGGCGGGGATAAGCATTCACGCCACGCCACGCCATGCGACGGGGCGGGGCGGGGCGGGGCGGGACGGGGTGGGGCGGGGTGGGATGGGGGCCGCGGCCCGAGTGCGGCCGGGAGCGGGGTCGCGTGACGGAGCGGGCGGGGTGGGAGAACCGACAGGACTTCAAGGTCGCCGACCTCTCCCTCGCCGAGTTCGG
>NZ_JBFATR010000098.1:0-5170 GCF_040678395.1 Streptomyces sp. NPDC052687 | reverse complement strand
CGCCCCGGCGCCGGGCGCGACCGGTGGCCGGCCCGTGCCGGTCCGGGTCCGGCGGACCGCCTCCGCGCGGTCCGCGCCCCCGGTCTTCGACGACCCCGACGCGCTCCTGCGCCTGATGCTGCGGTGGCTGCGCCGGACGGACCGGTGGCGGGTGTGACCACGCGCCCCTCCGCGCCCGCGGGCCACCGGTCACGAAAGCCCCCAGGCGGCCCACGAGACCGCGAACCGGGGCTCATTGACAATTCGCAGAACGAAACTTATCCAGTCTCCCAGTGAGGTGTATCTGCTCCGGGTCGTGGACGCGGAGGGGAGGAGAGGACCCATGGCACGCGCAGTGGGAATCGACCTCGGCACCACCAACTCGGTCGTCTGCGTGCTGGAGGGCGGAGAGCCGACGGTCATCACCAACACGGAAGGGGCACGGACCACCCCGTCGGTGGTCGCCTTCGCCAAGAACGGCGAGGTGCTGGTCGGTGAGGTCGCCAAGCGCCAGGCCGTCACGAACGTCGAGCGCACCATCCGTTCCGTCAAGCGCCACATGGGCGAGGCCCAATGGCGCTTCCCCGAGACCGGGAGCGTCGACGGCAAGCGGTACACGGCCCAGGAGATCTCCGCACGCGTGCTCCAGAAGCTCAAGCGGGACGCGGAGTCCTACCTGGGCGAGGACGTCACGGACGCGGTGATCACCGTCCCGGCGTACTTCAACGACTCCCAGCGCACCGCCACCAAGGAGGCCGGGGAGATCGCCGGGCTCAAGGTGCTGCGGATCATCAACGAGCCCACGTCCGCGGCCCTGGCGTACGGCCTGGACAAGGAGAACGACCAGACGGTCCTCGTCTTCGACCTCGGCGGCGGCACCTTCGACGTGTCGCTGCTGGAGATCGGCGAGGGCGTGGTCGAGGTGAAGGCCACCAACGGCGACACCCACCTGGGCGGCGACGACTGGGACCAGCGCGTCGTCGACCACCTGGTCACACAGTTCAAGAACGGGTACGGCGTCGACCTGGCCAAGGACAAGATGGCCGTACAGCGGCTCCGGGAGGCCGCGGAGCGGGCGAAGATCGAGCTGTCGTCGTCCTCCGAGACCTCGATCAACCTGCCGTACATCACGGCCTCCGCCGAGGGTCCGCTGCACCTGGACGAGAAGCTGACCCGCGCCCAGTTCCAGCAGCTGACCGCGGACCTGCTGGAGCGGTGCAAGGGGCCGTTCCACAACGCGATCAAGGACGCCGGGATCAAGGTGTCCGACATCGACCACGTCATCCTGGTCGGCGGCTCCACCCGGATGCCGGCGGTCACCGAACTGGTGCGGGAACTGACCGGCAAGGACCCGCACAAGGGGGTGAACCCGGACGAGGTCGTCGCCATCGGCGCGGCCCTGCAAGCCGGTGTCCTCAAGGGTGAGGTCAAGGACGTCCTGCTGCTGGACGTCACCCCGCTGTCCCTCGGCATCGAGACCAAGGGCGGCATCATGACCAAGCTGATCGAGCGGAACACGACCATCCCGACCCGGCGGTCGGAGATCTTCACCACGGCCGAGGACAACCAGCCGTCGGTGCAGATCCAGGTCTACCAGGGCGAGCGGGAGATCGCGGCGTACAACAAGAAGCTCGGGATGTTCGAGCTGACCGGTCTGCCGCCGGCTCCGCGCGGCGTCCCGCAGATCGAGGTCGCCTTCGACATCGACGCCAACGGCATCATGCACGTCTCCGCCAAGGATCTCGGCACGGGACGTGAGCAGCGGATGACGGTCACCGGCGGGTCCTCGCTGCCGAAGGACGACATCGACCGCATGATGCGCGAGGCCGAGCAGTACGCCGAGGAGGACCGGAGCCGGCGCGAGGCCGCCGAGACCCGCAACCAGGCCGAGCAGGTCGCCTACCAGACCGAACGGCTGCTGACCGACAACGCCGACAAGATCCCCGCCGACATCAGGGGCGAGGTCGAGGGCGCTCTGACGGAACTGAAGGAGGCACTGAAGTCCGAGGCGACGGACACAGTGACCCTGCGGCAGGCCGCCGAGAAGGTCACCACGGCGGCCCAGAAGGTGGGCACCGCCATGTACGCGCAGGCCCAGCAGGCCCAGCAGGCACAGGGCGGAGAGAGCGGTCAGAGCGGTCGGAGCGCTCAAGGAGGAACCGCCGGTGCCGAGGGCGGCACCGGCGGGCAGGACGAGGACGTCGTGGACGCCGAGATCGTCGACGACGACAAACGGCAGGAGGGCACTGGATGACCCGCAGTACCGGCCGCCCCGGCGAACGTCCGCTGTCGGTCGTCCGGGAGGACAGGCGGCGCGGCCCGGGCAACAGCCTGGAACCCCGCCGCCCCGGCCCCGTCGAGCCGGCCCCGCGCGCGGACGCGGCCGCCCCCGGCGAGGCCGACGTCCTGCGCGCGCGCCTGCGGGAACGCACGGCGGATCTGCAACGCCTGCGGTCGGAGTTCGACCACTACCGCGCACGGGTGCGCCGGGACCGCCGCGCGGTCGGCGAGATCGCCGTCGCCAACGTGCTCGCCGGTCTCCTGCCCGTCCTGGACGCCATCGACGAGGCGCGGGCGCAGGGCGAGGTGACCGGCGGGTTCGGGCGCGTCGCCGAGGTGCTGGAGAAGGAACTCGGCGCGCTGGGACTGCGGTCCTTCGGCGCGCCGGGCGACCCCTTCGACCCCGCCGTGCACGAGGCGGTCTCCTGCACGCGCTCCGACCGGGTCGAACGCCCCGTCTGCGCGGCGATCCTGCGCCCCGGCTACCGGGTCGGCGACCAGCTGCTGCGGCCGGCCCAGGCGCATGTCGCCGAACCGGGACCGCCACCGCCCGGCGAGGCGCAGACGCTCGCGTAGCCCATCCTGAGTCCGCCGATATCAAGCATCCTTCCTCCCGCTTGTCAGCGTCCCTGCCGTCTGTGTATATGGCATGCAGACATCCGCACATGCAGGCATGACGGACAAAGGAGGAACAGTGCTGATATCCGCTGTCGTGATCCCTCTGCTCCTGCTCGCCGCTGTCCTCGCCCCGGGCCTCTACGAGGACTGGAAGGTCTTCTCCCGGCAGACCCGGCTGCCGCTGCCTTCGGCGGACACCCGTTCGCTCTTCCACTACCGCCGGTAGTTGCCTGGCCGAGGGTCACGTGTTACATCAAGGAGTTGGCACTCTCAGGTTGAGAGTGCCAACGGCTGAGTCGGGTGGCGGGCCC
The DNA here is from genome assembly GCF_040678395.1 of Streptomyces sp. NPDC052687. Lineage (NCBI taxonomy): Bacteria > Bacillati > Actinomycetota > Actinomycetes > Kitasatosporales > Streptomycetaceae > Streptomyces > Streptomyces sp. NPDC052687. The sequence continues at coordinate 1,982 of NZ_JBFATR010000098.1, read as the reverse complement.
GTGCGGCCCTGTGCCGCCGTACGGGCGTGCGTCGCGGACGTCACCCGGATCCGCCGGCATCGATGCGGATGTCGATGTGGAGGAAACCGAAGGATGGCAACGAAGATCATCGCGTTCGACGAGGCGGCGCGGCGCGGTCTCGAGCGGGGCATGAACCAGCTCGCGGACGCCGTCAAGGTGACCCTCGGCCCCAAGGGCCGCAACGTCGTCCTCGACAAGAAGTGGGGCGCCCCCACGATCACCAACGACGGTGTCTCCATCGCCAAGGAGATCGAGCTCGAGGACCCGTACGAGAAGATCGGCGCCGAGCTGGTCCAGGAAGTCGCCAAGAAGACGGACGACGTCGCCGGTGACGGTACGACCACGGCCACCGTCCTCGCCCAGGCGCTGGTGCGGGAAGGGCTGAAGAACGTCGCGGCGGGCGCCAACCCGATGGCTCTCAAGCGCGGTATCGACCTCGCGGTCGAGCGGGTCTGCGGCGAACTGCTCGAAATGGCCAAGGAACTGGAGACCAAGGAGGAGATCGCCAACACCGCGGCCGTCTCGGCGGGCGGCGACCGGCTGATCGGCGACCTCATCGCCGAGGCCATGGACAAGGTCGGCAAGGAAGGCGTCATCACCGTCGAGGAGTCGCAGACCTTCGGTCTGGAGCTGGAGCTCACCGAGGGCATGCGCTTCGACAAGGGATACATCTCGCCGTACTTCGTCACCGACCAGGAACGCATGGAAGCGGTCCTGGAGGACCCGTACATCCTGCTCGTCGGCCACAAGGTGTCCGCCGTCAAGGACCTGCTGCCGCTGCTGGAGCAGGTCGTCAAGGAGAGCCGGCCGCTGCTGATCGTGGCCGAGGACGTCGAGGGCGAGGCGCTGGCCACCCTCGTCGTCAACAAGATCCGCGGCACCTTCAAGGCGGTCGCGGTCAAGGCGCCGGGCTTCGGCGACCGCCGCAAGGCCATGCTCGGCGACATGGCGGTCATGACCGGCGCGACGGTGATCTCCGACGAGGTGGGCCTCAAGCTGGAGAACGCCGGCCTCGACCTGCTCGGCCGGGCCCGCAAGGTCGTCGTGACCAAGGACGACACGACGATCGTGGACGGGGCCGGCGACGGCTCGGCCATCCAGGGCCGGGTGCAGCAGATCCGCGCCGAGATCGAACGCACCGACTCCGACTACGACCGCGAGAAGCTCCAGGAGCGGCTGGCCAAGCTGGCCGGCGGCGTGGCCGTCATCAAGGCGGGCGCGGCCACGGAGGTGGAGCTGAAGGAGCGCAAGCACCGCATCGAGGACGCCGTGCGCAACGCCAAGGCGGCCGTCGAGGAGGGCATCGTGCCCGGCGGTGGGGTGGCCCTGATCCAGGCCGCCGAGAACGCCTTCGAAAAACTGGACATGGACGTCCGGGACGACGAGTGGACCGGCGCCGAGATGGTGCGCCGCGCGCTCTCCGCTCCGCTGCGGCAGATCGCCGCCAACGCCGGGCTGGAGGGCGGCGTCGTGGTGGAGAAGGTCCGCTCCCTGCCGCGCGGCCACGGCCTGAACGCCGCGACCGGGGAGTACGTCGACCTGCTCGCCGACGGCATCATCGACCCGGCCAAGGTGACCCGCTCCGCGCTGCGCAACGCGGCGTCCATCGCGGGCCTGTTCCTCACCACCGAGGCCGTGGTCGCCGAGAAGCCGGAGGCGAAGAAGGCCCCGGCGGCGGCCGGAGCCGGCGCCGGCGTCTGAGGGCGAGGGGCGTCTCGGGCCGCTGAGCCGCCGAGCCGCTGAGCCTCTGATGGGGCCGGGTGCCCTGGGCATCCGAGGGCGCCCGGCACCTCCGGCTTCCCTGACGCCGGGCGTCTCGGCCCCTGAGGGCGCCGGGTGCCTCGGGCTTCCGACCACGCCGGGCGCCTCCGCGCGCCCGGCCGGTCACCCTCGCCCGGCCAATCCCCCCGCCTGGCCGGCCCCTCCCGCCCGGCGGCCCCCCCCCCCCGCGGGCCCCCCCC
>NZ_JBFATR010000097.1:0-6255 GCF_040678395.1 Streptomyces sp. NPDC052687 | reverse complement strand
GCGCCCCCCCCCCCCCCCGCCCGGGGGCGGCGGGGGGGCGCGTGCGCGCCGGCCCCGGGCCCCCCGGGCCATTCCCTTCCTGCCCCCACCCCACCCCCACTCCCGCTCTCATGGCCCCCACCCCACCCCTGGGCATATCGTGGCAGCATCGGGCATCCCGGACCCTGGGTGAGGGGGTCGTCATGGTGGAGGAGCTGCTGACCGCGGCCGCGGCGGTCGGGACCGCGGGGGTGGTCTACGTCGCGGCGGCGGCGCGGATCGTGAAGCAGTACGAGCGCGGGGTGGTCTTCCGGCTGGGCCGGCTCATGGGGGACGTACGCCAGCCCGGCTTCACCATGATCGTTCCGTTCGTCGACCGGCTCAGCAAGGTCAACATGCAGATCGTCACGCTGCCGGTGCCGGCGCAGGAGGGCATCACCCGGGACAACGTGACCGTGCGGGTGGACGCGGTGGTGTACTTCCGGGTGATCGACGCGGCCAGCGCGCTGGTCAAGGTCGAGGACTACAAGTTCGCGGTGTCCCAGATGGCCCAGACCTCGCTGCGCTCGATCATCGGCAAGAGCGAACTCGACGACCTGCTGTCCAACCGGGAGAAGCTCAACGAAGGCCTGGAGCTGATGATCGACAGCCCGGCCGTGGGCTGGGGCGTCCAGGTCGACCGGGTGGAGATCAAGGACGTGTCGCTGCCGGAGACCATGAAGCGGTCCATGGCCCGGCAGGCCGAGGCGGACCGGGAGCGCCGCGCCCGGATCATCAACGCCGACGCCGAGCTGCAGGCCTCGAAGAAGCTCGCCGAGGCCGCCCACCAGATGGCCGACGCGCCGTCCGCGCTGCAACTGCGGTTGCTCCAGACGGTGATGGCGGTCGCGGCGGAGAAGAACTCCACGCTGGTGCTGCCGATCCCGGTGGAGCTGCTGCGCTTCCTGGAACGGGGCGCCGAGACCGACGCCGAGCGCCGGCCGCCGCCCGCCCTCGGCACGTGAAAGGTGCTACGCGCGTTGTTCCCGTGACGCGAACCAGATGGTAGACACAGCGGATCGACTGTCCTGTCCGCCAGCAGGAAGGTTCATCCATGTCTGTGACCCGCCGTCAGGCCCTGTCCCGCACCGGCGCCCTGGGAGTGGGCATCGCGTTCACCGGAGCCGTCTCCGAGCTGTTCGCGGGCGCGGCCGCCGCCCAGGGAACGGGCCACACCGGCTACGGTCCGCTCGTCCCCGACCCGAACGGCCTGCTCGATCTGCCGAAAGGTTTCCGCTACACGGTGCTGTCCCGCGAGGGCGACCCGCTGCGCTCCGGCGAGGGCCCGGTGCCCTCGCACCACGACGGCATGGCCGCCCTGCCGGGCCGCGGCGGCCGGGTCCACCTGGTCCGCAACCACGAGAACCGCGTGACGGCCCGCCTCGGCGTCCCCACCGTCGACGGCCTGACCTACGACCCGGCGGGCAAGGGCGGCTGTACGGCGCTCATCCTGGACGCCCGGAACAGGGTGCTGGACGAGCGGGTCGCCATCGCGGGCACCGCCGTGAACTGCTCGGGCGGCCCGACCCCCTGGGGCACCTGGCTGACCTGCGAGGAGACCGAGGACAAGGCGGGCACCAACGGCTACGCCAAGGACCACGGGTTCGTCTTCGAGGTCGACCCGGCCGACCCGCGCCGCACCGGAGCGGTCCCGCTGACCGCGATGGGCCGCTTCCAGCACGAGGCGGTCGCCGTCGACCCGGGAAACGGCATCGTGTACGAGACCGAGGACGCCTTCGTCCAGCCGTTCGGGCTCTTCTACCGCTTCCTGCCGAACAAGCCGCTCAGCGGCACCGGCGCCCTGCGCGCGGGCGGCCGTCTCCAGGCGATGCGGGTCCCGGACCTGCCCGATCTGTCGGCCGTCCGGGAGCCGGGCGCCTGCTTCGACCGCGTCGAGTGGGTGGACGTACCCGACCCGCTGGCCGCGCAGACCCCGGTCCGGCTCCAGGACTACGGCCCGAGGGGCATCACCCGCGCGCAGAAGCTGGAGGGCTGCTACTGGGGCGGGCGCAGCGTGTACTTCGTGTCGTCGTACGCCCGCAGCCGGGAGGGCTCGGCCGCCGACCACTTCGGCCAGATCTGGCGCTACGACCCGGACCGGCGCCGTCTCACCCTGGTGGTCGTCTTCGGCCCGGACACCGACGTCCAGCTGCCCGGCGAGTCCCCGGACAACATCTGCCTCGCGCCCAGCGGCGGGCTGATGGTGTGCGAGGACGGCGCCGGCGGCCAGCACGTCTTCGGCGTCACCCGCAAGGGAGAGGTGTACCCGATGGCGCGCGGCCGGCAGAACATCGGGACCGAGGAGGAGCCGGAGTGGGGTGAGTTCGCGGGCGTCGCCTTCTCCCCCGACGGCCGGACGATGTACGTCAACTGCTACACCCCGGGGACGACGTTCGCGGTGACCGGCCCCTGGCGCCGCTAGCGTCCGCCTCCGCCCGTCCGGCCGGGTGACTTCCGACGGGCGCTGAGCGCACCGACGGCGACGCGGGCCCGTTTCCTCACCCTCGCCCGCTTACGTTCGTACGATGATCCTCCCAGTACGACCCGTGCGACCCGTAGGAGCGGTAGGAGCGGTAGGAGCCGTACGATCCGCGCGACGCGTGCCTCCGGTGCGCCTCGTGCGCCCCGTACGGCGTGCCGCCGCCGTCTGTGCGCTCGGCGCGGCGCTCGCCGCGCTCGCCGCGTGCGGCGCCCCCGAGGCGGCCCGCACCGTCTCGCGGGCCGCCCCGCCGGTCCCGTCCAGCCCCGCCGCCTCCCGGCCGCCCACCCTCGCGCCGGGGCCCGGCGGGCTGACGCCGGTCTTCCACCACGGCCCCCGCCGCAGCGACGACAAGACCGTCGCCCTCACCTTCGACGCCGACATGACCGCCGACCAGGGGCCGAGGGCGGCGGCGGGCGAACGGTTCGACCACCCGCGGCTGATCGCCACGCTGCGCACGCTGAAGGTGCCCGCCACCGTCTTCATGACGGGCCGCTGGGCCGAGGAGTACCCGGCGCAGGCCCGCTCCATCGGCCGTGACCCGCTGTTCGAGGTCGCCAACCACTCCTACAGCCACTACGCCTTCACCGAGGACTGCTACGGCCTGCCGACCGTCACCGAGGACCGGATGCGGGCCGATGTGCAGCGGGCGTACGCGGCCTTCCGCGCGGCGGGCGTGGCGAACGCGAAGCCGTACTTCCGCTTCCCCGGCGGCTGCTACGACCGGCGGGCCCTGCGCGCGCTGAGCGGCAGCGGGGTCACCGCCGTGCAGTGGGACGTGGTGAGCGGTGACGCGTTCGCGACGGACGCCGACGCGGTGGCCCGGCAGGTGCTGGACGGGGTGCGGCCCGGCTCGGTGGTGGTCATGCACTGCACGCGCAGCGCCGCCCCGACGACCGAGCGGGCGATCCGCACGATCGTGCCCGAGCTGCGCCGCCAGGGCTTCCGCTTCGTGAAGGTGTCGGAACTGATCGGGTCCGCACCGCGCTGACCGGCCTACGCTGGAGGCATGAGCGAGGCCGAGGTCAACGACTACTGCCTGATCGACGCGACCAGGCCGCCCCGGGCGGACGGGCCGCCGTACGCGGAATGCGTGCTGTGCCGGGAGCCGACGGAGTACCCCGAGTCGTACAAGGGGATCACCCTGTGCCCGGTGTGCGAGTGGCAGGAGGCCCAGCGCACCGCGTGCTCGGGCTGACCCCCGGCTCAGTCCGGTCTTCGTGAGGCCAGCGCGCTCGCGACGGCGATCGCAACGGCCGCGAGCAGCGCGGCGCCGCCCAGCGGCAGCAGCGGCAGGACGACCGTGCCGGAGCGGGAGCCGGTGACCAGGCCGCTCACCGCCGCGTTCGCCGGGGAGCCGGTCACCACCAGCGCCAGCAGCGCGGCCAGCAGCAGCGCGGGCACCGCACGGCCGGTCGAGCGCAGCACCGGACGGCTGGTGAGCGCGCCGACGGCGGTGCCGAGCAGGGCGCAGGCCAGTGTGGCGAGCGCACCCGCCGCACCGGCCGGGAGCCGCGGCACCGGGGTCCGCCCGTCGGCGCCCGCCGGATCGCTGATCAGCGACACCACGAGGGTGGCGGCGGTGCCGAGGGCGGTCGCCGCGGCGAACGCCACCAGCAGCGAGGCGAGGTGCGCCCGCGCCGGACCGGCCGCCGCGGCGGCACAGGCGCGCGCGGCGGCGGGTTCGCCCTCGGCGCAGATCCGGGTGAGCCAGGCGGCCACGGGGAGCAGTGCGGCAGCCGCGTACCCGAGGGAGTCGAGCACCGGCTGGCCGCCCTGGACGCTCACGGCGAGGAAGACGGCGTAGAGGATGAACGGCGGCAGCCAGCGCTGCGAGCGCGCGAGCAGCGCCGCCTGGTAGCGGAGCAGGGCGGGCAGGCCGGTCAGACGGGTGACGGCGGTCAAGGCGGTGCGGGGGGCCAGGGCGGTCATCGGCGGCTGCCCTGGCCGGCGGGGCCGACGGTGTGCACGGAGACGACGTGCCAGGGCGGGGCCGCGGTCAGCAGGGCGCGCAGCAGCACGTCGGAGCAGGCGGCGGGGACGGTGAGCCGGTGGGTGCCGGGGCCGGTCTCGGTGGCGGTGGTGACGATCCGCCCGGCCGCGGCGGGCAGCGGCGCGCCCGGCGGCCCCTGCGCCTCCACGACGACCTGCGGGCCGGTGGGGACGGACGCCTCGACGACGACCCGCGGGCCGGTGGGGACGGACGCCGCGGGGGCGTCCGCGCGGCGCCGGTGGAGGGCGCCGTCGCGGACCTCGTACACGGCGTCGGTCGCTCCGGCCAGCCGCCGCGGGTCGTGGTCGACGAAGACGACCGCGCCCCCGGCGGCGGACCGCTCGGCGACGGCGCGCTCCAGCTCTTCCCGGGCGGCGGTGTCCAGGCCGGTCCAGGCCTCGTCCAGGACCAGCAGCTCGGGGTCGGCGAGCAGGGCCTGGGCGACGGCCACCTTCTGGCTGCTGCCCTTCGACAGCCGCCGCAGCGGCGTGTGGGCGTGCTCCCCGGCGCCGAAGCGCTCCAGCCAGACGCCGGCGGCACGGTCGGCCGCCGCGCGGGAGAGGCCGTGCACGGCACCGAGGTGGCGCAGATAGGTGACGGGGGTGAAGGGGAGGGCCGGCGGGAAGCGTTCGGGGACGTAGGCGGTGCGGGGCCGGCCGGTGATCCGGCCCTCGGTGGGTGCGTCCAGGCCGGCGAGGAGGCGCAGCAGCGTCGACTTCCCGCTGCCGTTGGCTCCCTCCACGCGGGTCAGGGCGCCGGGCGGTACGGACAGGTCGACGCCGCGCAGCACCCAGGAGCCGCGCGGACCGTAGCGGCGGCCCACGCCCTCCAGTCGCAGCTCCCGCCCCATGGACCCCCCTGTCCCCCGGTTTTCGCCTGGCAGACTGAAGAACGTGACACACGACGCCTCCGTTCCCGACTCCCCCGTGCCCGGCGACTCCCCCTTCCGGTCCGCGGGCTCGTCCCGCGACGACGCTCCGCAGTTCGTCCTGCCGCTCGTCGTACGGATCGAGCGTGCCGCGCCGCCCGCGCGCACCGACGCCCTGGAGACGGCCGCCCGCGCGGTGCTGGTGATGCTCAGCGACGAGCGGTCCCTCGGGGACGGTGAGTGGGCGCGGGCGATCCGGGACTGGCAGGACGCGCGGATCCGCAAGGTGGTGCGGCGGGCGCGCGGCGCCGAGTGGCGCAAGGCGTCGGCGCTGCCGGGGATCACGGTCACCGGGAAAGCGGCGGAGGTACGGGTGTTCCCGCCGGTGCCGCTGGACGGCTGGCCGAAGGAACTGGCCAAGCTCCAGGTGTCCGGCACCGAACTCGACGACCCGGAGCCGCCTCTCCCCGCCGACCCGGGAGCGCCCGTGCTGTGGCTGAATCCCGAGGTGGAGATGTCGGCCGGCAAGGCCATGGCCCAGGCCGGGCACGGCGCCCAGCTCGCCTGGTGGGAGCTGGGCGACGAGGACCGCACGGCCTGGCGCGAGGCCGGCTTCCCGCTCGCCGTACGCACCGCCGCCCCCGACCACTGGCAGGCCCTGACGACCGGCGGCCTCCCGCTCGTCCGCGACGCCGGCTACACCGAAGTCGCCCCCGGTTCCTGCACGGTGGTCGCGGACCATCCGGCACTGCGGCGGCGGGCACGGGCGTAGGACGCGACGGGGGTGCGTGCACTCCCCGTGCCCGGCCGGGGCCCGCAGCGTACAGCGCAGACCCGTGGCGCACGCACGGCAGCGGCCCGCCCGGACCACGCGTCAGCGAGTGGTCCGGGCGGGCC
>NZ_JBFATR010000095.1:0-6892 GCF_040678395.1 Streptomyces sp. NPDC052687 | reverse complement strand
CGACACCAACGTGAACGCCACATCCCGCACCACCGGCTCCGGACCCTCACTCACCCGAGCCAGCAACCGCCCCGCCTGCTCCCCCAACGCCACCGCACTACGAGCCGACAACACCCACGGCACGACACCCGCCCGCGACTCCGGCCCGTCGGTCGCTTCTTCCTCGGCGCGTACGGGGGCGGCCTCGAGGATGACGTGCGCGTTCGTGCCGCTGTAGCCGAAGGACGACACGCCCGCCCGGCGCGGCCGGTCCACGTCCGGCCAGGGCTGATTCTCCGTCAGAAGCCGGACGTGACCCTCGCTCCAGTCGACGTGGCGGGACGGCTCGTCGACATGCAGGGTGCGCGGGAGGACGCCCTGCCGTATCGCCTGCACCATCTTGATGACACCGGCGACACCCGCGGCGGCCTGCGCGTGCCCGATGTTCGACTTCAGCGAGCCCAGCCACAACGGCCGGTCCTGCGGCCGGTCCTGACCATAGGTCGCCAGCAGCGCCTGCGCCTCGATCGGGTCACCGAGGGTGGTGCCCGTGCCATGGCCTTCGACGACGTCCACATCGGCGGCGGTCAGCCGGGCGTTCGCGAGGGCGTCCCGGATGACCCGCTGCTGTGCGGGACCGTTGGGCGCGGTCTGTCCGTTGGACGCGCCGTCCTGGTTGACCGCCGAGCCGCGCACCACCGCCAGGACCTGATGGCCGTTGCGTTCGGCGTCCGAGAGCCGCTCCAGGACCAGCACTCCGACGCCCTCGCCCCAGCCGGTGCCGTCCGCCGCGGTGGCGTACGACTTGCAGCGGCCGTCGGCCGCCAGCCCGCGCTGACGGGAGAACTCCACGAAGACGCCAGGGGTGGACAGCACGGTCACCCCGCCGGCCAGCGCGAGCGAGCACTCCCCCTCACGCAGCGACCGCACCGCTTGGTGCAGCGCGACCAGCGACGACGAGCACGCCGTGTCCACCGTGACGGCGGGTCCCTGAAGGCCCAGGTGGTAGGCGACGCGGCCGGAGACGAGGCTGCCGACGCTGCCGCCGCCGGGGTCGTAGTCGTGGTGAAAGGAGCCGGCGAAGACACCGGTACTGCTGCCCTTGAGGGTGTGCGGGTTGATCCCCGCGCTCTCCAGGGCCTGCCAGGACGCCTCCAGCATCAGCCGCTGCTGCGGGTCCATGACCAGGGCCTCGCGGGGGGCAATCCCGAAGAACGCCGGGTCGAAGTGCGCCGCGTCGTACAGGAAGCCGCCGGAGCGGGTGTAGGTCTTTCCGGGGTTGCCCGGTTCGGCGTCGTACAGCGCCTCGACGTCCCAGCCGCGGTCGGCGGGGAACTCGCCGATCGCGTCCTCTCCCTTGACCACGAGGTCCCACAGGTGGTCCGGCGAGGACACGCCGCCGGGCAGTCGGCAGGCCATGCCGACGATCGCGACGGGTTCGGTACGGCGGCTCTCCAGTGCCTGCAACCGGCCACGCGTGGCGTGCAGCTCCTCGGAAACCGCCTTGAGGTACTTCAGCAGCTCTTCTTCGGTGGGCATGAGCTCACTCTCAACTCGGTTCGGTGGGCGACGTGTCGCCGGAGACGGAGATGCCGAGGTTCTTGGTGACGAAGTCGAGGACTTCCGCCGCGCTCGCGGATTCGAGGCCGGTCGGCACGTGTTCTTCGGCCTCCACCACGGACTCCGGTGACGTCCATGGCTCCGACAGGCTGCGGAAGGTCTCGGCCAGCGCGGTCCGCTGGGCGCCGGTGAGGTCCAGTGCGGTCAGATGGCTCCTGATCCTGGTGAGGTCGGCCATCACCTGCTCGTAGGTCGGTTCGCCGGTGTCCCGTGCCGGGGCGAGTCCGGCGAGCAGGTGGTCGGCCAGGGCGCTCGGGCTGGGATGGTCGAACACGGCGGTCGAGCTGAGCTTCAGGCCGGTACGGCTGCTGACCCGGTTGCGCAGCTCGACGGCGGTGAGCGAGTCGAACCCGAGATCGCGGAAGGCGCCGTCGGCGGGTATCTGGCGCGGGTCGCTGTGCCCGAGGACCCGGGCCACCTCGGCGCGGAGCAGGTCGAGCAACTCCGCGCGCCGCCGCTCGGCGGGCAGTCGGCGCAGCCGGCTCTCCAGCGACTCCTCCGCCACCGCCGGGACCGTGTCCGCGGCGGTCCGCCGACGGGCGGCGGGCGCGAGGTCCCGCAGGAGCACCGGGGCGGTGTCCGCGCGCAGGGCCGTGGTGTCGACCCGCACCGGGACGACGAACGGTACGGCGGCGGTCAGCGCCCGGTCGAAGGCGGCCAGGCCCTCCTCGGTGCCGGTCGGCAGCAGTCCGGTGCGGGCGATGCGGCTGCGGTCGGCGGTGCCGAGGCGGGCTGTCATCGTGCTGGTGGTGGTCCACATGCCCCAGGCGAGGGAGACCGCCGGGCGGCCGGCCGCGTGCCGTCGGGCGGCGAACGCGTCCAGGTAGGCGTTGGCGGCGGCGTAGTTCGCCTGGCCGGGCGTGCCCAGCACACCGGCCGCCGAGGAGAACACCACGAAGGCCGCCAGGTCGGCGTCCGCAGTCAGCTCGTGCAGATGCCGCACCGCGTCCGCCTTCGGCCGCAGCACCGTGTCGAGCCGCTGCGGCGTGAGGGATTCCAGGACGCCGTCGTCGAGGACACCGGCGGTGTGCACGACGGCGGTCGGCGGATGCTCCGCCGGGATGCCGGCCAGTGCCCGGGCGAGCTGGTCGCGGTCGGCGACGTCGCAGGCGACCGACTGCGCGGTCACTCCGTGGTCGAGCAGGTCCTCGGGCAGCGGTGCGCCGCTGCGGCTGAGCAGCAGCAGCCGTCGGACGCCGTGTTCGGTGACGAGCCGCCGTACGACGAGCTGGGCCAGGGTGCCGCTCGCGCCGGTGACGACGACCGTGCCGTCGGGGTCGAGCGGCCGGGGGATCGTCAGGACCACCGGGCCGGTGCGACCGGGCCCGGCCGGGTAGGCCTCGACGGCGTTGCGCACGTCGTGGGCGTGCACCGGCGGCGCCGGCGCGTCCCCGGCGAACAGGCCGGCGAGGGCGGCGAGGATCTCCCGCCGCCTGGCGGGCTCGATGTCGGAGAGGCCGACCGGCACCGGTTGCGGCCGCTGGTCGTCGCCCGGCGGCTCGTACCGGCCGGACACGGCCACGTACCGGCCGTCGGCGGCGAGCAGCACGGCCGACGCGGCGGCGGTGTCGCCGCCGCGCGGGTCGAGGACCACGTCGAGGCCCGCCGGGACCGTCTTGGGGAACGCGTCGGCTCCGGGTTCGGCGAGGTGCTCCTCGTCCAGTCCGAGGCCGCGCAGCGCGTCCCGGGCGTCGGCCGGGGCGGTGGCGTAGACCTCGGCGCCCAGGTGGCGGGCGAGCCGGACGGCGGCCAGCCCGACGTCCGTGGCGGCGGCTTGGACCAGCACCTGCTGTCCGGCCCGCAGCCCGGCCACGTCCACCAGGCCGTGCCAGGCGGTGAGGAACGCTCGCGGGGCCGCCGCGGCCTGCGCGAAGCTCCAGCCGCTCGGTACCGGGAGCACGTCCCGGTGGTCGGTCACCGCGTGCCGCCCCAGGGCGTCGCCGCGCGGGAACAGGCCGAACACGCGGTCGCCCACGGTGAGTCCGGTGACCTCCGGCCCGGTCTGCGTCACCACGCCCGCGCCCTCGGTGCACGGCGCCGCACCGGTGTCCGGGTCGCCGGGGCCCGTCGCGGCGGCCCGCATCGACACGCGGATCTCGCGCGCGCCGAGCGGCGCGTCACTGTCCGGTCCCGCGACCAGGGCGAGACTGTCCGGGCCGGCGGCCCGCAGCAGCCAGGTGGGCGCGTCCGGCAACGGCAGCAGGGCGGGCCCGGTGCGGGTGAGGCGGGGCGCGTACGGCTGCCCGTCGCGGACGGCGATCTGCGGTTCGCCGGTGGCGGCGGCCCGGGCGAGCGTCTCGTCCGACCAGGTGTCCACGTCGACGAGGAGCAGTCGGCCGGGGTGCTCGGCCTGGGCGGAACGCAGCATGCCCCACACCGCGGCGGTCACCGGGTCGGGCCGTTCCATGAGGGTGCCCCGGGTGACGACGGCGAGCCGTGCGCCGGTGTGCTCGGGAGCGGCCAGGAACCGCTGGGTGAGCTCCAGCACCTCGGCAAGCCGGGACCGCAGGTCGCCGCCGGGTTCGACATGGGCGACGGTGAGGTCGGCCGTCGGTGTCGCGGCCGCGGCCGCGACCGGCAGGGCATGCCAGCGCAGGTGCAGTCCGCCGTGCCGCTCGGGAGCCGCGCCCGCGGTCATCGGCCGCAGCACCAGCTCCTCCACGGTGATGACAGGGCGGCCGGCGGTGTCGGCCGCAGCCAGCGAGACGGTGCCGTCACCGGTCGCGGCGAGCCGTACGCGCAGTGCCGGTGCCCGGGTCGCCGCCAGGGTGACGCCCGTCCAGGAGAACGGCAGCAGCGGCTGTGCGGCATCAGTGCCGGCCAGGCCCGGCAGGCCGAGGGTGACGCTGTGCAGGGCGGCGTCCAGCAGCGCCGGGTGCAGACCGAACGCGCCGGTCTCGGTGGGCAGTTCGATCTCCGCGTACAGCCCCCGGGGGGTGCGCCAGGCGGCCCGCAGGCCGCGGAACGCCGGGCCGTAGCCGTAGCCGCGGTCGGCCAGGCCCTCGTAGAACCCGTCCAGGGGGACGGGCTGGGCGTCGGCGGGCGGCCAGGCCCACTCGGTGTCCGGCTGCGGGACCGCCGGCGCGAGGACGCCTGCGGCGTGCCGCACGGGCGGCTCGCCCGTGGCGGGTGAGGCGGGCGGCGTGGCCGAGGAATGCACGGTGACCGCTCGGCGGCCCGCCTCGTCCGGCGCGCCGACGACCACCTGGAGGTACACGGCGGTGCCGGACGGCAGGGCGAGCGGGGTGTGCAGAGTCAGCTCCTCCACCAGCGGACAGCCGACCTCGGCGCCGGCGTGCAGGACCAGTTCCAGGAAGGCGGTGCCTGGCAGCAGTACCGTGCCACCCACCGCGTGGTCGACGAGCCAGGGATGCGCGGCGGGCAGCACCCGTCCGGTGAGGACGGTCTGCCCGTCGGGCAGATGCACGGCGGCGCCGAGCAGCGGGTGCCGGGTGGCGTTCAGGCCCGCGGCGCGCAGACCGGCCGCGGACTCGTCGGCCGCCTGCCAGTAGCGCCGCCCGGCGAACGGGTAGCCCGGCAGTTCCACCCGGCGTCCGCCGGGCAGCAGCCGCTGCCAGGCCACGGGCAGGCCGGCCGTGAACGGCTCGGCGAGAGCGCGGGCCAGGGCCAAGGGCTCGGGCCGGTCGGAGGTGAGCGCGCAGACGGCGACGTAGCCGCCGTTGTCGAGGACCGTGTCGAGGGTCGCGTGCACCATCGGGGTCAGCACGGCCTCCGGACCGATCTCCAAGTAGGTGGTGACTCCCAGGCCGGCCAGGCACCGCACCCCGTCGGCGAAGCGCACGGCCCGGCGGACGTGCTCCACCCAGTACCCGGGCGTGCACAGCCGCTCCGGGTCGGCGAGATCACCGGTGAGGTTGGACACCACCGGGATCCGCGGCGGCCGGAACTCCAGCCCGGCCAGCACGTCGGCGAACGCGTCGAGCATCGGGTCCATGCGGTGCGAGTGGAAGGCGTGGGACACCGACAGCCGACGGACCCGGCGCCCGGCGGCCCGGAAGTGCTCGGCGACGGCGAGTACGGCCGTCTCGTCCCCGGAGACCACCACCGCCTGCGGTCCGTTGACCGCCGCGATGCCGACCGTGTTCGTCAGTGATGCCTGTTCGAGGTGGGCCCTGGCCTCCTCTTCGCCGACGGCGAGCGCCACCATCGCGCCGCCTTCCGGCAGGGCCTGCATCAGCCGTCCGCGTGCCGCGACGAGCGCGCACGCGTCGGGCAGGGACAGCACGCCCGCCGCACAGGCCGCGGTGATCTCGCCCAGGGAGTGCCCCATGACGTAGTCGGGCGTCACCCCCCACGACCGCAGCAGTTCCAGCAGCGACATCTCCAGCGCGAACAGCGCGGTCTGCGTGTACATGCTCTGATCGAGCAGCGCCGCCAGAGGGGAGTCGGCGGCCGCGAACACGACGTCCCGCAGCGGGTGTTCGGCGTATCCGTCGAGGTGCGCGTCGACCGCGGCGCACATGGCGTCGAACGTCTCGGCGAAGACCGGGTACCGCTCGTGGAGTTCCCGGCCCATCCGGGCGCGCTGCGCGCCCTGTCCGGAGAACACCAGCGCCAGTCCGCCCGCCCCCGCGGGCCCCACCGTGCCGACGACCGCGTCCGGCGCGTCCTCGCCCCCGGCGAGGGCGGCCAGCGCGCCGGTGAGCGCGTCCCGGTCGGCGCCCAGCAGGACGGCCCTGTGGTCCATGAGGGCCCGTCCGGCGGCGAGGGTGAATCCGACGTCGCGAGGGTCGAGGCCAGGGTCGTCGTCCAGCCGCGCCAGCAGCCGCGCTGCCTGCCGCCGCACGCCGTCACCCGTCCTCGCCGACAGCACCCAAGGGATCACGGGCGTGTCCTCGGCCGACTCCGGCTCCGGCTCCACCGCCTCCTGCGCCGGTGGTGCCTCGAGGATGACGTGGGCGTTCGTGCCGCTGATACCGAAGGAGGAGACGGCGGAGCGGCGTGGGCGGTCGAGTTCGGGCCACTGCTGGGCTGTGGTGAGCAGGCTGACCGCGCCGGAGTCCCAGTCGACGTGATGGGACGGGGTGTCCGCGTGCAGCGTGCGGGGCATCAGCCCGTGCCGCATCGCCTCCACCATCTTGATCACACCGGCGACACCCGCGGCGGCCTGCGCGTGCCCGATGTTCGACTTGATCGAGCCCAGCCACAACGGCCGGTCCTGCGGCCGGTCCTGACCGTAGGTCGCCAGCAGCGCCTGCGCCTCGATCGGGTCGCCCAGTGCGGTGCCGGTGCCGTGTGCCTCGACCACGTCCACATCCGAAGGCGACAGCCG
>NZ_JBFATR010000094.1:0-7232 GCF_040678395.1 Streptomyces sp. NPDC052687 | reverse complement strand
ACCGCGAGGTCCACGACGACCTGGCCGCGACCGTGACGGCGGGCGTGGTGGCGGGCGTGGTGCGACGGGTCGCACCTCGTTGAGCGTGTGGTCCGCGGCGTCCGCAGGGTCCGCGCGGTCGGTGTGGTCCGGGCGGTCGGCGTGGTCCGGGCGGTCGGCGTGGTCCGCGCACGAGTTCACCGCCGCGGCCGGCACCCGCGTGCACGCGGCCGTCCTCGGCCCGCGGGACGCCCCCGAGGTGGTGTGCGTCCACGGGCTCGGCTGCTCCCACCGTTACTGGCTGCCGTTCGCCCGCGCCCTCGCGCCGCGGCTGCGGACCGTCGCGGTGGACCTGCCGGGGTTCGGGCGCACCCGTGGCCCGGCGCACGCGCTGGACGTACGGCAGCTGTCGCTGGCGCTCGCCGACTGGATGCGGGTCACCGGCCGGGGGCCGGCGGTCCTCGTCGCCAACTCGGTCGGCTGCCAGGTCGTCGTGGACCTCGCGGTGCACTCCCCCGAGCTGGTCGGCCCGGTGGTGCTGGTCGGCCCGACGTTCGACCGCCACGCCCGTACGACTCCGCGGCAGCTGTTCCGTCTGCTGGCCGACGCGCCCGCGGAGCGGCCGTCCCTGGCGGTGGCGCTGGCGGCGAGCTACGCCGACTGCGGGCTGCGGCGCGCGCTCGCGACCTACCGTTACGCGCTGCGCGATCCGGTCGAACGCAAGCTGCGCCATCTGCGCACCCCCGTCGTGGTGGCCCGCGGGTCACGGGACCCGATCGTGCCGCGCGCCTGGGCCGAGGAGGTCGCCCGGCTGCTTCCGGACGGCCGGCCCGCCGAGGTCCCCGGAGCCGGACACGCCCTCAACTACTCGGCGCCGCACGAACTGGCCGGTATCACGCGGGGGTTGCTGCGGCGCAGCGGACTTCCTGCGGGGACGGACCGGTAAGCGGGGGTCTCCGGCGGGAGGGGACCGGTGAGTGGGTGGTCTCCCTCCGGGAGGCGACCGGTCCGCAGGCGGATCCCCTCCGCGCGGCGGCCGATCCGGCGGCGGATCCCCTCCGCGCGGCGGCCGGTCCGGCGGCGGATCCCCTCCGCGCGGCGGCCGGTCCGGCGGCGGGGCGGGGCGTCGTCAGTCGCCGCCGCCACCGCCCCCGCCGTCGCCGCCCCCGCCGCCGTCACCGCCTCCGCTGTCTCCTCCGCCGGAGTCGCCGCCCTCGCCGCCGTCCGCGCCCCAGCCGTCGGCGCCGCCTGGTTCGTTGTCCTCGCCTCCCCGGCCGAGGTTGCTGAACCAGGG
The DNA here is from genome assembly GCF_040678395.1 of Streptomyces sp. NPDC052687. Classification (NCBI taxonomy): domain Bacteria; kingdom Bacillati; phylum Actinomycetota; class Actinomycetes; order Kitasatosporales; family Streptomycetaceae; genus Streptomyces; species Streptomyces sp. NPDC052687. The sequence goes on along the minus strand of NZ_JBFATR010000094.1, from coordinate 5,959 downwards.
GCGGTCCCACCACTCGTCGGCGGCGACCGGCTCCCCGCCGTTCGTCCGGCGCCGCCGCTCGGCCCGGAACCGCGCCGCCCCCGTGGTGTCCCCGATCCCGAAGGCGACGGCGAAGAGCTGCGCCATGACGGCGTCCAGCGGGTCGGGACTCTCGTACCGCACGGGGGTGAGCGGCACCAGCACACTGCCGGGCTCGGGCACCGGCCGCCCCCGGGGGCGGGTCAGGAGGGCGACGGGCCGTTCGTCGCGCAGCAGCCGCGAACTGCGCGCGTTCTCCCGCCGCAACTCCCAGCGCGCGCCCGGCAGTCGTACCTCCACCCGCCGCTTGGACCTGCGCTTCGCGCGCACCAGGTCCAGCTCCGCCGCGACGTCGCCGACGGTCAGCCGCAACCCCTGTGACGGCTCGTGCCCGTGGCCGTACCCGTGCCCCCGGCCGTGCCCGTGGAAGCCGAACGGCGCCCGCAGCCGTACGACGGGGGCGCCCGGCCCCCACACGTCCACGCGCACCAGGTTCCGGTCGACGGCGACCGTGACCGGCCCGGCGGGTCCCGGCGCGTGCCGGCGGGCGATCCACAGCGGTACGCCCTCGGCGCGGGCCCGGTCCGCCAGCGCGGCGACCCCCTCGGGTCCGCCGCAGCGCCGTACCGCCCACTCCCCCAGCGCGTGGGCGAACTCCGCGGCCCGGCGCGCCTTCAGCGGCCGGGTGGTGCCGGTGGCGCGGGTCACGGGCACGACGCCGGATCCGTCGGGCAGGTGGCCCAGCGGGCGTTCCGTCCCGCCGCCGCCGAGCCAGTACCCGCGCCGGAACGCCTCCGCCATCGCGGCGAGGTTCAGCTCGCCCGGCGGTGTGACCCGGCCGCCTCTGCGCAGCGCGTCCTCGGTCAGTTCGACGGTGCGCGCCAGCGGGTTCCACGACCGCTCGCCATAGAGCACACGGCTCATCCCAACCCCCCGTACCTGTGCGCGGTTCGGCAGTTCCGACTCGCACAGGGAGAGTGCGCCGGACGCCCCGGCGGTTCCCGCCTGCCGCGGCCCGTCCCCCCGGCAGGCGCCTGCGGTTTTCCGCAGGGTGGCGGTGCGGGGACCTGCGGCACATCGGGTGGCCCCCCTCATACCGGTCTTGAACTGCGATTTTCTAGGTTGGTCCGGTCGGGGCACCCGTTCAGGGTGACCGATCCCCCACCAGCTTGGAGACCTCACCGTGCATCAGAAGACCCTGGCACTGCCTCAGCAGCCCGCGGACGGCATCGCGGGCTGGGCCGCCGATCTCGTGGACACGCTGGGCGGCCCCGGAGCAGGCCTGGCCATCGCCCTGGAGAACCTGTTCCCGCCGCTGCCCAGCGAGGTCATCCTGCCGCTGACCGGCTTCGCCGCCGGGCAGGGCGTGCTGAGCCTGACGTCGGCGCTGGTGTGGACGACGCTGGGTTCGGTGGTCGGGGCGGTCGCCCTGTACTGGATCGGCGTGCTGCTGGGCCGCGACCGGCTGTACGCGCTGTGGGAGCGGCTGCCGCTGGTGAAGACGTCCGATCTGGAGCGCACCGAGGAGTGGTTCGCCCGGCACGGCACCAAGGCGGTCCTGCTGGGCCGGATGGTGCCGGTCTTCCGCAGTCTGATCTCGGTGCCGGCCGGTGTCGAGCGGATGCCGATGCCCCTGTTCATCATGCTCACCACGATCGGCAGCCTGATCTGGAACAGCGTCCTGGTGCTGTCCGGTTACTGGCTGGGCGACCGCTGGGACGTGGTGGGCCAGTACGTGGGGCTGCTCAGCAAGGCCGTCCTGGTGCTGGCCGCCGTGGCGCTGGCCGCCTACGTGACCGTACGCCTGAAGGGACGCCGCCGCGCCCCGGCCCGGCACCGGCACGATGGCTGACGGCGCCGACCTTCCCGGCGCGACGGCTGACGGCGCCGACCGGCCCGGCCCGACGGCTGACACGCGCGTCCCCGGGGCGGCCGGCGACAACGCCGACCGGCCCGGCGCGACGGCTGACGCGAAGGGCTACCTCGTCGACCGGCCCGGCGCGACAGTCGACGGCGTTGATCGGGCCGGTCGGGCCGCACTAGGCTCTCGGCCCGTGCCCGAGAACGCGAGCAACGCCGTTGCGGTGACGCGTCGTTGGCTCGGTGTGCTGCTCGGCTGTGCGACCGCGCCGGCAGCCGCCGCCCATCTCCTCGTCACCGGAGTCGTCCTCGGCCCCTTCCTGCTCTGGCCGCGCACCCGGCCGGACGCCCTCGGTCTGCTGATGGCCGGGGTGCGCCGGCTCGCGGCGCTGGAACGGGCCCGCCGCGCCGTGTACTTCGGCGACCGCTTCCCCGAGCACTACGCGGCGTCCGACGACAAGGTCCTGCGCTATGTCGCGCTCCGCGCGGCGGCGGGCCTGCTGACCGCCGTGGTGATCGGGCTGCTCGGGCTCGGCGCCGGGCTGGCCGGGCTGCTGGCGTACGCGGTGGCGCGCGGCGGCGTCGGCTGGGAGGAACTGCTGACCCAGGTGGTGCTGGGCGGTGTGCTGCTCTTCCTCGACCTCCAGGGGCTGCGCTCGCTGGCCGCGCTCGACGCCCGGTCGGCCCGGGAGTGCTTCGGCCCGTCGGAGCGGGAGCTGCTGCGACGGCGGATCGACGAGCTGGCCGCGAGCCGGGCCGCGGTCGTGGCGGCGGTGGACGCCGAGCGGCGGCGCATCGAACGCGATCTGCACGACGGGGTCCAGCAACGCCTGGTCGCGCTGGCCATGCTGCTCGGCCGGGCCCGCCGCGGCCGCGACCCCGAACGCGCCGACGCCCTGCTGGCCCAGGCGCACGAGGAATCCCGGGGCCTGCTCACCGAGTTGCGGGAGGTGGCCTGGCGCGTCTACCCGTCGGCTCTGGACAGCCTCGGTCTCGAGGAGGCGCTGGGCGGGGTGGCCGAGCGCTCCCCGCTGCCGCTGCGGATCCGCTGCGAGACCGGCGGGCCGCTGCCCCGGCCCGTGGAGACGGCCGCCTACTTCGTGGTGTCCGAGGCCGTCACCAACGCCGTCAAGCACGCCGCGGCCACCGCGGTCTCGGTGCGGGTGGTGCGCGGTGCCGGCCGGCTCACCGTACGGGTCGAGGACGACGGCGCGGGCGGCGCGGACCCGGCCGGCGGCGGGCTGACCGGGCTGCGCGGCCGGGTCGCGGCGCTCGACGGGACCCTGCACGTCGACAGCCCCCTCGGGGGACCCACCGTCATCACCGCGGAGCTGCCATGCGCCTGATCCTCGCCGAGGACTCCACCCTGCTGCGGGAGGGTCTGGTGCGGCTGCTCGCCGACGAGGGCCACGAGGTGGTGGCGGCGCTCGGTGACGCCGTGACACTGGTGGAAACGGTGGCGGAGCACCGGCCGGACCTCGTCGTCGTCGACATCCGGATGCCGCCGACCCACACCGACGAGGGGCTGCGCGCCGCCCTGCAGATCCGTGAGCGGTGGCCGGAGGTCGGCGTGCTGGTGCTGTCGCAGCACATCGAACGCCACTACGCGGCCCAGCTGCTGGCCGTGAGCGCCGAGCGGGTCGGCTACCTGCTCAAGGACCGGGTGGCGCAGGTCGAGGAGTTCCTGGACGCGCTGGAGCGGATCCACGCGGGCGGGGCCGCGATCGACCCCGAGGTGGTGCGGCAGCTGGTCCTGCGCACCACGCACACCGATCCGCTGGCCCGGCTCACGCCGCGCGAGCGCGGGGTGCTGGAGGAACTGGCCCAGGGGCACACCAACGCGGCGATCGCCGGGCGGCTGCACATCTCCCAGAGCGCGGTGGAGAAGCATCTCAACGCGGTGTTCGACAAGCTGGATCTCAACCAGGCCGACGGCTACAACCGGCGCATCCTCGCGGTGCTGCGCTACCTGGAGGCGTGACGGCGACCGCCGGGAAACCGGGAGGCGCGGCGGCGACTGCCGGAGGCGTACGTGCGGCCGCCGGTGCGCGGCGGCGGTGTGTCAGAGGTCCAGGACGTCCCGCGCCCGCACCGCGCACCCCGGTTGGCGTCGCAGAAGCCCACGAGGTCGGCCCGGTCGGCGTGCGGGCCGGTGAGGGGCCGGTGTACAGCCGGGCACGGAAGCCGAGGCCCACCACGGCGCGGCGCCGGGGCGCGGGGGCGCGGGGCCGGGGTCATGCGGGGCCTTTCGTCCGATTGGGCTCCGGTCCTGCCGGGCACTCGGCCCGCCGTGACCGCGCCACGACGGATTCTGCTCACCGGCTGGTTCACCTTCCGGGACGGGGAGGCGACCGCCGGGGACGTGCTGGCGCTCGCCCGCGTCGAGGAGACGCTGAGGCGGGCGGGCCGGCCGTACGACGTCGTCTGGAGCCCCGGCTTCCGGCCCGGGGCGCCGCACCTGGACGACGTACGGCCCGATCGGTACTCGCATCTGGTGTTCGTGTGCGGCCCCCTGCACGGCCCGCAGATCGAGGACCTGCACCGGCGGTTCGCGCACTGCGTGCGGATCGCGGTGGGCACGTCGGTGGTCGATCCCGGCTCGCCGGCCGTCACCGGGTTCCACCGGGTCCTGGCCCGCGACGCGCCGGACGCCGCGCCGACGCCCGATCTGGCGGCCCGGGCCCCGGCCGCACCCGCCCCGCCCGTGGCCGGCGTGATCCTCACCCACGGGCAGCACGAGTACGGGCCGCTGCGCCGCCACGACCTGGTCGCGGAGCGGGTGACGCGCTGGCTGGCCGGGAAGGACTGCGCCCGGCTGGAGCTGGAGACCCGGCTGGACACCCGCGACTGGCGGCTGTGCGCGACGCCCGCCCAGCTCGACGCGGTCCTCGCCCGGCTGGACGTGGTCGTCACCGACCGGCTGCACGGCCTGGTGCTGGCCCTGCGGGCCGGTACGCCCGCGCTCGCCGTCGACCCGGTCGCGGGCGGCGCCAAGGTCACCGCCCAGGCCCGCGCCTGCGGCTGGCCCGCGCTGCTGCCCGCCGAGCGGGCCGACGCGGACGGCCTGGAGCGGTGGTGGCGGTGGTGCCTCGGTCCTGGGCGGGAGGAGGCGCGGCGGGCGCGGGCGCGGTTCGCGGCGGGCGGTGAGCGGGACGGGGCCGACGGGCTGCTGGACGCGCTCGACGGCCGCCCGCACGCGGTCGGCGGCTCGGCCGCCTGACCTCCGGGTCAGCCCCGGAACGCCCCGGTGAGCCCTGGAACGCCCCGGCGACGGGTGAGGGCCGAAGACCGGTGTCTACCCCTGCCTACCCGTGCCTTTCCTCTTCGCCGTGTCCGTCCGGCACGAGGGCCCGGGCGACCGCCGTGAGGTCGGGGACGACCTCGGCGGCGGGCCGTTCCCCGGCGGCCGGCGGGTCGCCCAGGAGGAGGGCCCGGGCGCCCGCCCGGTGCGCGGCCTCGGCGTCGGCGCCGGTCTCGCCGACCAGGGCGCAGGCGTCCGGCGCGGTGCACAGCCGTCCCGCGGCCCACAGCAGCAGGGCCGGTTCGGGTGGGTAGCAGCGGCAGTCCTCGTCGGCGGCGTGCGGGCAGACGGCCCAGACGTCGAAGGGGCCGAGGAGTTCGTCGACGCGGGTGTCGACGCGGCGCGTCTCGCTCTCGGTGAGCTGTCCTCGCCGGGTGACGACGCCGGTCCGCAGGCCGTGCCGGCGCAGCTGCCACAGGGCCTCGGCGGCGCCGGGGGCGGGGCGGACGTCGTCGGCGGACCGGGGGGCGTCTCGCAGGAGCACGCGGTCGCGGTGGAACAGCACGGCCCGCACGCGGGTCATACGGCCACCTCCCGCCAGGGCTGCGCGGCCCGGTGCCGCCAGCGTCCGGACAGCCGGTACCAGGTGGCGGCGGGCGGGATGAGCACGCTGGTGACCAGCACGGTGGTCACCTCGTCCGGGGTGTGCGGGCCGGGGGCGAGACGGGACCGGGCGAAGGCGGCGGTGCCCGCGGCCCAGCCGAGCCCGGCGGCCAGGGCGGCCCGCCGGCGTCCCGTGGCGGCCAGCGCGCAGGCGGTGGTGCCGGTGGCGGTGACGGC
>NZ_JBFATR010000093.1:0-7445 GCF_040678395.1 Streptomyces sp. NPDC052687 | reverse complement strand
GCTACACGGTGCGCGGGGAGCGGGTCGTGGGACGTCACGCACGCGTGGAGGTCGTCACGACCGGTGTCCTGCTCCAGCGGCTGCAGCGCGACCAGCGGCCAGACCGTCAAGATGCCCCGCATCCGCAAGGTCATCGGCGACAACATGGTCAAGGCGCTGCACGAGCAGGCGCAGCTGTCGTCGGTCGTCGAGGTCGACGTCACCCGCCTGATGAAGCTGCGCGCCCGGGCGAAGGACGCGTTCGTGGCCCGCGAGGGCGTCAAGCTCTCCCCGATGCCGTTCTTCGTCAAGGCCGCCGCGCAGGCGCTGAAGGCCCACCCGGTCATCAACGCCAAGATCAACGAGGCCGAGGGGACCATCACCTACTTCGACACCGAGAACATCGGTATCGCGGTGGACTCCGAGAAGGGCCTGATGACCCCGGTCATCAAGAACGCCGGTGACCTGAACATCGCCGGTATCGCCAAGGCCACGGCGGAGCTGGCGGGCAAGGTCCGCGCCAACAAGATCACTCCGGACGAGCTGTCCGGCGCGACCTTCACCATCTCCAACACCGGTTCGCGCGGCGCGCTGTTCGACACGATCATCGTGCCGCCGGGCCAGGTCGCGATCCTCGGCATCGGTGCCACGGTCAAGCGTCCGGCCGTCATCGAGACGGAGGAGGGCACGGTCATCGGCGTCCGCGACATGACGTACCTGACCCTCTCCTACGACCACCGCCTGGTGGACGGCGCCGACGCCGCGCGTTACCTGACCGCGGTCAAGGCCATCCTCGAGGCCGGCGAGTTCGAGGTCGAGCTGGGCCTGTAAGCCCTTCGGCTCCCATGAGTGCCCTTGCCCAAAATCCCCGGGCAAGGGCACTCGTGCGTCCAGGGGCGCGAGGAACCGCGCGGCCGGTCACGTACGAGCCGCACCCGCCCGACACCAGCGGAACCGAGCTGTTACGCGCGTCTCACCTGCGCCAAAGCACCCGCGCGCGCCCTTCCGGCGCAGCGTCAGGGCCGTATTGTCTAAACGTCAACGCGCCCTAAGGAGCCCTCATGACCGCGCCCGTCATCCACTCGCTGCGCGAACAGATCCGCGAGCACATCCTGGAGGGGATCATCAGCGGGCGCTGGCAGCCGGGCGAGCGCATCGTGGAGCGGCGGATCGCGACCGAGCTGGAGGTCAGCCAGACGCCGGTGCGCGAGGCCCTGCGCGAACTGGAGTCGCTGCGGCTGATCGAGTCCGCGCCCAACAAGGGCGTGCGGGTGCGGAACCTGACGGCCGCGGACCTGGAGGAGAGCTATCCGGTCCGGGCCGGTCTCGAGGCCATCGCCGCCGAACTCGCGGCCGACCGGCTCGCGGAGGACTGCTCGGCGCTGGAGCCGCACGTCACCGCGCTGTACGACGCGGACCGGGCCTCGGACGGCACGGCCCAGGTGCGGCACACGGTGGGCTTCCACCGGGAGCTGGTGCGGGCGGCCGGCAACTCGGTGCTGCTGCACACCTGGGAAGGGCTCGGCATCGAGGTGTTCACCGCGCTGTCGATCCGCTGGCTGGGCACCGTCCAGCAGTCGTACGCGGAGGAGCACGAGGAGCTGCTCGCCGCCTTCCGGCGCCGTGACCCGCGGATCGCGGAGATCGTGAAGGCGCACGTCCTGGGGTGCGCGCCGCGCGCGTGAGTCCGCGGGCGGGCTCCCGGCAGCTGTCCTAGTCTGACCGGCATGTCCGATTCACGGCCGTCGTGGGAGCGTTTCAAGGAGTCGCCGTTCCTGCCGGCGACGGTGCTGGTGCTGATCCTGAGCGCGGCGGCGGGCCTGTTCGCCTGGTCGTACACGTATGCGATGGCGAATCCGACGCCGCGCGCGATCCCGACGGCGGTGGTGGGGTCGTACGACCACGCGCGCGGCCGGGCCTTCCTCGACGGGCTGGAGGAGGTGCTGAACGCGTCGGTGCGGGTGCGCCCTTACGACCGTCCGGCCGCCGCCCGCGCGGCCGTGGACGAGCAGGAGGTCTTCGGGATCGTCGAGGTGCGCGACGCGGGCCGGGCGGTCACGCTCGACGTCGCGGGCGCGTCCGGCGCGTCGGTGGCCGACGTGCTGTCCGAGGCGGCGCTCGAGGCCGGCGAGCGGACCGGGGTGTCGGTCACCGTCCGGGACGTCAACCCGCTCCAGCCGGGCGATCCGCGCGGGCTCGCGATCTTCTACATCTCGCTGGCCGCCGTCATCATCGGCTTCGTCGGGGCGATCCAGCTGAGCGTGCACGCGCGGGCGCTGAATCCGCTGGAGCGGATCGCCTTCACGGCGGCGTACGCGCTGCTGGGCGGCTTCGCGATCGCGGCGGCGGTGGACTGGCTGCTCGGGTCGGTGGATCTGCCGTTCCCCGAGTCGTGGCTGATCCTGGCGCTGACGATGTTCACCAGCGGCATGGTCTTCACCATGTTCAACACCCTCATCGGCCGCTGGGCGATGCTGCCGACCTGGGGTGTGATGGTGCTGGTGGGCAATCCCTCCTCGGGCGGCGCGGTGTCCTGGCCGCTGCTGCCGTCGGTGCTGGGCGCGATCGGCCGCTGGCTGCCGCCGGGCGCCTCGGTGAACGCCCAGCACACGGCGGTGTACTTCGCCGGGCACCAGCACGCCCTGCCGTTCCTGGTGCTGACGGGCTGGTCGCTGCTGTCCTGCGGGGTGTTCCTGAACTGGTCGCACCGGCATCCCGGCGGCCGTGAGCCGGAGACCGCCGGTGCGGATCCGTCCGCCGCGGCGGGGTGACACCCGAGCAAACCTGCGCTCAGACGGGTTTCCACCTGCGAAAACGAGGCAAAAACGCGTCACCCGGTGCCATCCTCCAAGGCACCCCGTGCCTATTTTCTCGTTGTCGAGAGGTTTTCCCCGTCAACCCTTTGATCGATCATCGATCAGGGGGTTACAGTCGCCGACGGACTTCCACCGAAGTCCCAGCCCTGTCCTGCCAAAGACCAAGGGCACCCCCGAACCCTTACCGATGAGGGAACCCCCTTCGACTGAGGAAGGCGGCGACATGACCGACCCCAACGCCATCCAGCCGAGCGCGCTCGACCAGCTCCCCGACCGCGACCCCGAGGAGACCGCCGAATGGCAGGCCTCGCTGGACGCGGTCGCCAAGGCGGCCGGCCCGCACCGTGCCGCGTACCTGATGCGGCGCACGCTGGAGCGTGCCGAGGGCACCGGCATCGCGCTGCCGAAGCTCCTCGAGACCGACTACGTCAACACCATCCCCACCGCCGCCGAGCCCGCCATCGACGGTGACGAGGAGATGGAGGCCCGGATCACCGCGTGGAACCGCTGGAACGCGGCGGCCATGGTGACCCGCGGCTCCAAGTACGGCGTCGGCGGCCACATCGCCACCTTCGCCTCCGCGGCGTGGCTGTACGAGACCGGCTTCAACCACTTCTTCAAGGGCAAGGACTCCGGCGACGCCGCCGGCTCCGGCGACCAGCTGTACATCCAGGGCCACGCCTCCCCCGGCATCTACGCCCGCGCCTTCCTCGACGGCCGGCTGAACGAGGACCACCTCGACAACTTCCGCCGCGAGTCCGGCGGCAACGGCCTGCCCTCGTACCCGCACCCGCGCCGGCTGCCCTGGCTGTGGGAGTTCCCCACCGTCTCCATGGGTCTCGGCCCGCTCTCCGCGATCTACCAGGCGCGCTTCAACCGCTACCTGACCAACCGCGGCATCAAGGACGTCTCCTCCTCGCACGTGTGGGCGTTCCTCGGCGACGGCGAGATGGACGAGCCGGAGTCGACGGCGGCGCTCGCGCTGGCCGCGCGTGAGGAGCTGGACAACCTCACCTTCGTCATCAACTGCAACCTGCAGCGCCTGGACGGCCCGGTCCGCGCCAACTTCAAGATCGTGCAGGAGCTGGAGGCCCAGTTCCGCGGCGCCGGCTGGAACGTCGTCAAGACGCTGTGGGGATCCGCCTGGGACGAGCTGTTCCAGCTCGACACCACCGGAGCGCTCGTACGCCGGCTGCGCGAGGTACCGGACGCGCAGATCCAGACGTACCAGACCCGCGACGCCGCCTACATCCGCCAGGACTTCTTCGGCAAGGACCCGGCGCTCGTCGAGATGGCGAAGCTGCTGAGCGACGACAAGATCCTGGAGTGCTTCCACGTCTCGCGCGGTGGCCACGAGCCGCGCAAGGTCTACGCCGCCTACCGGGCCGCCCTCGCGCACAAGGGCGCCCCGACGGTGATCCTGGCCCAGACGGTCAAGGGCCACACCCTCGGCGAGGGCTTCGCCTCCAAGAACGCCAACCACCAGATGAAGAAGCTCTCGGTGGACGAGTTCAAGGCGATGCGCGACCTGCTCGACCTGCCGATCAAGGACAGCGACTTCGTCGACGGCGTGGTCCCCTACGGCCACCCGGGCGCCGACTCCCCCGAGGTCCGCTACCTCCAGGAGCGCCGCGCCGCCCTCGGCGGTCCGGCCCCGGCCCGCCGCGTCCACCCGGTCGCACCGCTGCCCGCCCCCGCCGAGAAGGCCTTCGCCGCCTTCGACAAGGGCTCCGGCTCCCAGAACGTGGCCACCACCATGGCCTTCGTCCGCCTCATCAAGGACCTGGTCCGCGACAAGGAGACCGGCAAGCGCTGGGTGCCGATCGTCCCCGACGAGGCGCGCACCTTCGGCATGGAGTCGCTGTTCCCGTCGCTCGGCATCTACTCGCCGAAGGGCCAGACGTACGAGCCGGTCGACCGCGACCAGCTGATGTACTACAAGGAGGCCACGAACGGCCAGATCCTCAACGAGGGGATCACCGAGGCCGGCTCGATGGCCGACTTCATCGCCGCCTCCACGTCGTACGCGACGCACGGCGAGCCGATGATCCCGTTCTACATCTTCTACTCGATGTTCGGCTGGCAGCGCACCGCCGACCAGATGTGGCAGCTCGGCGACCAGCTCGGCCGCGGCTTCCTCATCGGCGCCACCGCCGGCCGCACCACGCTGACCGGTGAGGGCCTCCAGCACGCCGACGGCCACTCCCCGGTGATCGCGGCCACCAACCCGGCCGCCCTCACCTACGACCCGGCGTTCGCCTACGAGGTCGCCACGATCGTCAAGGACGGTCTGCGCCGGATGTACGGCGAGGCGGCCCCCGGCGAGGACCCGAACGTCTTCTACTACCTGACGGTCTACAACGAGCCGCTGCCGCAGCCCGCCAAGCCGCAGGGCCTCGGCATCGACGAGGGCATCGTCAAGGGCCTGTACCGCTTCAACACGGCCGAGTCGGCGGGTGTGGAGGTCGCCGCGAACGCGCCGCGCATCCAGCTGCTGGGCTCGGGCACCGCGATCCACTGGGCCCTGCAGGCGCAGAAGCTGCTCGCCGAGGAGTGGGGCGTGGCCGCCGACGTGTGGTCCGCGACCTCGTGGAGCGAGCTGCGCCGGGACGCGCTGGAGGCCGACGCGGCACTGCTGCGCGGCGAGGAGCGGGTGCCGTACGTGCGCCAGGCGCTGCAGGGCGCCGAGGGCCCGGTGCTGGCGGTCTCCGACTACATGCGCCAGGTCCCGGACCAGATCGCGCAGTGGGTGGAGCAGGACTGGTCCTCGCTGGGCGCGGACGGCTTCGGCCTGTCCGACACCCGTGAGGCCGCCCGCCGCCACTTCGGTGTCGACGCGCAGTCGATCGTCGTCGCCGCCCTGGCCCAGCTGGCCAAGCGCGGCGAGGTGAAGGCGACCGCCGTGAAGGAGGCGCGCGAGCGCTACGGCCTGTAAGGCCGCTCGTCTCCGGTGAAGGCCCCCGCTGCCCGGCGGGGGCCTTCCTGCATCATGGGCGGCATGCGCGCTGCCCGGCTGATCAAGATGGTGCTGCTGCTCCAGTCCCGGCCGTCCATGACCGCCGCCGAACTGGCGCGGGAGCTGGAGGTGTCCGAGCGGACCGTCACACGGGACGCCCAGGCGCTGTCCGAGGCGGGTGTGCCGGTCTACGCCGACCGGGGACGGGCCGGCGGCTACCGGCTGATCGGCGGCTACCGCACCCGGCTGACCGGGCTGCACCGCAGCGAGGCCGAGGCGCTGTTCCTGTCCGGCGTGCCCGGGGCGCTGCGCGAGATGGGCCTGGAGGACGCGGCGTCGGCGGCCCGGCTGAAGGTGTCGGCGGCGCTCCTGCCGTCCCTGCGGGACGCGCCGCGCACGGCGGCCCAGCGGTTCCATCTGGACGCGCCGGGCTGGTTCAGACAGCTGAAGACGCCCGAGCTGCTGCCCGCGGTCGCGGACGCGGTGTGGGACGACCGCCGGGTCACCGCCCGGTACCGGCGCGGGGACCGCGAGGTGGAGCGGCTGCTGGAGCCGTACGGGCTCGTGCTGAAGGCGGGCGTCTGGTACCTGTGCGCGCGGGTCGCCGACGCGGGCACCTCCCCGGCGTACCGCACGTACCGCATCGACCGGTTCACGGCCGTCGAGCCCGGCGAGGACCGGTTCACCCGCGCCGAGGACTTCGACCTGCCCGCGTTCTGGGAGGAGCAGGCCGAGCGGTTCGCGCGGTCGCTGCTGCGCGCGGAGGTCGTGGTGCGGCTCTCCGCGGAGGGCGTGCGCAGGCTGCCGTACGCCGTCGATCCGGTCTCCGCCCGGGACGCCCTGGCCACGGCGGGCGAGCCGGACGCGCACGGCCGGGTCACCGTCACCCTGCGGGTGGAGTCCGAGGAGGTCGCGCACACCCAGCTGACCGCCCTCGGCCCGGAGGCGGAGGTGCTGTCCCCGGTGTCGCTGCGCGAGCGGCTGGCCGCGGACGCGCGGCGGCTGGCGCGGCTGTACGGCGGGGCGGGCACGGGACACTGAAGGTGCGTCCGGGTGCGCCAGGGACGATGCTGGAGCGGTGATGGACGAGACGGAGTTCTGGGAGCTCATCGACACCACCCGGCAGTCCGCGGAGGGTGATCCGGAGGAGCAGGCCGAGCTGCTCGTGGACCGGCTGCTCCAGCTCGACCCGGAGGCCGTGCTGGACTTCGCCCGTCACTTCGAGGCGCGCTACAACCGCGCCTACCGCTGGGACCTGTGGGGCGCCGCCTGGGTGCTGCTGGACGGGGCCAGCGACGACGCCTTCGACTTCTTCCGCTGCTGGCTGATCGGGCAGGGCCGCGAGGTGTTCGAGGGCGCCCTGCACGACCCGGACTCCCTGGCCGACCTGCTCGACGACTTCGACGAGGAGATCGACGGCGACGGCGAGGACCTCGGGTACGCGGCCGACGAGGCGTACGAGCAGCTGACCGGCACGGTCGCCCCGGACCTCGGCATCCCGCCCGCCCCGGCCGAACCGGAGGGCACCCCGGTGAACTTCGAGGACGAGAGCGCGCTCGCCGAGCGCTATCCGCGTCTGTGGTACCGCTTCAGGGAGTGACCGGGCTGGTCCACTCGACGGGCCAGACCTGCGTTGGAGAACCCCGCTTCTGCGATGAGCGCGGCGAGCTGTCGGTTGGGGGTGCGCTGCGCGG
>NZ_JBFATR010000092.1:0-7556 GCF_040678395.1 Streptomyces sp. NPDC052687 | reverse complement strand
GGGGGGGGGGGGGGGCGGGGGGGGGGGGGGGCGCCCCGGGGGGGGCGGGGGGGGCGGCCGGGGGGGGGGGGGGGGGGGGGGGGGGGGGGGGCCCCCCCCCCCCCCCCACCCCACCCACACCCGCTCACCCGCCGTCTCACGACTCCGCCCGCCCGAACAACGGCGCCAGCAGCAACTGCGCCGCCCCCTCGGCGACCCCCCGCTCGCCGCCGGGGGCGACCCGTACGGGCACCGTGGCCGCGCCCTCACGCCGGGCGCGGTCGGCGAGGACGCGGGTGACACCGCGTACGAACGCCTCCGGCGCGCCGGCCACCGTACGGCCGCCGAGCAGGACGAGGTCGATGTCGAGCAGCCCGACGAGGTTCGCGGCGCCCGCGCCGAGCACGCGCGCGGCGGCGTCGAGGTCGCCGTCCGCGACGGCGGCCAGGCACAGGGCCTCGATGCAGCCGCGCCCGCCGCAGGTGCAGGGCGGCCCGTCGAGCTGCACGACCTGGTGCCCGAACTCCCCGGCGCCGGTGCGCGCCCCCCGGTGCACGGCGCCGCCGATCACCAGCCCGGCGCCCAGCCCCGTACCGAGGTGGAGGTAGGCGAACGACCCCACGTCGCGGCCGACCCCCTCCCCCACCGCGAGCCCGAGCGCCGCCGCGTTGGTGTCCTTGTCGACGACGACCGGCATCCCGAGCCGCCGCGCCAGCGCGTCCCGCAGCGGGAAGCCGTCCCACTCGGGGAACCCGGTGACCCGGTGCAGCACGCCGCGCCCGTGGTCGAGCGGACCGGGCAGGGCGACGCCCACACCGAGCACGCCCTCCGCGAGGCGAGGGACCGCACCGCCGCCGACCAGGCCGGCGACCTCCCGCCGTACGCCCTCCAGGACGGCCTCCGCGCCCGCCCCCAGGTCCAGCGGAGCCCGCCGCTGCGCCACCACCGCGCCGGTGAGGTCCACGAGCACGGCTCGCAGCTCGTCCCGGTCGAGATGGACCCCCACCGCGTGTCCGGCGTCCGGGACCAGCCGCAGGACGGTGCGGGGCTTGCCGCCGGTGGAGGCGCGGCGCCCCGCCTCGGCGGCCAGCCCCTCGCCCCGCAGCCGTGCGGTGATCTTGCTGACCGCCTGCGGGGTGAGCCCGGTGCGCTCGGCCAGCTCCAGCCGGCTGATGCCCTCCTCGCCGGCCGTGCGCAGCAGGTCCAGCACCAGCGCGGTGTTGTGGCTGCGCAGCGCCAGCAGATTCGCGCCCGCGCTCTCGGCTGCGTTCGTCCGGTTCACGCGACCTATTCTCCCCGCCGCTTGCACTTTGGCAACAGCGTTGCGAAAGTGGACGCATGACGACTGGCACCTCAGGCACCCCTCTCCGCGTCGGCCTCATCGGCTACGGCCTCGCGGGATCCGTCTTCCACGCCCCGCTGATCGCCGCCACTGACGGCCTGGCCCTCGACACGGTGGTCACCTCGAACCCGGAGCGGCAGGACCAGGCCCGCGCCGAGCACCCGGGCGTCCGGATCGCCGCGACCCCGGACGAGCTGTTCGACCGCGCCGACGACCTCGACCTGATCGTCATCGCGTCCCCGAACAAGACGCACGTCCCGCTCGCCGGCACCGCCCTGAAGGCCGGCCTGCCGGTCGTCGTCGACAAGCCGGTCGCGGGCACCGCGGCCGAGGCGCGCGAGCTGGCGGCCCTGGCCGAGGAGCGCGGCCTGCTGCTGTCGGTCTTCCAGAACCGCCGCTGGGACAACGACTTCCTCACCCTGCGCGCGCTGCTCGACCAGGGCGAGCTGGGCGACGTATGGCGGTTCGAGTCCCGCTTCGAGCGGTGGCGCCCGCAGCCGAAGGGCGGCTGGCGGGAGTCCGGCGACCCGGCGGAGATCGGCGGTCTGCTGTACGACCTCGGCAGCCATGTCGTCGACCAGGCCCTGGTCCTCTTCGGCCCCGTCACCCAGGTCTACGCGGAGTCGGTGATCCGTCGCGCCGGCGCGGAGACCGACGACGACACGTTCCTCGCGCTGACGCACGCCAACGGCGTCCGCTCCCACCTGTACGTCTCGGCCACGGCCGCCCAGCTCGGCCCGCGCTTCCGGGTGCTGGGCTCGCGGGCGGGGTACGTCAAGTACGGCCTGGACCCGCAGGAGGCGGCCCTGCGCGAGGGGCTGCGCCCCGGCGGCGCGGACGGGGACGGCTGGGGCGCGGAGCCCGAGTCCCTGTGGGGCCGCGTCGGCGCGGGAGAGTCCCCGGTGACCGGCGGCGGCCGGCCGGTGCCCACGCTGCCCGGTGACTATCCCGCCTACTACGCGGCGGTGGCCCGCGCGCTGTCGCAGGATGGACCCAACCCGGTGACCGCGCTGGAGGCGGCCGCCGCCCTCGACGTACTGGAAGCGGCCCGCCGTTCGGCCCGAGACGGAGTGACGGTGACCCTGTGACGCACCCGCAGAAGCACACCCCGCACACCCCGCACGCCATGACCCCCAAGATCGCCCCCGAGCTGACGCCGAGCATCGAGGAACTGGAGGCCCAGGAACGCCGCCTGGTCTTCCGCCGGTTCACGCACGACGACGCCTGGGAGCTGGGCTCCCTTCTGGTCCGGCTGGCCCGGGAGCGCCAGGCCCCCGTCGCCATCGACATCCACCGCGCCGGCCAGCAGCTCTTCCACGCCGCCCTGCCCGGCTCCACGCCCGACAACGACGCGTGGATCGCCCGCAAGCGCCGGGTGGTGGAGCGCTACGGCTCGGCGTCGTACCTGGTCGGTGCCCGGTTCCGCGCCAAGGGCACGACGTTCGAGGAGTCCTCCCGCCTCGACCCGGACGAGTACGCCGCGCACGGCGGCTCCTTCCCGGTCACCGTGGAGGGCGTGGGCGTGGTCGGCGCGGTCACGGTCTCCGGACTGCCGCAGCTCCAGGACCACCGGTTCGTCGTGGAGGCGCTGGAGGAATTCCTGAAGCTCTCCTGAACGCCCCTCAGTTTTCGTCACCGCTTTCCCCGACGGGAAATACGTGACCGGTCCCTCCGGTTGGCACGGCAGTAACTGCCGCAGCACGCCGGAGGGATCACACGTATGAGCACGCCGCCCTTGAAGGAGCAGATCGGCCGGTACGGCATCTGGAGCTTCGGCCTGCGCGACGAGGACCCGGCCCGCGCCGGTGAACGGGCCGACGCGGCGGCCGAGTTGGAGGAGCTGGGCTTCGGCGCGGTCTGGCTCGGCGGCAACAGCGCGGCCGAGCACGCCGCCCCGCTGCTGAAGGCCACCTCGGCGCTCACCGTCGGCACCAGCATCCAGAGCATCTGGCAGTACGAGGCCGCCGACAGCGCGGCCTCCTTCGCCGAGCTGCACTCCGCCCATCCCGGCCGCTTCGTCCTGGGCCTCGGCGTGAGCCACGCCCAGCGGGCGGCGCAGTACCGGCGGCCGTACTCCGCCCTGGTCCGCTATCTCGACGCGCTGGACGAGGCGGGCGTACCGGCGGACCGCCGCACCCTCGCGGCCCTCGGCCCGAAGACCCTGGAACTGTCCCGCGAGCGGGCCGCCGGGGCGATCCCGTACCTGGTGACGGCGGAGCACACCGCGCAGGCCCGCGAGATCCTGGGCGACGGCCCGCTGCTCGCACCGGAGCTGAAGGTGATCCTGGAGACCGACCCGGACCGGGCGCGCGCCCTGGCCCGCGAGGCCCTCGCCATGTACCTCGCCCTGCCCAACTACACCAACAACTTCCTCCGCAACGGCTTCACGGAGGACGACCTGGCGCACGGCGGCAGCGACCGGCTGATCGACGCGGTGTACGCCTGGGGCGACGAGGAGCGGATCCGCGCCCGCATCGACTCCTTCACCGAAGCGGGCGCGGACCACGTGGCGCTCCAACTGGTGGACGGCGGCCCGAGGGAGTCCCTGCCGAGGGCGGGCTGGCGGCGCCTGGCATCGCTGCTGGGGTGAGCAGGACCTGTTGAGGGGCGCGGGGAACTGCGCGAGCAACCACGGCGAACCGGCAGCCGCCGACGCACCGCGCTCCCCCCACGCCCCCAAGCGCCTCCTACGCGCCGCGCAGCACCTGCCGCTGCCGCCCGAGCCCTTCCACCTCCAGCTCGACCACGTCCCCGGGCCGGAGATAGGGCTTGGGCTCGGGCTGCCCGAAGGCCACCCCCGCCGGCGTCCCGGTGTTGATCACATCGCCGGGATAGAGCGTCATGAAGTGCGACAGGTACCGCACGACCTCCCCCACGGAGAAGATCTGCTCCGCCGTGCTCCCGTCCTGCTTCAGCTCCCCGTTGACCCACAGCCTCAGCCCGAGCTTCTGCGGGTCCGGCACCTCGTCCGCCGTCACGAGCCACGGCCCGAGCGGGTTGAACGTCTCGCAGTTCTTGCCCTTGTCCCAGGTGCCGCCGCGGTCCATCTGGTACTCCCGCTCGGACACGTCGTGCGCCACCGCGTATCCCGCGACATGCGCGAGCCCGTCCTCCGCGGAGTCCAGATAGCGGGCCGTACGCCCGATGACGACGGCCAGCTCGACCTCCCAGTCGGTCCTCACCGAGCCGCGCGGCACCAGCACGGTGTCGTACGGCCCGACCACGGTGTCCGCGGCCTTCAGGAAGACGACCGGCTCGGCCGGCGGCTCGGCCCCGGTCTCGCGCGCGTGGTCGTGGTAGTTCAGCCCGATGCACACGACCTTGCCGATGCCGCCCACCGGCGGACCGATCCGCACCCCGGCCGCGTCCAGCAGCGGCAGTTCCCCGCGGTCGGCGGCGGCCCGTACGCGGGCCATCGCCGCGTCGTCCGCGAGCAGCGCTCCGTCGACGTCCGGCACGACACCCGACAGGTCCCGCAGGTTGCCGTCGGCGTCGAGCAGCGCGGGCCGCTCGGCCCCGGCCGTACCGACTCGCAGCAGCTTCATGATCACAATCTCCCTCGATCGCGGCGGTCCGCCGAGACGGCGGCCGGGTGCGGCGGCGCGCGGCCATCGGAGGACTTGGCCGATCCTCCAAGGTGGGGGTCCAGTCCGCAATACCCCGTTCACGTACTGGACCCGCGGCCGCGGTGCGCGTCAGCGGTGGAGCACGGCCCGCTCGACGGCGCTCCACGTCGTGCTGGTGACCACGTACAGCGCGGCGGCCAGCGGCACGACGGCCACCGTGATCAGCGTGAAGAAGGACATGAACGGCATGACCTTGGTGACGGCGCCGATTCCAGGCAGCTGCTGCCCGCCGTCCGCCACGGGTGCCGGCGGATGGGCGGCCATCATGATCTTCGTACCCCGGTAGGTGAACGCGGCGACGGCCGCGACGAGGACGAACAGCCCGGCGTACACGAGCCCCGCCTCCCCGAAGGGGCCGCCCGCACTCAGCGCGTCCGCCCAGCGGTCGCCGAGCGGGGCGCCGAGCAGCCGGTGCCCGAGCAGCTCGTTGGCCTCGCCGCCGATCGCCGGGCTGGAGAAGAGGTGGTAGAGGAGGAAGAAGGCGGGCAGCTGCAGCAGCCCGGGCAGGCAGCCGGCCAGCGGCGACACCTGCTCCTCGCGGTGCAGCTCCAGCACGGCCCGCTGCAGCCGCTCCGGGTCCCTGCGGTACTTCTCGCGCAGCTCGGCGATCCTCGGCTGCAGCCGGGTGCGCGCCTTCTGCCCGCGCGCGGCGGCCCGGGACAGCGGATGCACCAGCAGCCGTACGAGCGCGGTGAACAGGACGATCGCGGCGGCGGCCGCGGAGCCGTGGAAGAGCGGTTCGAGCAGCTCGGCCAGCCGCTCGACGAGGTGGGCGAAAACGGACATGAGTGAGTGAGCCCTCCGGGGTCTCGTCGTGCCGTGACAGCAATGGCGGCATGACGACGCGCGCGGACGGGGATCACCCGAGGAGGATGCTGCTGGACGTCCTGCCGGACGTCCTGCTATCTGCCCTGCTGGATGCCCTGCGCGCAGGTCGCCGGGAGGGCACGCCCGGGTGCTCGGGGTCGCGTACGCCCCCGCGCGTCGGGATCTCGTTGCGGCAGGAAGGCCGTACGGCGGTCACGGTCCCGGATCGCGGTCCGGACCCGCGTCGGCGGCACGGCGGGCGCGCAGCGCGCGGCGATCAGCGAACAGACGGCCAGCGCGGACCCGGCGGCGGCGGTCGCGGCGAGCGCGACGGTCGCGGAGAGGCTGCCGGCGTCGAGCAGGACGAGCTGGAGGACGAGGAGGAGCAGCAGGGCGGCGGGACGCAGCTTGCCCAGGGCCTGGACCATCGACGCGCCCCCTTCCGCCTCACCTCGCGCAGACGTACGTAGGAACGGTTATACCTCAGCGCGGTGACACGACGAGGAGGCCGCCGGCCGTCACGGCATACGGAGGCCGGCGCTCCGGTGCTGCCGTCCCTTGCCGCCCCTCGCAGCGGCTTCCGGCTGCGGTGGCGGTGCGGACGTCGCAAGTG
Source organism: Streptomyces sp. NPDC052687 (assembly GCF_040678395.1). Lineage (NCBI taxonomy): Bacteria > Bacillati > Actinomycetota > Actinomycetes > Kitasatosporales > Streptomycetaceae > Streptomyces > Streptomyces sp. NPDC052687. Next base: position 1,189 of record NZ_JBFATR010000092.1, on the reverse strand, counting down.
GACGGAGTGGCGTCGTACCGGGCCGCCACTGGACGCGGGATACCTGACCCTTGTCAGTGGAGGGCAGTACGGTGTCCATCATGCGCCCCGACACGCCCGCCGAAAACGTCGACCACCACGCCGAAGCGGCCCGCCTGGAGCGAACCGCCGGACTGTATCCCGAGGACGCCGAGGCCCTGCTGCTGCGCGCCGCGGCCCACCGGGAACTGGCCGGCGACCGCCCCGCGGCGACAGCGCTCTACGACCGCCTGCTCTCCCGCCCGGCCGACCTGGAACACCCCCACCTCGTCCGCGCCCTCAAGGCCGCGAACCTGTGGGAGTACGGCCATGAGGCGGAGGCCCGCGCGATCATCGAGGGCATCAGGACGGCCGCCCCGCGCGATCCCGCCCCCTGGGTGATCGTCGCGGAGGCCCTGGAGTCGCACGACGAGCTGGAGGCGGCGCACGAGACGTACACGGAGGGCGCGCGAGGCCTCCTCACGGACGGGGAGGAGCCCCCTCACGCCGCCCACCCGCTGCTCTTCGGCCGCCACCGCGTCCGCCGCATGCTGGGCGTCCCGCACGACCCCTGGGACACCCTCGCGGACACCCTGCACACCTCCCCGGTCTCCCTGGACGAACTCCACGACCCGAAGCGCGTCTGGTCCCTGGGCTCGGAGAACCCGGCGGAGCTCCGCGCGGAGATCTCCCGCCTCCAGGCGGAGCTGGGCACGTTCCGCGAGGCCCTGTCCCGCCCCTTCCCGGTGGCGATCCTCCACTGGCCGCGGCCCGAACTGACGGAACTCCTCGCCGACTATCCGTCACTCGCCTCGGAGTACCCCTCCTACGAGGCCCACCTGGCCGCCATAGAGTCCGCCCTCCGCGAGCTGTCCGCCTCCGGCACCTCCAACCTGGGCATCGTCCGCGGCACGGTCCCGTCCTACGAGGCCTTCGCGGCATCGGAGGGCACGTCCCCGTCCGACCCGACCCTGCTGCCGCAGTACGCGACGATTCTGGCTGCGCGGGGGCGGGCTGTGGCTTGGCCGCCTGAGCGGGGGGATGGGTGTTGGTGTGGGGCGGGGCGGAGTTATGAGGAGTGCCACGGAGCCCTGGGCGCCTAGGCCGTTTCCTCCGGATCATCTCGCCGACCAGATGAAGATGGCGGCGAGGTGGAGGCCGGCCAGGTAGATGGTGGCCGTCTTGTCGTAGC
>NZ_JBFATR010000091.1:0-7740 GCF_040678395.1 Streptomyces sp. NPDC052687 | reverse complement strand
GGGGCGGCGCACCGGGCGGCAGGTCCACTCCCGGAGGGGGGTTGCGCAATGCGCACACCCCCTGCCATAGTCGTGGTGTGCACAAAGCGCACACCGACCGAATCGGGGAGGCCATCCATGTCCGTGATCGTTGAGAAGACCGCCGGGAACCGTGCCGAGATCTCGTGGAGCCCGGCCGAGGACGACCCCCGCGGCTACCTCGCCAAGGCGATCGAGTCCGAGCAGCTCGCCTACGCGCTGGAGTCGCTCGGGGCGAGCGAGACCGGACACACCGAGCCGACCGCGAGCGAGGAGTACGCCACGGCGATGGCGATGCACACGGCGAACCTCGCGCAGCTCCTGGAGCGCCGCGCCGCCGTCCAGGTCGTGCAGCTCCGCGACCACTACGGCCTGTCGTGGCGGCGTATCGCCGTCGCGTTGTTCGACGACGCCGACCGGCAGTCCAGCGTCCGACGCATGTACGACTCCGGCCGCCGTCACCTCGGCGTCTGACCACCCACCCACCAACCGACCAGACAGGAGACCAACCATGGCCATCTTCAACTTCGGCGGCGGCAACCAGGCCAGCAGCGACGACCCGGAGGCGCTGATCAAGGCCGTGACGGACGCGGGCGTCACCTTCGGCGGCTCGATCGTCCTGGGCGACAGCCACGGCGTGTCCGGCGGGACCCACCACGGCGACGTGCACGGCACCGAGCAGCGCGACCAGTAGCAGCGCGGGGGGCGGCCAACTCACTGCCAGGCGACCGGCCGCCCCTCCCACCCCCGACCACGAAGCCCCGCACCGGACCGGACCGGTGCGGGGCTTCTGCGTGCACGTGGTGGGGCGTCCGGGACACTCCCGTCATGAGCACCGCGCGACGCCCACTAGGCACCGGCCCGAGCACCACCAGGAGCACGACCACGGACCCGGCGCCGCACTCGCCGACAGCCGCCGAGCAGGCAGCCGCGGGCGAGTGGGTGGCCACTCCGGAGCCGCCCCGGCCACGACCGACGACGGGGCGCCGGCCGTTGGGTGTTCCCACGGGGAACAGCGCGGCCGACGCCCGGCAGGAGCGATCAGCGAGTTAGTGCGAACTGGGGTCAGTTCGCAGGTGGCGGGCCGGTGAGCCGGTCGATGGCTCGGGCCAGTTCAGCGGCCAGGGATGGCCCGTCGTTGACGCACAGGAAGCCCCGCCCGTTGGCGAGCCGGGTCACCCGGCGGCGCACCTTGCGGTAGCGGACACGCTCAGGCGCGGTGGCGAGCTGGGCGCCCGCGAGCCCGACGACCCGGTCGGTGGGCACGGGCACTCCGCCCCGGACGCGGCGCACGGTCCGTTGCTGGGTGACCTGTTGGGCGCGGGCGTACCGGCGCAGGATCCGCCCGGCCCACACAGCCGCCGCCGGGTCCAGCTCGACCCCGGCCGTCGCCGGGTCCAGCCCCCAGTAGCCCCAGAACCGGCCCGGCCCGGCCCCCGGCTTAGACCAGGCTTCCGGTACGCGGTGCTGGTACTCCTTCGCGCTGAAGCTGCCGTGCTTGGTGAAGTACACGGCGAGCCGCCTCGGGTCGCGCATCCGCTCGCCCTCCCGGAAGTCGACCGCCGTCCCGGCGAGGATGTGCCGGCGCTTCTGCTCCGGGTCCGGGTGGTCGACGATGTCCGCCCACACCACGGACAGCCACTCGCGGTAGGCGAGCCCGTCCCCCACAGCGGGGCGGTAGCGGCGCTGGGTGAGCCGCCGAAGCTCTCCGGCCGTCCCCTCGGGCTCCGGCCCCCACAGGTGGATGTGCGGGGCTCCCCGCCGCTGGAACTCCAACTTCCAGATGCCGACGAAGGCGAAGCCCCAGGCCCGTTCGAACCGCTTGCGCCACTGGTCCAGATGCCGCTTGACCGCCTTGCCCGTGGGCGCGACGGCCTCCCACTCACCGGGGTAGGTCAGCGTCGACATGGGCAGCCGCAGGCCCATCCTCAGCAACGGCGTGTAGTCCAGCTCAGCGAGCCTCCGCGTCATCCGAGAGCGTGACTTGCGGGACCACTCGGTGACGGTCCGGGTCGGCTCCGGGTCGGCCGGGTCGCCCACGTACTCCGCCCAGTACCGCCCCAGCGCGGAAGCCGCCTCGCGGGCTGCCGCCTGCTGACGTTCGGCCGTGCGCTCCCGCCGGGCCACGTCGGGCCATGCGATGGACACGACCCCCGGCGCAACCGTCAGCAACGGACGCGGCCCTTCCTGGCCCGTCCAGCCGGACCGTTTCGTGAAGAGTCCGGCCGCCGCCGAGACCAGATCGGGCGTGGGGAACGCCAGCTGGGTCCCCTGCCGCTGACCTGGGGTTTCGCTTACACGGCGAGTTTTGGCACATGTAACAAGCCCCACGGGCGCCCCGCCCGTCACGGGCTGAGCAAGATCACGGGCGGCAGCGGGAAGGGTCTCGATCATGGCCCCACTCCGCTCACGCGGGGGGGCTAGCGGCGCAACCTGCGCGGGCCGCTGTGGCGACGTCTGCGCGTCGCCTCGTACTCTGGGCACGAGCAACGTTCCTGTTCTCGTCCGGGTGAAGGACGCGAGAGCTGGGAGCGGACGGGTCGGAGGTGCGAACTCCGGCCCGTTGCTCATTTGGGCTGGTGGTGATCCTGGCACCGATCGGGCCAGAGGTTCCCTCCGCCACTCCCAGGCCCCTTGAGGCTGGTGTGACTTGGAGGGCCGGAAAGAGCCCCGCCGGGTATCCGGCGGGGCTTTGACGTGCGGTCAGGCCGCTGTGTCGAGTCGGGCGGCGAGCTGGGCGGCGGCGGCGAGGATCACGCGGACCTCACCAGCGGCCGTGGCCGGGAGGGCGGGGGAGACCGCCGGCGGGTGGGGCGGAGTCGGGGCCGGGATCCGGCGGGGGCGGAGGGCGACCGCGAGCACCGCGACGCCGACCAGGACGGACAGGAGGTAGGCAGCGTGGATCATGCGGCCTCCTCCTCACGGCCGGTGACGCGCCGCCAGGAAGCCCGCAGCCGCGTCTCCGACGCGGAGTGCCCCAGCTCCCGGAACCGCCGGGCCGCGTCCCGGTAGGACGGCACCCCCTCGGTGAGCCGGATCTCGGCGAGGATCGTGTCGATCTCCGGGTCGGTGAGGGCGGGGGCCTCGATGGCCGGGACCGGCTCCAGCGGACCCCAGACGGGCAGCTCCCATGACGGCTGTGACGCGGGCGTGACGGAGGCCGTCACGCTGGTCAGGGCACGTGCCGTGCCGTCCCCTTGGCGGGCCGCCTCCAGCACTCCCCACGCCCCGGCGAGCCGGTCCGCGGTCTCGGCCTGGACCCGTGCGACGCGCGCCCCAGCAGCCGTCACGGCGTCGAGCCGGGTGATCTCCGTCCCGGCCTGCGCCCTCAGCCGGGCGCGGGCCACGGCCGCCTCGTCGCGCGCCTGCTGCTGAATCGAGCGGATTGCGTCCAGGGCGTTCGGGGTGAGCGCGGTGCGCTCCCACATCCCATGGACGAGCCACAGGGCTTTCGCCGCGAGGGGCAGCCAGGCGACCGCCAGCCACGGGCCGGGGGAGTCCTCCCCGAGCGCGTGGGCGACGAGGACGCCCGTAGCGGCCAGACCGAATCCCCACCCGACCGCCATCACGGGCCGGGAGTGGTCACCCTGCGCCGCGAGGCGCCGTTCGTAGGCGAGGGTGGCGAGCCATCCGCCGTCCAGGCCCAGGCCCACGACGAGGGCGACCGCCCACGGCATGGACTCCCCGAGCCACATCACGACCACGGCGAGGGTCAGGACCATGGACACCACGGTCATGGCGACCGCCGGGGCGACCGTGGCGAACCTACGGATCTTGCTCATGGTCACTTCCCCTTCCGGCGGATCGCGAGGGAGACGCCCACCCCGGCCGGGGCGGCGGCGGCGACAGCGGTCGCGGTGTCGGCGGCCAGCCGCAGCACGGCCAGCAGCATCCCGAGCAGCCCGAGGCAGCCGACCGAGACCGCGAAGGTCACCAGGGCGCCGGTCACGGCGCGTTCGAACGCCTGCTGCGTCATGCCGACACCTCCCCGGCCTGCGTGGCGACGGACAGGGTGCCGTCCTCGGCACGCTGCACCTCGCCCGCCTCCACCAGGACCTTGACCGCCTTGGAGACGGTGCCCTTGTTGATGCCGGTCACCAGGGCGACGTCGGCCACCGTCCGGGCGCCCGCCTCGATCGCGGCCGCGACCCGCTCGCGGTTGGTCGACGGCTGGGTCGGGACCGCAGCCGCGGGCTCGACCTGAGGCGGCGCCAACTCGTAGTCGCCGTCCTTGACCAGGCGGAGCGGGGCCGGGGCGGAGCCGCCGGCCGTTCCGGCAGGCGCCTCCTCGCGACGCCACGGAGTCCGGGCGGGAAGGCTGGTGACGAGCCGGTCATCCGAGGCGTCCCAGACGGCCACGGGCGACTGCTCCATGTCCCGGCCGGTGCCTCGGACGTAGGCCAGACCGGGGCCGGGGAGCATGTGGTTCTGCCAGCCCTTGCCCATGATCTGCTGGGTCTCGGTCTGACCCGCCGTCTGGAGCACGACGCGCACGGACATGTTTCCGATGATCTGGCTCGGGATGCCCTCGCCCACGGTCGGCTTCTGCGTGCACCACAGCAGGTCCACCAGCCGCGATCGACCCTGTCGGGCGATCTGCTCCAGACCGGGCAGGATCGGGACCTTCTTGGAGTCCATGGCCATCAGGTCGGCGCCTTCGTCGACCAGGACCACGAGCCGGGGCCGTGCCTCGGTCGCGCGCCAGGTGGCGATCTGCTGCTCGCGCATCAGGTCGCGGCGGGCCAGCATCTCCGCCACCACCTCGGCCACCACCTCCGAGATGTCCTCGGGGTCGATCGCCTCGCGGGCGCAGTGCCGCCACAGGCCGGATTCCTCGCCCTTGGCGTCGAGGTAGATCACCGCCGACAGCGGGTCGAGCGCGTACGGGGCGAGGATCGTGCGCAGAAGCACGCTCTTTCCCGCGCCGGACGTGCCCGCGATCACCTTCCGGCCGTGGGGGAGGGTGACCACCTCGCCCGTGCCGGTGTCCAGGCCGATCCCCTGCCGGTCCGGGGTCCACAGCAGGGACGCGCCGTCGACCGCCGTGCGGGTCCCGAGGGTGAGCACCGCCCAGCCGCCCCGCTCCCCGGCCGTGACCCGCAGCCGCAGCGCCGTCCGGCACCCCAGCAGGTTCCGGATGTGCGACTCGGCAGCGGCCAGCTTCGCCACGTCCCACTGCCCGTCCAGCCGGACGGGGCAGGTAATGCCCGCGCCCCCGAGCTGGGGGACGCCGGTCACGGTGCCGCCCAAGCCACGGTCCGGGGCGTGCTGCACCCAGTACGCCGGATCCAGCCGCTCCATGAGCTGCCGCTCCTCCAGGCTGGCGCCGTCGTCCACGACCACGGTCAGCTTCCGCCGACCGAGCGCGAGCGCGGCCACATTCGCCACGATCAGCCCGGCCGACACCGACACGGGCCACAGCGTCCAGTCCTGCGGCGTCGACATCAGCACCGAGGCGCCGGCGCCCGGCACCGCGTGCACCGCGTGCGCCTGGATCGCCCGAGCCCGCAGCGTCGCCGGGTACGACCGCCGCGCCTCCTTGAGCTTGGCCCGCGCCTCGGTCCGGGCCTGCGCCGCTGCACGGTCCGCCGTCCGCGCGGCTTTGCGAGCCGTCCCGAACGGATTCTTCGACCCCTTGCGAGCCGCCCGGCGCTGAGCGCTCGCGGTCGCGGCCGTCGAGCGGGCGCTGTTGTACGCCCGCTGAGCGTCCATCAGGGCCTTGAGGTTCTCCGGGGTGCGGAGCTTGGCCCGGCGGTCCGCCTCGGTGTCCCAGCGCAGCGCGAGCGGCGCGCACACCGGGGCCAGACCGTCCAGAGTGTTCGTGATCGTCACGGCGACCGACTTGGAGCCGTCCGCGATCTTCGTAGAGACTGCCTTCAGGTCCACGGGTGTCCTTCCAGGGGTTCGTGGATCTAGGGCCGGATTGCCGTTCCAGCGGCGGTCCGGCCCGCCTGTTTTGTGGTGGTTGCTGCCTCGGTTGCGCCCGCGTCCCCGAGTTGACCCCTGCAACCGGGTCTGACCTGGGGGTTTCCAGGTTGACCCCGTTTCTGGGGAGGGGGCCCTACGCGTGCGCGCGCGAGGGGCGGCTAGTTGATCTCCCGTTTCGACCACGCTCGCGCGGTGTTCGGGGAGACGCCCGATAGCTCGTTGATCCGGCGGTAAGGGACCTCCATCCGAACCGCCTCGGCGATCAACGGACGCAGCTCCCGGTCGATCTCTTCGAGCTGAGCAAGGAGCTTGATCCGCTTCTGTCCCAACGGCTTAAGAGCCGCCTCGGCTTGGGCCCGGAGTTCGGCCGGTGTCATCTGCGTCATGCGTTCAGACTAACACGCCAACTCAGCCTGTGCAACTGATGCAACCCGAATGGCTGAATCACGTTGCGCGTGGCGGGATACAACTTTCCCTACTCGATCAAGGCGGCCCCTGCCGGGGCCGCGCGGCCCGCCGGTCGGCCGGGCCGCTCCTGTCTCCGCCCCGCTCCCCGGCCGCCCACGGGCCGCGCTCCGGCGGGGACTTGCCCAGGGAGGGCCACAGACGGCCGTCTGACGGCCTCTGGGAGCTTCCCAAGGCCTCTGGGTCAGACGGTCGCTGAAAGGCGCTCAGGGGGGCGCCCAGGGCGGCTACTCGCCGGGGTTTACGTGGCCAGCCGTCCGCCGGGTGCGGGCATCGCTGTTGTGCGCGTGGACAGGCTGGCGGGGAGGGGAGGGGGGCGGGGTGGCGCTGAGCGGCCGTCTGCCGGGCCGGAGTCGGGGCTGGGCGCCGTACCGCCGCCGTCACGGATGCGGACGCGTGAGCGGACCGCACCGCCCGTCCTGGGCCGATGGGGAGCAGCTGCTGCCGCGATGTGGCTGAGCCCGTCATGGGCGCTCCGCTCAGCGCGCCGCCATCGTGGCTGAGCGTCCGGCTCTCCCCGGTCGGGTGGCCGGTCACCGGGCACCTCGCTCGTAGTCGGCCAGGCGCCGGCGCATCTGCCGCACCGCGACGGCCGCAGCTATCCGGCGGGCGGCGGGCGGACCCCAGTAGGCGGCCAGCACCGGCAGCATCCCGACCGCCACGGCGGGCCACAGCCCGGCCTCCTCGCGCGTGATCAGCGTCCCCCCGACCAGCAGCAGCCCGGCGAGCGCCGCCGCTAACCGCTGGTCCTGGTCCTGATCCTGGTGGCTCATCAGACCTCCCGTGATCACTGGGCAACCCACCGTAGTGATCAGGTCTGACAGCGATCATCTGGGTTTCGGTTCCGCCCCGTCCTCCCACAGGCTCAGGGGCACCATCCCGAACCCGGTGTGAGCCCAGCGCATACGCGGATCAGGAACCGGCGGCGACTCCGCCGGGGGCTGACCTGCGGTTTTCGTTTCGTCAACTGACGGAACGGGCGGGCGCCGCATTACGACAGTTGACGAATCGGATCGCTCGTCGGCCCGGCCCTTGGCATAGGCGGTGAGCTTCAGCCGCTCCTCCCGCCGAGCCCGGTAGGCGTACTCGCGGTGCGTCCGGGAGCAGTAGGCGCGGCGCCGGCCGATCCCGCTCTGCCGGATCGGGTCGCCGCACCAGGCGCACAACGGCTCCCCCTCGGCGCCCCTGGGTGTCTCAGTGCTCATGGCCGACGACCGTACGCGGCGGGTCTCGTGGGGCGGCGCACCGGGCGGCAGGTCCACTCCCGGAGGGGGGTTGCGCAATGCGCACACCCCCTGCCATAGTCGTGGTGTGCACAAAGCGCACACC
>NZ_JBFATR010000090.1:0-9043 GCF_040678395.1 Streptomyces sp. NPDC052687 | reverse complement strand
GCCGGCCGCGCCCGCCCCCCCCGCGCGCCGGGGGGGGGCCGGCGCGCCCCCCCGCCGGGGCTGTGCCGCGCCCGCGCCCGGTGTTTGGGGGGGCCCCCCCCCCCCCCCCCCACCGCGGGTGGCGACGAGCCGGGCGGTGGCCGTCGGCCGGCCGGTAGGACAGCCCCACGACGGAGGTCCGGCCGACGGCCACCGCCTCGGCCGGTCGTGCGGGCAGGCGCGTCAGGACTCCTCCAGACGCCGCACGTCCTCCTCATCCCACGTCCTGGTGTCACGGGGCTGGGTGTAGGGCTCGGCCTCGGGCGGGTGCCCGCCCGCGATGGCCCGCTGCCGCACGGTCTCCGCGTCGAACTCCAGACCCAGCAGGATCGCCAGGTTGCTGATCCACAGCCACACCAGGAACACGATGACGCCGGCCATCGTGCCGTAGGTCTTGTTGTACGAGGCGAAGTTGGCGACGTAGAAGGCGAAGCCGGCGGAGGCGGCCATCCAGATCAGCAGCGCCAGGAAGCTGCCCGGCGTGACCCAGCGGAAGCCCTTGACCTTGGCGTTCGGGCACGCCCAGTACAGGATCGCGATCATCGTGGTGACCAGGAGCACCAGCACCGGCCACTTCGCGATCGACCACACCGTCAGCGCGCTGTCCCCGATGCCGAGGGCTTGCCCGGCCTGCCGCGCGATACCGCCGGTGAAGACCACGATCAGCGCGCTGACCACGGCGAGCACCATCAGCAACACCGTCACCGCGAGCCGGACCGGCAGGATCTTCCACACCGGCCGCCCCTCCGGCATGTCGTAGACGGCGTTGGAGGTGCGGATGAACGCCGCGACATAGCCGGACGCCGACCACACCGCCAGCGCGAGGCCGACGATCGCCATGACCGATCCGGTACCGGCGTTGCCCTGCAGCTGTTCCACCGCCCGCGTCATGATGTCGCGGGCCGAGCCCGGGGTGAGCTGCTTGAGATTGTCCAGCACCTTCTCCGTGGCCGACTTGCCGGTCAAGCCCAGCAACGACACCAGGACCAGCAGGGCCGGGAACAGCGACAGCACCCCGTAGTACGTCAGGGACGCCGCCCGGTCGGTCAGCTCGTCGTCCTTGAACTCCTTCAGCGTCCCCTTGAGAACGTGGACCCAGGACCGCTTCGGCAGCTTCGCCGGCGTATCCGGTGCGGCCCGCTCGACCTCCTGGTCCGGCCCGGCCTCGTCCGGTGCCGGCACCTGATCACTGCCGTTGCGCCGATGGTCATTCCGCCCTGGAAGATGCAACTTCGCCATATCGGGTGGGTAACCCGGCACCGCGGACTCAAGCCCGCCGCTGCCGCCCGCGGCCCCGTGCCGGGGGCTGCCAGGTCGCGCATCCTGTCGCGCCGGCCCTCATGGCCCGCACCGGCCCGTGAGGCGTCTGGGTGACGGGTGCGGATTCCGTAGTTCCCTGTCCGGAGTCCTGGGTACTCAGCGCCACGGGCACCGGTCGAACAGTCCGGTGCTCGCCACAGCAAGCAGACGGAAGGCGTTGTTTCATGCCCAAGGTTCGGCAGCCTGTGACCGACGACAGCATCAAGGTCCGTCAGGTCAACCACTACCAGTTCAGCTGGGTCGCCGGAGAGCCCGGCCGTCGAGGCACCTTCACCCTTCAGCTCGTCCTGGACGAAGGCGCCTGGGAGGAAGTCCTCACCGTGGACGCCGAGGACGCCGACGTGCTGCAGGACCTGCTGGAGAACACCAAGACGGTCCACTACGACGTCTCCCGGCGCACCCTGATGTTCGGCGTCACCGCCACGGGGAGCTGACAGGCCGACGGCTCCACCGCGTCTGCCGTCAGCCCACGAGGGTTCGGTACGTCCCGCGCCTGCTGCCACAGAAGTGACTGTGGCAGCAGGCGCGCGTGTTCACCGTGACCGTACGCAAGTGCGCTGGCTTCCGCTGTCCGACCGAGGGCTGCCCGAGCCCTACTGCCGCCCGGACGCTCACCGACGTCGTGACCGCGTCCGGCGCCACCCTCGGCACCGCGGAGCAGCCGGAAAGGGCCGAACCTCATGGCCGGATCGACCAATCCGTCCGCCCCGCAGATCCGGATTCCCTGTGTGACAGACGACGGCCGGTATCGGAACCGTTCCGCGGCCTTCGGCCCCGGCACGCGGTCGCCGGGACCGGCTCCAGTACGCAGAGGAACGAACAACAGTGCGGGTGCGAGCCGGCACAGGGATGGATGTCGTGAAGGAACCTGTATCCATCGGCCACAATCCGATGAAGCAGCCGGATCTGCACATGCTGGTGGAGTCGGTGGCCCGCGGAGACACCGATGCATTCGCTCAGCTGTACGACATCGTCGCGGCTCCTGTACTGGGGGTGGCCCGCGCGGTGCTGCGCGACCTGTCACAGTCCGAGGAGGTCACCCAGGAGGTGCTGGTGGAGGTATGGCGCACCGCACCCCGTTCACCGTCCTGACCGCGGCACGCCCCTGAACTGGATCCTCACCCTCGCCCACCGGCGTGCCATCGACCGGGTCCGTTCCGTCGAGGCCGCCGCGGTCAGGGACCACAAGGCCGCGCTGCTCGACCGGCTGCCCGAGTACGACGAGGTGAGCGAGCAGGTCGAGCACCGCCTGGAGCACGAACAGGTCCGCCGGTGTCTGCGCACCCTGACCGAGCTGCAGCGCCAGTCCGTCACCCTGGCCTACTACCGCGGGCTCACCTACCGCCAGGTGGCCGCCCAGCTGTCCCTCCCCCTGGGCACGGTGAAAACCCGCCTGCGTGACGGACTGATCCGCTTGCGTGACTGCCTGGGAGTGAGCGCATGACCACCGACACCGATCTGCACACCCTCACCGGTGCCTACGCCCTGCACGCACTGCCCGACGAGGAACGCGAGCTGTTCGAGCAGCACTTGAACGCATGCGGATCATGCGCCGAGGAGGTCACGGAGTTCACGGCCACCGCCGCGAGACTCGCAGCAGCGGCGGCCGTCACGCCCCGCCCTGCCATGAGGAACCGGGTTCTGCAGCGCGTGACCACGGTCCGGCAGGTGGCTCCGTTCGTCCCACGGACGCCTTCGGCTGCGGCGCTGCGCCGACGCATTCCTCAACTGGCGCTTGCCGCCTGCCTCGCGGCGACCGCCGCCCTGGGAGGCGTCGCCGTCTGGGAACACCACCGGGCCGAGAACGCCGCGGCAGAAGAGCGGCAGGCTCGCCGGCAGACGGACGAGCTGGCCGCCGTCCTGGGCGCCCCCGACGCCGTCTCGCGCCGCGTCCCGCTCGAAGACGGCGCGAGCGCGACGCTGGTGGTCTCCCGCACGCGTGACAGGGCCGTCCTGGTGGCGGCCGACATGGTCACGCCACCACGGGGCAAGGTCTACCAGCTGTGGTACGAACAGGAGGGGACCATGCGGCCGGCAGGCTTGATGGACGCCGACCGCACCCATCAGGCCGTGCCCTTGTCAGGCTCGGCCAACTCGGCCTCCGCCGTGGGCATCACCGTCGAACCCGCGGGAGGATCGGCCCGCCCCACCTCAGCACCCCTCGCCGTGGTGCCCCTGCCGACCTGACCGCACCTGTCTTTCACACCAAAATGATGTGGCCGGCGCTGGGTACCCATCGGGTCATGACGCAGGTGTTCCAGGCGGGTCTGTGGGGGCTCGTAGCGGGTTCGGCGCTGCTGCTCGGTGCGGTGGCGGGATACGGGCTGCGCGTCCCGCAGAAGGTGATCGCGACGGTGATGGCCTTCGGGGCCGGGGTGCTGTTGTCGGCAGTGAGCTTCGAGCTGGTCGGGGAGGCGTACGAGCAGGCCGGGCTGGCCCCTGCGGCGATCGGCACGCTCGCCGGTGCAGCGGCCTACACCGCGGGCAACATGTGGCTGGCCCGACGTGGTGCCCGGCACCGCAAGCGCTCCGGTCACCGGCAGGACCGGGCGCAGCCCTCCGAAGGGCAGCAGAGCGGTTCGGGTCTCGCACTGGCCTTCGGTGCGCTGCTCGACGGCGTTCCGGAGTCGGCGGTCATCGGCGTGAGTCTGCTCGACGGCGGAGCGGTGAGCCTGGTGACCGTGGCGGCGGTGTTCATCAGCAACGTTCCCGAAGGGCTGTCCAGCTCGGCGGGGATGAGGAAAGCCGGCCGTGGCAAGGCGTACGTCTTCGGGGTATGGGGGGCCATTGCCGCAGCGAGCACCCTGTCGGCGGTGCTCGGCTACACCGTTGTCGGGGGGTTCTCCCCTGCGGTGATCGCCGCCGTGACCGCGGTGGCCGCCGGAGCGATCCTCGCGATGATCGCCGACACGATGATCCCCGAGGCATTCGAGGAAGCTCACCTGGCCATCGGACTGGTCACCGTGAGCGGCTTCCTGGTTTCCTTCGCTCTCTCCCACACGTGACGGTCTGTCCGTTCCCGGTCTTGTCCGCCACCGGATTCAGTCGCCGTCCACCAGCGTCCAGTTCGCCAACAGCTCTTTCGGCGACCCCCCTTGCCGCGCGCCCGCCCTTTTGGCTGCCCGAGCCGGGGCCGTGACACGTGAACGAGGCCAACCGCTCATCGTCTTCGCGCATCCGATGTTCAGGGACGGCGGAGCCGGGCGCGCTCGCGCGGCGCCCGGCGTTGTCCGCGGTCAGCTGTTGGGCATGAGGACCGTGTCGACGATGTAGACGTTGGCGTTGGCGGTCTTGACGTTGCCGCAGACGACCTTGGCCGAGTCGTTGACCGTGTAGGACTCGCCGGAGCCGGAGGTCGTGAGCTCGGACTTCTCCAGCGTGTCGAAGGAGCCGTTCTCCAGGTCCTTCGGGGTGAGCTTCTGGCCCACCACGTGGTAGGTGAGGATCTTGGTGAGCGTCGCCTTGTCGTTGAGGACCTTGTCCAGGTCCGCCTTCGGAATCTTGGCGAAGGCGTCGTTGGTCGGCGCGAACACGGTGATGTTCTGGGCGTTGTTGAGGGTGTCGACAGGCCGGCCTTCTTGACCGCGGACACCAGCGTGGACAGAGCCGGGTTGTTGGAGGCGGCGGTGGCGACCGGGTCCTTGGCCATGCCGTCGAAGGAGCCGGCGCCGTCCTCGGGAACCGAGGCGCAGGCCGGACCGAAGGGCTCGTCCATGGTGGAGGCGCTGCTGCCGGAATCGGCCATGGAGTCGTCCGAGGCGGTCGCGGACGCCGACGCCTCGCTGCCGGAGTCGGCCTTCGACGCGTCACCGCTGTCGTCCGAGCAGGCGCTCAGCGCGAGCGGAAGGACGGCCGCGGCGGCGACGGTGACGGCGATACGACGGATACGGGTCTGCATGGTGTGTCTCTCTGTTCCAGGGTGCGGCGGGTGCCGCCTGATAAGGGGAAAGTGGTCTGTGGGTCACTCGACGGTCACCACGACGGAATGCCATCCGCCGGCGCCGTCGGGGATGGTGCGGCTGCGCTTCTCGGTCTGGACCTGGCCGGTGCGGTCGGTGGCCCGCACGGTCACGGTGTGTCCGCCCTTGGTGGCCCGCCACGGGTAGGACCACTGGCGCCAGGTGTCGCGCGAGTCCTCGGCGGCCAGGGTGGCTTCCTGCCAGGGCCCGTCGTCCACGCGGACCTCGACTTTGTCGATGCCGCGGTGCTGGGCCCAAGCAACGCCGGCCACCATCACCGTGCCTGATCTCGGCCGGGCGAACGGCTTGGGGGTGTCGATGCGGGACTGGGTCTTGATGGGGGCTTCGCGGGCCCAGTCGCGCCTGACCCAGTAGGCGTCGTAGGCGTCGAAGGTGGTCAGCTCGATGTCCTCGATCCATTTGCAGGCGGACACGTAGCCGTACAGGCCGGGCACCACCATGCGGACCGGGAAGCCGTGGCCGAAGGGCAGCGGCTCGCCGTTCATGCCGACGGCGAGCAGTGCGTCACGGCCGTCCATGACGTCCTCGACCGGGCTGCCGATCGTCATGCCGTCCACGGAACGGGCCACGAGCTGGTCGGCCGGCCCGCCCTGGGACGGCGGCCGCACACCGCACTCCGCGAGCAGGTCGGCGAGCCGGACCCCGATCCAGCGGGCGTTGCCGACGTACGGGCCGCCGACCTCGTTGGACACACACGTGAGGGTGATGTCCCGCTCGATCAGCTCCCTGCGCAGCAGCTCGTCGAACGACAGCGTCAGTGGCCGCCGTACGCCCTGGTCGTGGATGCGCAGCCGCCAAGCAGTGGTGTCCACGGTGGGCACGACCAGGGCGGTGTCGACCCGGTAGAAGTCCTCGTTCGGAGTGATGAACGGGCTGACGCCCGCCACCCTGACCTGTGCGCGCCGGGGCACCACGGGGGCCCGTGAGCTCGGGACGGGGAGGTTGACGCTCTTGCGGGAGGCGAGCGCGTCCCGGCCGCCGGCACCGTTCAGGGCCCTGCCCAGCGCACCCGCCCCGGCCGTGGCGGCGGCAGCGGTGGTCGCGGCGATCACAAAACCGCGCCGGTCCCAGCTCTCGCCAGCCGGCTCGGGTGAGCGTGCCTGCTGACGGCGCGGTGCGAGGAGGCGGCCGACGAGGGCGTAGAGGAGGAGAGCGGCGACGAGCGCCCCCATGATGGAGGGAAGCGCGTCGGTGAGGGCGGCGGAGTCGGGGCGGCTGGTGGCCGCCACTGCCCCGATGGCCCCGAACCCCAGGATTCCCGCGGCTGCGATGCGCCGGTGGCGCAGGCCGAGAACTCCCAGGGCCAGTGCGAGCAATCCCGATACGATGAGGATGCCGAGCTGAAGGATCAACATGTCATCGGTACCGAAATTGCGGATCGCCCAGTCTTTCACCGCGGCCGGCGTGCGGTCGATGGCGGCACCGCCGACCGCGACGACAGGACCGGCCTGAGGACGCACTCCCGCCGCAACCAGTTCGGCGACGGCGAGCGCGGCGAAGCCGGCCAGGAGACCGCTCAGCGCACCCAGCCCGAGCCGTGTCCCTCTGCCGGGATTCCGCGGTTCCTTCTCTTCGTCGCTCATGTGGGTAATCCGGTCCCGCGCGGTGGGCGGATTGGCCCGGAACCCGAACGGATGAATGTTGTTCCGGGACCACTCCGCATGTTCACCTGCTCCGTATGACACGCCGTGCCGGCCCGCTCGAGGGAGTGGACTGGTGGTGTGGTCAGGTCGGGCAGGCGGGGTCACGGTGTCCACGACCGGCAGCCCGGGCCGACGGTGCCCGCCCTTGGGGTGCGGTGCGGGTGGTGGAGCGTGTCCGTGCGGTGGCTCTCGGGGGTCCGGGCCGGGTCACTCGGGCGGATCGGTGCGCGTGTGGAGGTGCTGCCAGCAGCGGTGCACGTGCTGTTCGGCCTCTCGCACGGCCAAGGCGGCTTCGTCGGGCGGTGTGGCCTCGGCGGGGTGTCGTGTCCAGCGGCGGTGTGGGCGTGCTGTGCCGGTGGTGCGGTTGAGGCTGCTGCGCAGGAGGGCGGTACGGGTGATGAGGACCAGGGCGATGGCTGCTGCGGCCGTCAGAGCGGCGGCCGCGTGCTGATCGGACATGGTGGCGTCTCTCGTGCTCGGTCACGGGCCGGGCAGGAGGCCGGCCGTGATTCTTCCAGCCTCCTGCCTGGGCGGGTGTCAGCCGGGCCAGGTACCGGTCAGGCGGCGGGTGGCGGCGGCGCCGACACGGTCGACGGCGGCCTTGACCCCCATGGCACCGGCCCTGGGCACGGCCGCCGCGAAGATCGCGCCCTGCACGGTGGCGGCGAGCAGGATTCCGCCCCGGGCGCGGTCCTCGTCGGTGGCGTCGGTGGCGTCGGTGGCGTCGGTGGCGTCGGTGGCGTCGGGAGCATCCTCGTCGTGGCCGAGCATCTTCCATGCCGGTTCGAACAGGGCGCCTGCAAGCATGCGGCCGACCGCTCCCAGGCCGAGGCCGACAGGCTTGCAGGCGCCTTCACCGTCTCACCCCTTGCGGCGGCACAGCAGCCACAGCACGACACCGGCGCCCACTGCTGTCAGAAGCAGCCCTCGGTTGTCCCGAGCCATCTGCGCGCCCTGCTCCGTCCTGGCCCGCACCGGCTCAGGTGCCTTGTCCTGGATCAGCCGGCCGGCCTGGGCCGCCTTGGCGCGAGCCTGCTCGGCCGCCCGGACGGCCTTGTCCTTGACCGGGTCGGGCAGCTTGTCCTGCACCCGGGACGCGGCCTCGGCGGCCTTGGACCTCAGCTCCCCGGCCTTCAGCGCAGCCTGCTCCTTGACCTCGGCGGCCCTTTCCTGGGCACGCGCCTTGACATCGGCCTTGCCCGCGAGGGCCTCCACCGTCTCACCGAGCTCGTGGCGGGTCTGCTCGACCTGCTCGCGCAGTTCCTCAGGGCTCTCGGCGATCGGCTCGCCGTGCGGCTGGGTCATCGCTTGGCACTCTCCTTGATCTCGGCCACATCGGCCTTCACGTTCTCGACTGTCAGCTCGGGTGTCGGTGGCGCGGCCTGGGCGACTTCCCTCTTCCCGGTCAGTGCCATCACCGCGGCGATCACCCCCAGGACGGCGGTGACGATGAGGGCTGCGGCCCATACCGGCAGCACCACCGCCAGCGCCGCGATGACGGTGGCCACCAGCGCCTGCAGCATCAGAAGACCGGCAAGACCGGCACCGCCGAACAGCCCGCCCCCCTTGCCGTACCGTTTGCCTTTCTCCTTCATCTCCGCCTGTGCCAGGCGCAGCTCGCCGCGCACCAGCTCGGTCAGTTGCTGCGATGCGCGCTGCACCAGCTCTGCCACTGGCTCCGATCCTGTGGTCTGCTGACCGGAGCCAGGCGGCTGGATGCTGGACACGCTGATCACCTCCCGTCGCTCACATGTCTCCAGGCCTTCTGGGCGCCACGGCGCGCCCGCCCGGTGGCCACGCAAGTACCCCGATCACGGCAGTTCAGGACGCACGCACGTGCAGCTTTTATGCAGCGGGCCGTCACTTTTTGTGCCCGCCGGATGCGGAGTGCGGCGCAGGTGCGGCTCTCGAGCAGGCCGAAGCTGTCCCGCGGCCTGCTCCTCCTGCTGTCCGGAAGGCACGTAGCCCTAGGCCGTTTCCTCCGGATCATCTCGCCGACCAGATGAAGATGGCGGCGAGGTGGAGGCCGGCCAGGTAGATGGTGGCCGTCTTGTCGTAGCG
>NZ_JBFATR010000089.1:0-9309 GCF_040678395.1 Streptomyces sp. NPDC052687 | reverse complement strand
GGCCCGGCCAAGGTGCTGGTGCTGACTACCTTCGACCTGGACGAGTACGTGGTGGAGACGCCGCCGAAGGCCCGAAATGACCGGCGGGCCCAGCCGGCCGGCGTAACCGGCGGATCCGACGGCAGTCGGCGTGTCCGGCGGTAACCGGCGTAACCGGCGCAGCCCGTGGACCGGCGTACCGGCGTACCGGCGTGACCGGTGTGACCGGCGTACCCGGTGTGACCGTGCCCGGTGTGGGCGGGCCTGCGGGTCGGCGGGTCGGCGGCGGGTGGGGTGAGGGGGTGTTCTAGGCCGGGTCCGGTTGTGCCGTGCGGGGGGCGGCCGGCGGGATGTTGTGGTTGAGGCGGAAGAGGTTGTGCGGGTCGTAGACGGCCTTGATCTCGGTCAGGCGCCGGTAGTCGTCGGGGTCGTAGGCGGAGCGCACGTACTCGCTGTCGCGTTCGCCGTTGAGGAAGGTCAGGGCCCGGCCGCCGGTGCTCCAGGGCTCGAGTGCCGCGAGGAGCCGCTCGTGGGCGGGCCGGATGTCGCCGATGGCGGCGCGTTCCAGGCGTGAGACGACGTTGATCAGGTAGTGCGCGTCGCGGTTGCCGACCGCGTTGGCGACGTCGGCGGGCCGCGCGAGCCGGCCGCCCAGGTGCCGCAGTTCCACCACGTGCGGGACCGGCGCGTACGGTCCGACCAGGTCCAGCACCGCGCCGGCGGCGTCGGTGTCCAGCTCGCCCAGCAGTGTGGTGGCCGACTCGAACGTGCCGGGTACGGGCGGGTCGTTGTGGATGGTGCCCATCTCGGCGTAGGGCAGTTCCCGCACGGTGTCGTTGAAGGGGCCGAGCGCCCGCAGCGGCGCCACCAGGTCTTTGCCGGCGCCGAGGTCGTCGCCCGAGTAGGCGATACGCACGTGGACGACGTGGCGGCCGCGCAGCGGGGGCGGCAGGACGGGCGCGTCGGGGAAGGAGATCACCGCGAGGGAGGACGTCATCTCCTCGGGCTGGCCGGCCGACCACCGCAGGTAGCTGCCGAGTACCTCGCGGGCCGAGGCGAAGTCGAAGAACAGGCCGCCGCCGTAGAGGGCGGGGACCGGCATGAGGTCGATCTCGATCCCGGTGACCACACCGAAGTTGTCGCGTCCGCCGCGCAGTGCCCAGAACAGGTCCGGCTCCACGCCGGCGCTGACCTGCCGCAGCCGGCCGTCCGCCGTGACGACGTCGATGCCGCGCACGTGGTCGGCGGCGTATCCGTATCGCCGGGACAGCAGTCCCAGGCCCCCGCCCAGGGTGTAGGAGACGGCACCGACACCCGGTGCGGAGCCCGCCAGCGGTGCCAGCCCGGCCGGTGCCGCCTCGTGGATCACCTGGTCCCAGCGCACCCCGGCCGCCAGCCACGCGGTCCGTGCCCGCGTATCGACGCGTACGCCCGTCATCCGGGAGGTGTTGATCAGGACGCCGCCCGTCGCGGCGACGGCCGCCAGCGCGTGCCCGGTGCCCTGCACCGCGACCGGCAGCTCGTGCCGGCGGGCGAAGTCGACCGCCCGCTGCACGTCGGCCGGCCCGGTCGCGCCGACCAGGACCGCGGGCCGGTGCCAGCGCGCGGTCTGGTTCCCGGCCCGCTCGGTGTCGTAGTGCGCGTCCTCGGGGGTCAGCACCGGGCCCTTCACCTGCTGGGCTAACGCCGCCACGGCCTCACCGCCCACGGCCTGGGTCACGCGGTCGTTGTCGTGCGGAGCGCTCATGATCCGTCCCTTCCACCAGCCGGTCACACGCCGCGTCTCGCGGCAGGGATGCGATCCCGCTAAAGTTAGTCAAGCAACCGTACTACTTTTTGGTCAAGCCCCCTGACGGTTTGGCTGTACCGGAAAGGCGGCCCGAGATGTCCACACGAGCACAACCCGCGGGCGAGCGCCCCGTACCCCTGGCCACCCTGCTCGCCCAGGCCAAGGACCTCACCATCACCCTGCTCCACCAGCGCCTGCACGAGGAAGGCTTCGACCACGTCCGCTACCGCCACGGCTCCGTCTTCCGCCACATCGACCCCGACGGCTCACGCCTGACCGCCCTCGCCGAACGCTCCGGATTCAGCAAACAGGCCATCGCCGAAGTCGTCGACGAACTCGAACGCTCCGGCTACGCCGAACGCACCCCCGACCCCGCCGACCGCCGCGCCAAACTCATCCGCCTCACCCAGCGAGGCCGCAACGCCCAGCTCGCCGCCGCCCGCATCCTCACCGACATGGAACACCAATGGGCCCGCCGCCTCGGCCCCGACGCCATCACCACCCTGCGCCACACCCTCCAGCAGATCCTCACCCACCACCCCACCCCGCAGCAGACACCCGAAGCAGACACCTGAACCCCGCCCGCGAACAGCGGCAACCACCACACACCCGACGCCCCCCGGGGGGAAAGGCTCAGCCCCACCCCCCGGCCCGACACCCCCGGACGGAAAGGGAACAGCCCCACCCCACGACTCACGCCCCCGGTGCAGGGACAGCCCACCCCCTGCCCGGCGGGCACACCCCCCGGCAGGCACAGAGAAGCAGTCCACCACCCCACCCCCGGCCCCGGCCCCGGCCCCGGCTCCGGCGCTCAGCGGCGTACGAGGGCGCACCCCGCCCCGGCACAGCCGACAGCCCGTCCCCCTCCCCCGACGCCACCCCGGGCACACGGACAACCCACCAGGGCGGCCCCCCGGCGGAAGGAACGATCACCAGCCCGACGGCAGACACCCCACCCGGGGCGTCACCCGTCCCCCCGGCACCCCAAGTGCAGGCGACCGTTCCGCCCCGGCCCGACGACACCCGCAGCGCAAAGGGCCCGCCCCGAGGCCCGATCTCCCCGGCGCAAGGGACGATGCACCGCTGGCGGGCCGCCTACCGCCGCCGCAGCGTCGTCGAACGCTGCTTCCACCGCCTCGAGCAGCGGGCGCGGCATGGCCACCCGCTACGAGAAACAGCCCGGCCGCCGCCTCGCCGCCGTCACCCTGGCCAGCACACTCATCCGGCTCGGCACATGATCGCCAAGACGCTCCCCGGCCGAGCAGGCCGCAGCCGGCTGAAGCCCGGCCGCACACGGGAGGGGCCCGCCCGACGACAAGCCGAGACCCCAGAGCCGGCATGGCCGGCCGAGGGTGACCGGAGGTCATCGCCGCAAGGCGAATCCGAAGGCGACCTTGACGGGCCGGGCAGGCGATTCCTCATGGGGTGCCGGTACCAAGCGTGTCACCAGCCGCAAACGGCTGATCCACTCTGCCGGCTCCGCGAGTCGGGCAGATCGGCCGAGGCCGTCATCTCGGCGAGACGACCCGGCCGCCCATCGGCTCGGGCCTGTCAGCGAAGATGCGGATGCAGCCCGCTTCGGCGAGGACCTGGCCCGATGCTCGAGCAGCTGTCCACCATGGACACGGGGCGAGCGGACGGCGCCGTGGCGCTCCTGCGCGCCCCCGGTCAAAGGACCCCGAGCCTCACGCCTCCTCGGGCAGGTAGCCGGCCAGCGCCCGCAGACCCTCCAGCACCTCGTCGGCGGTGGGCGCGGACTCGGGGTCGGTGAGGTGCTGCATCATCAGGCCGCTGACGAGGGCGAGCTGCACTGAGCCGACGGTGCGGATCGTCGCTTCGGGGAGCTCGGTCTCGGCGGTTTTGGTGACCTCCCGCGCCATGCCGCTGCGTCCTTGCCGCAGCCCTGCGGCCACCTGCTCACGCAGTTCCGGATCGCGCTGCGCGCGCACGACGGTCTCCAGATTGGCGATCCAGAAGGTCTTGTTGCCCGAGAACGCCTCGATCAGGCGACGCCACAGCGCGCCGAGGTCGGCGTCGTCCGCGGACGGCCCGAAGGCCTGGCCTCCCGAGTCGAGCGCCTCGAAGAGCGCCTGGTTGAGCAGCGCCTCCTTCGAGCCGAAGTGATAGCCGATCGCCGCCATGCTGACGCCCGCCGCGGAGGCGAGGTCACGGACCGTCGTGCGCTCGTAGCCCTTGGCGAAGAGGCACTGCCTGGCGGCCTCCAGCAGCTTCTCCCGATTTCCCATGACGCGGACCCTAACAACGATCTGCACGCCTGTGCCAGACGAACGCCTTAGGCAATCGCATCAGACAAACGTCTTGTGCATCTGCGCAAATCCTGGCTACCGTTCGGAGCACCGAAGATCACGATCCCGGGAGCCCAGATGAGCACCATGAAGTTACGCGTCGCCGCCCTTGCCGCGGTCACCGTCTCCGCAACGCTCGCCGCCACGGTGACCACGGCCGGCCCTGCCTCCCCGCGCCCCAGCGCCCAGGTCCTCCCCACCCGGGTGATGACCGCCGAGGGCCCGGTCCAGGGCGCGGTCGCTGGTGCGGTCCGCACGTTCCAGGGCATCCCTTACGCGGCCCCGCCGACCGCAGAACGCAGGTGGAAGGCGCCGCAAACGGTGCGCCATTGGTCGTCGCCGCTGGACGCCCGCGCCCCGAAGAGCGCCTGCGCGCAGCCGACCGACCAGCCCGTCTCGATCGAGGACGGCGGCAGCGAGGCCTGCCTCCACCTGAACGTCACCACTCCTGCTGGGCGGACGACGGGACGGCTGCCGGTCATCGTCTGGATTCACGGCGGCAGCTTCACCTACGGCGACGGCGCCACCTACCGCGCCGCCAAACTGGCCGCCGCGCAGCAGGGCGCGATGGTCGTGACGATCAACTACCGGCTCGGCGCGTTCGGCTTCCTCACCGCGCCCGGCCTGCGCGCACCGGCCAACCTCGGCCTTCTCGACCAGCAGGCCGCATTGAAATGGGTCCAACGCAACGCCGGTGCCTTTGGCGGCGACCCCCGCAATGTCACGATCATGGGCCAGTCGGGCGGCGGCTACAGCGTCTGCGCCCAGCTGGTCTCACCCAAAGCCCGCGGGCTCTTCAGCAAGGCGATCGTGCACAGTGCGGGCTGCGTCGGACCGGACGGCTCGTTCACCCGCACGCAGGCGAAGACCATCGGCCTCGCCGTCGCCAGAGCCGCGGGCTGCGACGATCCGCGCACCGCCGACTCCTGCCTGCGGCGCAGGTCCACCGCCGAGCTCATCAAGGCGTCCGTCTCCGGGCACGACGGCTACCGGCCAGTGGTGGACGGCAAGGTACTCCCCGAGGCCCCGTCACGGGCGATCGCCGCCGGGCGGTTCGCCCGGGTACCGGTGCTGCACGGCTCCACTCACGACGAGATGAGCGGGCTGGCCGGGCTCGACGAGATCATGCAAGGGAGGCCGCTGACCGCCGAGGGATACACCAACAAGGTCACCGAGCAGTTCGGGAAGGACGCTCCCGCAGTCCTGGCCGAGTATCCCGTCGCGAACTACCCGGCACCCGGGGCGGCGCTGTCGGCCGTGCTGACCGACTCGCAGTGGTCGACTGCGGCGCTCGACACCCAGCGCGCGCTGGCCCGCCACACCCCCGTCTACGCCTACGACTTCGCCGAGGCCAAGGCCCCGTACTTCAAGAGCGTGCCGCGGCCGGCGAGTTTCCCGCTCGGCACCGGCCACATGATCGACCTCGCCTACCTGTTCGACAACGACCTGTTCGAGCCGCTCGACGCCGCGCAAGCCGGGCTGTCGGACACGGTGACCGCCTACTGGAGCCGGTTCGCGAGCACAGGGCAGATGAACGGGCACAGCATGCCCACGTGGAAGCAGTTCACCACCAGCCGCCCCTACGTGCAGCGGCTCGCGTCCGGCCGCACCGGGCAGACCGACTTCGCGGCCGACCACCACTACGCCTTCTGGAAGGCACTCGCCCTCTCACGGTGAGGTCAAGGGCTCGTGACGGAGTACGCGACAGCCGGAACGCCGCCGTTTGCGGCTGGTGACACGGCCCCTACCGGCACCCCGCGAGACCAGGCGGGCGACCCGCCAGTGACCATCCGCGCGCCGCCACTCCCGCTGCGCCCGCCCCGACCGGGCCGCCGCAGCGGAAGTGGCGACATCACATCTCATCGGCATAGATCACGGCAAAGGCCATGAGCGACTCCCGAAGCCACCAACGACGGCATCCCCGGAACGTGACACAGCCACCCGGCGCACCGCAGCGGCCCGCGGCGCCGCAGCGGCCCAGCAGCCCCGCCCGGGACGCCGCCAGGGAGCCGGTGACGGCGCCGGTGACGGCCTGTGCGGTGACCCCGCCTCTGTACTTCCGCCACGATCGAGCGCCCCGGACGCAGGACTCCTCCCACCGCCGAAAGCACAGCCCCTCCAGCCCCGCCGCCGTCCACGCCGGCCACCCGCGCGCCACGGCCGGCCCGGCCGTCGACGGGCACAACGTCAGTGCGCCCCCGCGATCCGCTCCCCTCTGCGCCGGCCGTCGGGGGATCCGGGCGGTGATCCCACAGCCCGCCGACCAGACCGCCGACCGCAAGCGGCCGGACAGCCGCAGCGGCCGTCCACCCGCCTTCGACCGGCAGGCACACCAAGGCCGCAACACCCTCGAACGCCGCACCAACAAGCTCCAGCAGCGGCGCGGGCCGGCCACCCGCTACGACAAGACCCCCACCATCCACCTCGCCGCGCTCCACCTCGCCGCCGCCTTCACCCGGTCAGCAAGATGATCCCCAAGAAACGACCCAGCCCGCCCCGGCCCCACCCCCCGCGCGCAAGGAACAGTCCACCACCCGGCCCGACGCCACCCCCTCCCCCGGCACAGGACACACTCCACCACCCCAGCCCGACGCCACCCCCTCCCCCGGCACAGGACACACTCCGCCACCCGGCACAGGACACACTTCGCCACCCGGCACAGGACACACTCGCCACCCGGCCCGCCCATACACCCCACCCGGCACAGGACACACTTCGCCACCCGGCACAGGACACACTCCGCCACCCGGCCCGCCCATACACCCCACCCCCCGTGCCTCAAGGCGGTGGGCGACGGGCCGTCAGCCGGCCGGCCGGGCAGCACACCGCACCGCAAGTGCACGCCAAGCCGGCACCAAGCACCCCCGGCCAGCATGGGCAGGTGCCGAACCCGAAGCCGACTCCCAGAAGGTGGACTCCGCGGATATGCCAACGCTCTGCAAACCGTCGGTGGACGTGCCCGAACACATCATCACCCTGGAAGAAACCCTGAAGTTCGCCGAAGACACCCACCACGGCAAACCCCAACTCCCCCTCGCCCTGCGACTCATCAAAAACACCGGGGTGCAAAAACGGCACCTCGTCCAGCCCATCGAGAAAACCCTGCGCCACCCCGGCCTCGAAGAACGCAACCGCATCTTCGAGAAGGAAGCCAAAAAACGATGCCCCAAGGTCATCGAAGAAGCCCTCGCCCACGCCCAGCTCACCGCCCGGGACATCGACGCCATCATCTTCGTCTCCTGCACCGGCTTCCTCATGCCGTCCATGACCGCATGGCTCATCAACAACATGGGCTTCCGCAGCGACACCCGCCAGATCCCCATCGCCCAACTCGGCTGCGCAGCCGGCGGCGCCGCCATCAACCGCGCCCACGACTTCTGCACCGCCTACCCCCACAGCAACGTCCTCATCGTCTCCTGCGAACTGTGCTCCCTGTGCTACCAGCCCGGAGACGACCAGATCAGCTCACTGCTGTCCGACGGACTCTTCGGCGACGCCGTCGCCGCCGCCGTCGTCCGCGGCCACGGCGGCACCGGCATCTCCCTCGAACGCAACGCCTCCCACCTCATCCCCCACACCGAAACCTGGATCTCCTACGCCGTACGCTCCACCGGCTTCCACTTCCAACTCGACCGCCGCGTCCCCGGCACCATGAAACCCCTCGCCCCCGTCCTGCGCGACCTCACCCACACCCACGGCTGGAACATCGCCACCCTCGACTTCTACATCATCCACGCCGGCGGCCCCCGCATCCTCACCGACCTCAGCACCTACCTCGACGTCGACCCCCACAAATTCCGCCACAGCCGCACCACCCTCACCCAATACGGCAACATCGCCAGCGCCGTCGTCCTCGACGCCCTACGCCGCCTCTTCAACGAAAACACCACCACCACCGGCGCCACCGGCCTCATCGCAGGCTTCGGCCCCGGCATCACCGCCGAAATGGCCCTCGGCACCTGGCACACCACCACCCCCACCACCAACCACACAACAACCACCACCATCATCACCAGCCCCCACACCCACACGCCCACAACCCCGACACCCGCCCACGCGACCACAACCCAACCCACACCGGCACCCGCCCACGCCCACGCGACCGCAACCCAGCCCACACCCGCGCACGCGACCGCGCACACGTCCGCACCCCAGCCCCCGCCCCCGCCGCCACCCACCCCCGCCCCGGCCCCCCTCACCCTCTAAGGACACCACCCACCATGACCACCACCACCCCACCCCCCTCACCCAGCCGCATCCTCGAAATCGCCAGCGGCTACTGGGCCACCGCCCTCCTCGGCACCGCCACCCAGCACTCCCTCTTCACCCACATCCACCACGGACACACCACCCCCGACCAACTCACCCACCAAACCGGCCTCGCCCCCCGCGGCATCCAGACCCTCCTCGACGGACTCGTCGGACTCGGCCTCCTCACCACCCACAACGGCACCTACCACAACACCCCCGAAACCACCCACTACCTCATCGAAGGACAACCCAACGACATCACCGGCTTCCCCCAACTCAAACTCAACGAAATGAACAAAATCAACGACCGCCTCGACATCTTCCAAACCGGCCAACCACCCACCCGCCCCGAAACCGAAATCGCCGACAACCCCCACTGGCACAACGTCGTCACCGCCATCGCCAACCTCACCATCCCCGCCGCCCACAAAGCCGCCCACCTCCTCAACCTCCCCCAACAACACCACCCCCACATCCTCGACATCGGCGGCGGACTCGGCACCTTCTCCCGCATCTTCCTCCAACTCAACCCCACCGCCCACGCCACCCAACTCGACTGGCAACCCATCAACAACCTCGCCGAACAACACCTCACCCAACACCACCTCAACCACCGCTTCACCACCATCAACGGCAACTTCCACACCACCCCCCTCCCCCCCAACACCTACGACATCGCCATCTACTCACACATCGCCCACCAAGAAAGCCCCCACACCAACACCCAACTCCTCACCAAAATCCGCCACACCCTCAAACCCCACGGCACCCTCATCATCAACGACTACATCACCCACAACCAACGCACCGGACCCCCCTTCCCCCTCCTCTTCACCAGCGAAATGCTCCTCAAAAGCAACCACGGCAACACCTGGACCCACCACGACTACACCACCTGGCTCACCCAAGCCGGCTACACCACCATCACCCACCACCCCACCCACACCCCCACCACCCTCATCCTCGCCCAATAAACACACACCG
>NZ_JBFATR010000088.1:0-9641 GCF_040678395.1 Streptomyces sp. NPDC052687 | reverse complement strand
CTCCGGCTACGAGCTGTGCGAGAACACCCCCCTGCGGGAAGGCAGCGAGGAGTACCTGGACTCGGAGAAGTACCAGCTGCGGCCCCGCGACTGGGACGCCCCGCACAGCATCGCCCCGCTCATCACCCGCCTCAACGAGATCCGGCGACGGAGCCCGGCCCTGCGGCAGCTGCGCGATCTCCACTTCCACCACGCGGACCAGGAAGCGGTGATCGCGTACTCGAAGCGGCACGGTTCGAACACGGTTCTGGTGGTCGCGAACCTCGACCCTCACCACACCCAGGAGGCCACGGTCTCGTTGGACATGCCGCAACTCGGCCTGGACTGGCACGAGTCGGTGCCGGTGCGCGACGAGCTCACCGGCGAGACCTATCACTGGGGCAGGGCCAACTACGTGCGCCTCGAACCGGGCCTCCGGCCGGCACACGTCCTCACCGTCCTGCGACCGTCCAACCCGCAGATCGGAGGGTCACCCACACCATGACAGTCAACGAGCCCGTCCCGGACACCTTCGAGGACACACCCGCCAAGGACCGCGACCCGGAGTGGTTCAAACGCGCCGTCTTCTACGAGGTCCTCGTCCGGTCCTTCCAGGACAGCAACGGCGACGGCATCGGCGACCTCAAGGGCCTGACCGCCAAACTGGACTACCTGCAATGGCTCGGCGTGGACTGCCTGTGGCTGCCGCCGTTCTTCAAATCCCCCCTCAGGGACGGGGGTTACGACGTCTCCGACTACACCGCCGTGCTCCCGGAGTTCGGTGACCTGGCGGACTTCGTGGAGTTCGTGGACGCCGCCCACCAGCGCGGCATGCGGGTCATCATCGACTTCGTCATGAACCACACGAGTGACCAGCACCCGTGGTTCCAGGAGTCCCGCAAGGACCCGGACGGCCCCTACGGCGACTACTACATGTGGGCCGACGACGACAAGCAGTACCAGGACGCGCGGATCATCTTCGTCGACACGGAGGTCTCCAACTGGACCTTCGACCCGGTGCGCAAGCAGTACTTCTTCCACCGGTTCTTCTCCCACCAGCCGGACCTCAACTACGAGAACCCGGCGGTGCAGGAGGAGATGATCTCCGCGCTGCGGTTCTGGCTGGACCTGGGCATCGACGGGTTCCGGCTGGACGCCGTGCCGTACCTGTACGCCGAGGAGGGCACCAACTGCGAAAACCTTCCGGCGACCCATGAGTTCCTGAAGCGGGTCCGCAAGGAGATCGACGCCCACTACCCAGACACGGTCCTCCTCGCCGAGGCCAACCAGTGGCCGGAGGACGTCGTCGACTACTTCGGCGACTACGCCAGCGGCGGCGACGAATGCCACATGGCCTTCCACTTCCCGGTCATGCCGCGCATCTTCATGGCGGTGCGGCGCGAGTCCCGCTACCCCGTCTCCGAAATCCTGGCCAAGACCCCGGCGATCCCGTCCGGCTGCCAGTGGGGCATCTTCCTGCGCAACCACGACGAGCTGACGCTCGAGATGGTGACGGACGAAGAGCGCGACTACATGTACGCGGAGTACGCCAAGGACCCGCGGATGCGCGCCAACATCGGCATCCGCCGCCGGCTCGCGCCGCTGCTGGACAACGACCGCAACCAGATCGAGCTGTTCACGGCCCTGCTGCTGTCCCTGCCCGGCTCGCCGATCCTGTACTACGGCGACGAGATCGGCATGGGCGACAACATCTGGCTCGGCGACCGGGACGCCGTGCGCACCCCCATGCAGTGGACACCCGACCGCAACGCGGGCTTCTCCACCTGCGACCCCGGCCGCCTCTTCCTCCCCACGATCATGGACCCGGTCTACGGCTACCAGGTCACCAACGTCGAGGCGTCCATGGCGTCGCCCTCGTCGCTGCTGCACTGGACCCGCCGCATGATCGAGATCCGCAAGCAGAACCCCGCCTTCGGCCTCGGCTCGTACACCGAACTCCAGTCCTCCAACCCGGCGGTCCTGGCGTTCCTGCGGGAGCACGGCGACGACCTGGTGCTGTGCGTGCACAACTTCTCCCGCTTCCCGCAGCCGACCGAGCTGGATCTGCGGTCCTTCGCCGGATGCCACCCGGTCGAGCTGATCGGCGGGGTCCGCTTCCCCGCCATCGGGGACCTGCCGTACCTGCTGACTCTGGCGGGCCACGGCTTCTACTGGTTCCGGCTCCGCAAGGACACCCCCTAGAACCCGCGGCGGGGCGGTTTCCTCCGCCCCGCCCGGGGCACGCATGCCGTAACCCCCCGAACACTCCGGGCAACCCCCGAAACCTCTTCCGGGGAAAGGACGCAGCCCATGTCGGAAGCCGTCACCCGCCCCGTCCTCTCGGCCGGCCCCGGCCTGCTCGCGTCACTGGAGCCCCTGCTGAGCCAGTGGCTGCCGCGTCAGCGGTGGTTCGCGGGCAAAGGGCGCCCGGTGACCGGGTTCACGCTGGTTGCGGCCACCGAACTGATGCCGCCCGGTGGCCGGCTGGGCCTGTACCACCTGCTGGTCCAGGTCCACCAGCCGCTCACCCCGGTGCCGGGCGCGGCCACCGCCCCCGGCGACTGCTACCAGCTGCTGATAGGCGTGCGCGAGGCGCTGCCGCCGCGGCTGGCGCCCGCGCTCATCGGACACGTCACCGAGGGCCCGCTCGCCGGGCACACGGTCTACGAGGCCCTGTACGACACCCGCCCCGCCGATCTGCTCCTGGAGGCGCTGCGCACCCAGGCCCGCATCGGCGGGCTGCGCTTCGAACGCGACCCCGGCCAGGAGATCCGTCCCGGTCTCGTCGCCCGCGCGGTGACGGCCGAGCAGTCCAACTCGTCGGTCGTCTATGGCGATACGTTCATTCTCAAGCTGCTGCGCCGGATCGTCCCCGGTGTCAACCCCGACCTGGAGCTGCCGCTCGCGCTGGCCCGCGAGGGCTGCCCCCGGGTACCCGCGCCCACCGCGTGGCTGCGCGCCGAGCTGGGCGGTGAGCCGTACGTCCTGGGCGTGCTCCAGCCCTACGTCCAGGGCGCGGCCGACGGCTGGGAGCTGGCCCTGCGGGAGCTGGCCAAGGGCGAGGACTTCGGTGCCGAGGCGCGGGCGCTCGGGCGCGCCACCGCCGAGGTGCACACCGCGCTGGCCCGCGCCCTGCCGACCGTCACCCTCGGTCCGGCCCAGCTCCAGCCGCTGGTCGACGCCATGGTCGAGCGGCTGGACGCCGCCGCCCAGGCGGTGCCCGCGCTGCGCCCGTACGCGCCGCGGCTGCGCAGCGCCTTCGAGGCGGTGGCGCAGCTCGGCGCGGAGGGCCGTACCTGGACCGCCCAGCGCGTCCACGGCGATCTGCACCTCGGGCAGTGTCTGCGCTCGCCCGCCGGGCAGTGGACGCTGATCGACTTCGAGGGCGAGCCGGCCAAGTCCCTCGCGGAGCGGCGGATGCCGCAGCCGACCGTGCGGGACGTCGCCGGGATGCTGCGCTCCTTCGACTACGCCGCGCACTCCGTACGGCCGGGCGTGCCGGGCTGGGCGGAGACCTGCCGGGCCGCCTACTGCTCCGGGTACGCGGAGGCCGGCGGGAGCGACCCGCGCCACGACCCGGTGCTGCTGCGCGCGTACGAAACCGACAAAGCGGTGTACGAAGTGGTCTACGAGGCCCGGCACCGCCCCGACTGGCTCCCGGTACCGCTGTCGGCGATACGGCGCCTGGCCTCGACCCCATCGACCTGACCTTCCCTGACCCCTCCCAGGAGGCTCCGCCCGTGACTCCCCGCACCCCCTCCAGCGGTTCGGACCCGCAGCAGACGGCCGAGAATCGCTCCGAGCAGGAGACGGCGGCGAAACAGACCGTGCCTCGCCAGGCGACGGCGAAGAAGACCGCCGCCAGGAAGACGGCCGCGCAGGCGGCCGCCCGGACGCCGGCCCAGAAGGCGGTGGCGAAGAAGGCGGCGGCCGGCCGCGCGGACGCCGAGACGACGGCGGCCAAGAGGGCCGCCGCCGAGCGGCCGGCGAAGACCGCGGCCGAGGCGGCGGAGAAGGCACCCGCGAAGAAGGCGACCACCGCACAGACGGCCGCCAAGCAGGCGGCCGCGAAGAAGCCCGCCGCCAGGAAGACGACCGCCAAACGGACCACCGCCAAGAAGGCGACCGCGGAGAAGGCGCTCGCCAAGAAGACCGCGGCCAAGACCACCGACGGGACGGCCACGGTCAAGGCTCCCGCCAGTAAAGCCGCGGAGAAGCGCGCCCCCGTCAAGAAGACACCGGCCAGGAAGGCACCAGCCAAGAAGGTGGTCCAGGAAGTGCCGGCCGGCAAGGTCCCGGTCGAGAAGGCCGCCGTCAGGAAGGCCGTCGCCGAGCGGGCACCCGCGAAGAAGACCCCGGCCGCGGTCCCCCCTGTGGTCCCCGCCCCCACCCCCGCCCTGGACGCCGCCGACCGCGAGCGGCTGCTGTCCGGGACGCACCACGATCCGCACTCCGTGCTGGGCGCGCACCCGGTGCCCGGCGGGGTCGCCTTCCGGGCCTTCCGGCCGTACGCCAGGTCGGTCACGGTCCTCTGCGGGGAGCTGCGGGCGGAGTTGCACGACGACGGGCAGGGCTTCTTCTCCGCGCTGCTGCCCCTCCAGGAGGTGCCGGAGGGGTACCGGCTGGAGGTGGCGTACGAGGAGACGGTGATCGAGACGGAGGACGCGTACCGTTTCCTGCCCACGCTCGGCGAGCTGGATCTGTACCTGATCGGCGAGGGCCGGCACGAGCAGCTGTGGACGGCGCTCGGCGCGCACCCGATGACCCATCAGGGCGTGACCGGCACCCGGTTCACGGTGTGGGCGCCGAACGCCCGGGGCGTGCGCCTGGCCGGCACGTTCAACTTCTGGGACGGCACCGGGTTCCCGATGCGCTCGCTGGGCTCGTCCGGGGTGTGGGAGCTGTTCGTGCCGGGGATCGGCGAGGGTGAGCTGTACAAGTTCGAGATCACCCGGCCGGACGGTTCGCGGACGCTGCGCGCGGACCCGATGGCCCGCCGCACCGAGATTCCGCCGAACACGTCGTCGGTCATCCACGCGTCGGCGTACGAGTGGGGCGACGCGGAGTGGCTGGCCCGCCGCGCGGAGCGGCCCGCGCACGAGGCGCCCCTGTCCGTCTACGAGGTGCACCTGCCGTCGTGGCGTCCGGGGCTGACCTACCGGCAGCTCGCCGAGCAGCTCCCGGCGTACGTCAAGGACATGGGCTTCACCCACGTGGAGCTGATGCCGATCGCCGAGCACCCCTTCGGCGGCTCCTGGGGCTACCAGGTCACCGGCTTCTACGCGCCGACCGCCCGGCTCGGCACCCCGGACGACTTCAAGTACCTGGTGGACGCGCTGCACCAGGCGGGCATCGGCGTCCTCATGGACTGGGTGCCCGCGCACTTCCCGCGCGACGACTGGGCGCTGGCCGAGTTCGACGGCCGGCCACTGTACGAGCACCCGGACCCACGGCGGTCGGCGCACCCGGACTGGGGCACGCTGGAGTTCGACTTCGGGCGCCGCGAGGTGCGGAACTTCCTGGTCGCCAACGCGGTGTACTGGTGCGAGGAGTTCCACATCGACGGGCTGCGGGTGGACGCGGTCGCCTCGATGCTCTACCTGGACTACTCGCGCGAGCCGGGCCAGTGGGTGCCGAACGAGCACGGCGGGCGGGAGAACCTGGACGCGGTGGCGTTCCTGCAGGAGATGAACGCGACCGTGTACCGCAGGGCGCCCGGCGTGGTGACGATCGCCGAGGAGTCCACCGCCTGGGACGGCGTGACCCGCGCGACCCACCACAAGGGCCCGAGCGGCTTCGGCGGCCTCGGCTTCGGGCTGAAGTGGAACATGGGCTGGATGCACGACTCGCTCCAGTACATGAGCAAGGACCCGGTGCACCGCAGGCACCACCACCACGAGATGACCTTCTCGATGGTGTACGCGTACAGCGAGAACTACGTGCTGCCGATCTCCCACGACGAGGTCGTGCACGGCAAGCGGTCGCTGGTGTCGAAGATGCCGGGCGACTGGTGGCAGCAGCGCGCCAACCACCGTGCCTACCTGGGCTTCATGTGGGCCCATCCGGGCAAGCAACTGCTGTTCATGGGCCAGGAGTTCGCGCAGGGCGCGGAGTGGTCGGAGGCGCACGGCCCGGACTGGTGGCTGCTCGACCCGGCGTACGGCGCGGAGGCCGACCACCGCGGGGTGCGCGACCTGGTGCGGGACCTCAACACCGTCTACCGCGCCACCCCGGCCCTGTGGGAGCGGGACGTCCACCCGGACGGCTTCCAGTGGATCGTCGCGGACGCCGCCGACGACAACGTGCTCGCCTTCCTGCGCCTGGACGCGGAGGGCACGCCGCTGCTGTCGGTCAGCAACTTCTCCCCCGTGGTGCGCCAGGACTACCGCCTCGGCGTCCCCGACGACATCCCCGCCTGGCACGAGGTCCTCAACACCGACGCAGCCCGCTACGGCGGCAGCGACGTCACCCGGCCCGACCCCGTCAAGCCGGAGCCCCAGGGCTGGCACGGCCGCCCCGCGAGCATCCGGCTGACGCTGCCCCCGCTGGCTACGGTGTGGCTGCGGCCTGCCTGAGCCCGTCCGGGAGGGCCCCGGTGTGCAGGACGCCGAGCCGCTGGGTGGCGCGGGTCAGGGCGACGTAGAGGTCGCTGGTGCCGTACCGGGCGGGTTCGACGACCAGGACGGAGTCGAACTCCAGGCCCTTGGCCTGGCGCGGGTCGAGCAGGACGACGGTCCGCGTCAGGTCGGGTTGGGCGCCGGCGGTCACCCCGTCGAGCCGGGCGGCGAGGCTGCGGTGCAGGTCGCGTGGGGCGATGACGGCGAGGCGGCCCTCGGCGGGGGTGAGTTCGGCGACCGCCTTCGCGACCGCGCCAGGCAGGTCGTCGGTGGCGCGCACCCAGGGCCGTACGCCCGTGGAGCGGACCGAACTCGGCGGTTCGAAGTCCGGGTCGACGGCCCGGACGACGGCCGCCGCGAGGTCCATGATCTCGGCGGGGGTGCGGTAGTTGACGCGGAGCCGGGTGTGCTCCCAGCGGTCCTCGACGTACGGCTGGAGGATCTCCCGCCAGGAGCCGACGCCGGCCGCCTCGGCGGTCTGCGCGGGGTCACCGACGAGGGTCATCGAGCGGGTCGGGCTGCGCCGCATCAGCAGCCGCCACGCCATCGGCGACAGTTCCTGCGCCTCGTCGACGATGATGTGCCCGAACGCCCAGGTGCGGTCGGCCGCGGCCCGTTCGGCGGCGCTGCGGTGGTCGGCCTCCTCGTGGCGCTCGGCGAACCGCTCGGCGTCGATGATGTCGTGCGCGGACAGCACCTCGGAGGCCTCCGGGTCGTCCTCCTCCTTGTCCTCGAACTCGTAGGTCCGGGAGGCGTACGACACGTCCAGCACGCCCTGCGCGTAGGCCACCTGGGTCTCCCGCTCCCGCTCGGCGCGGGCGCGGGCCGCGCGGTCGTCCTCGCCGAGGAGTTCGGCGGCCTCGTCCAGCAGGGGTACGTCCGCGACCGTCCAGGCCCGGGTGACCGGGCGGCGGATGGCGGCGGCGTCCTCGTCGCAGACGTAGCCCTGCGGGTCGGCGAGGAAGTCGGCGACCAGCCGCTGCGGGGTGAGCACCGGCCACAACCGGTCGATCGCTGCCCACACCTCGGGGTTCTCGGCGAGGTCGTCGCGGATCTGGGTGATGTCGGCGGCGTCCAGCAGGCTGGAGCCGTCGTAGGGGTCGGTGCCGATGCGCTCGGCGTACAGCTCGGTGAGCGTGTTGAGGATGTGGCCCTCGAAGTGCTCGCGGGCGGCGTTGTGCGGCAGCTTCGCGGCGCGGGTCCTCTCGCGGGCGACGTTCACCAGGCCGTCGTCGAGCATCAGGACCTCCCGGTCGTGCTCGATCGCGATGACCGGGTCGGGCAGCGCCTGCCGGTCGCGTACGACGGCGGCGAGCACGTCGGCCATGTCGGCGCGGCCCTTAACCGCGGCGGCCTCCGGCGTGTCCGTGGCCGTCGCCTTCACGCCGGGGTACAGCTCGCCGACGGTGGCCAGCAGCACGCCGGTCTCGCCGAGGGAGGGCAGCACCTCGCCGATGTAGCCGAGGAAGGCCGGGTTGGGGCCGACGATCAGCACGGCCCGCCTGGCGAGCAGTTCCCGGTGCTCGTAGAGGAGGTAGGCGGCGCGGTGCAGGGCGACGGCGGTCTTGCCGGTGCCGGGGCCGCCCTCCACCACCAGGACGCCGCGGTGCGGGGCGCGGATGATCTCGTCCTGCTCGGCCTGGATGGTCTGGACGATGTCGCTCATCCGGCCGGTGCGCGCGGAGTTCAGGGCGGCGAGCAGCACCGCGTCGCCGCTGGGGTCCTCGTGGCCGGTGCGCTCCCGGTCGCCGACGTCGAGGAACTCGTCGTGCAGGGCGGTGACCGTGCGGCCCTCGGTGGTGATGTGCCGGCGGCGGCGCAGGCCCATCGGGGTGTGGCCGGTGGCCAGGTAGAAGGGCCGGGCGACGTCCGCGCGCCAGTCGATGAGGACCGGGGTGCGCTCGGCGTCGTCGGCGCGCAGGCCGATGCGGCCGATGTGGTGCCGGACGCCGGAGGTCAGGTCGATCCGGCCGAAGCACAGGGAGCCGTCGACCGCGTCGAGCGCGGCGAGCAGCCCGGAGCGCTCGGCGACCAGGATGTCGCGCTCCAGCCGGGCCTGCATCGGCTTGTCGCCCTGGGCGAGAGCGTCCGTGACCGAGGACTCGGTCTCGCCGCGCAGGACGTCGACGCGCGCGTACAGATCGTCGATGAATTCCTGCTCCTGACGCATTTCATCGTCTGGAAATTCGGAGTTTGACAATTCCGCTCCCGGCCGGATATACTGTGGTCACTGAACTTTCCCGCGACTGTTGAATTGAAGTCGCGAACCATTGAATATACGCAAAGAAATCCCCCGGGCGCAATTGCCCGGGGGATTTCTCGTGGTTCTCGTACGTCTCGCGCCTCTCGCGCCCGGGGGGGGCGTCAGAGCGCTTCGGCGATCTCCTCCAGCAGCACCAGTCGGCGGTGAACTCCACCAGCACCGGCAGCTCCGATCCGATCACCTCCGCCGCGAAGTCCGCGTCTGTCACCTCGGCCACACCCGCTGCCCTGATCACAACCCCTGCCCTCCCAGTTCGCACATCGGATCCTCGGCCAGCGCCAGCCGCACCCCGATCTTCGCCCGCACCGCCTGCAACTCGCCGATCAGCGCGTCGAGTTCGTCCAGCTTGCGGCGGTACACCGCGAGCGACGCCGGGCACACGTCGCCCTCCGGGTGCCCGGCGCGCAGACACTCCACGAAGGGCCGCGTCTCCTCCAGGTCGAACCCGAAGTCCTGCAACGTCCTGATCTGCCGCAGCAGCCGCAGGTCCGACTCGTCGTAGTCCCGGTACCCCTTGTCGTCACGCCGCGCGGGCAACAGCCCCCGCGCCTCGTAGTACCGCAGCGCCCGCGTGGTGGTCCCGGCCCGTGCGGCCAGCTCGCCGATTCGCATACGCCCGAACGTAAGCCTTGACGCCGAGGTCAAGGCAAGGGTGCGTGGGAGGGGGGTTGGGGGGTGGGGGTCACGGCGGTAGCGGGCGGCCGCCGGGGCCCGGCGGGCAGTGGAGGGGGCGGGTGCCTTGCGGCGGCGGGGTGGGGCTGGGCGAGCGGGGTGGGTGCCCC
>NZ_JBFATR010000087.1:0-9875 GCF_040678395.1 Streptomyces sp. NPDC052687 | reverse complement strand
AGCCCGATCCCCGGCAAGTCCGCGGTCGGCATCGAGATTCCGAACACCGACCGGGAGATGGTCAACCTCGGTGACGTGCTGCGGCTCGCGGAGTCCCGGCCTGCCACGCCCCCCTCAAGGAGCAGGACACCGAGTTGATCTGCACCGGCCAGGACTGCGGCCTGGCGTACCCCATCCGCGACGGCATCCCCGTCCTCCTCGTCGACGAGGCCCGCCGCCCGGCATAATGCGGCGCCCCGGGAGCACCCGGAACCGGACACACCCGGCACCCGGCCCGCTCACCCACTCAGAACCGCAGGCGACCCGCACAGACGACCCGGCGTTCGGAGGCTGCCGCCCATGCTCGACGAATCGCTGCTCGACACCCCCGAGGCCCTGGCCGAGGCCGACCACCGCGGCCTGCTGCGCGGCGCCGCCGAAGCCGGTGCCCGCGTCCGCACGGCGGCCCGCAACGCCGCCGAGGCCGGCGTCGGCGAGCTGAAACCCGACGGCCGCCCCCGCGCGGTCCTGATCGCCGGCCCGGGCGCCGCGGCCACCCACGCCGCCGACCTCCTCGGCACCCTCGCCGGCCCGGGCAGCCCCGTCACCCGCCTCGCCCCCACCGGCGTGGCCCCGGCCGCCGGAGCCCTCCGCTGGGAACTCCCCGGCTGGGCCGGCTCGGTGGACCTGCTCCTGATCACCACCCCGGACGGCACGGAACCCGGCCTCGCCCTGCTCGCCGAGCAGGCCTACCGCCGCGGCTGCGCCGTCGTCGCCGTGGCCCCGCCCGGCACCCCGCTCGCCGAGGCCGTCGCCGGCGCCCACGGTCTCTTCGTAGCGATGGCCACCGCCCCGTACGACCAGGACGAACCCCTCGCGGCCTCCGCCCCCGGCGTCCTGTGGGCGCTGCTCACCCCACTCCTCGCCCTCCTGGACCGCATCGGCCTGCTCGGCGCCTCCACCGAGGCGCTGGACAAGGTCGC
Source organism: Streptomyces sp. NPDC052687 (assembly GCF_040678395.1). Taxonomy (NCBI): domain Bacteria; kingdom Bacillati; phylum Actinomycetota; class Actinomycetes; order Kitasatosporales; family Streptomycetaceae; genus Streptomyces; species Streptomyces sp. NPDC052687. The sequence continues at coordinate 8,913 of NZ_JBFATR010000087.1, read as the reverse complement.
CGACCGCCTCGACCACGTCGCCGAACGCTGCGGCCCGGCCATCGCCACGTACAGCAACCCGGCGAAGACCCTCGCCGCGGAGCTGGCCGACGCGCTCCCGGTGATCTGGACCGAGGGCACCTCGGCGGGCCCCGCCGGCCGCCGTTTCGCCGCCGCCCTCGCGGAGCTGTCCGGCACCCCGGCGGTCGTCGCCGAACTGCCCGAGGCGCTCGCCGCGCACAGCGCCCTGCTCGCCGGCCCCCTCGCGGCCCGCGCCAACCCGGACGACTTCTTCCGCGACCGCGTCGAGGAGGCACCCGCCCTGCACGCGCGCGTGGTCCTGCTCCGCGACCGCCCGATCGCCGGCCTCACCGCCGCCCCCGCGGCCCGTGACCTGGCCCTGAGCCACGACACGCCGATCAGCGAACTCGAACCGGACCCGGGCGGCGAGCTGGAGACTCTCGCGGAACTGATCGCCATGACGGATTTCGCCGCCGTTTACCTGGCGCTCGCCTCAAGGGCCTGAGGTTGCCGGGGACACCCTGACCCGACCGCCGCGGACCACGGGCCAGGCCTCGCACCGCACCGGACAGCGCCCTGGAGGAACCCCCGACAGGCCTCGACAAGCCCTCACCACGCCCTGAAGAGGCGCCGACAGACACCCCTTGGGGACGGACGGCCTGGGAGCACCCCGAGCGCCCACCAGACGTCGCATCACAGGCGCCCCAAGCGCCCCAAGCGCCCCAGCTCTCACGAGCACCCGCCCAGCGCCCACCGGGCACCTGCTCAGCGCCCACCGGGCGCCCACCGGGCACCCGCCCAGCGCTCCGAGCGCCACAGGCACCCCAACGGCCCCCCAGGCACCGACCGGACCCCCGCCGAGCCCCCACCCCGCCGGCAGAAAGACCCAGAGAACTCCCATGGACCGCCTCGACAACACCATCCGCCCCTACGCCTGGGGCTCCCCCACCGCGATCCCGCACCTCCTCGGCGTCGAACCGACCGGCGAACCCCAGGCGGAGATGTGGATGGGCGCCCACCCGGGCGCACCCTCGCGCACCCCGCGCGGCACCCTCGCCGAAGTCATCGACGCCGACCCGGAGCGGGAGCTGGGCCGGGCGGCCGTCGCCCGCTTCGGCCCCCGCCTCCCCTTCCTCCTCAAGCTCCTCGCCGCCGGCGCCCCCCTCTCCCTCCAGGTCCACCCCGACCTCGCCCAGGCGCAGGAGGGATACGCGGACGAGGAACGCCGCGGTATCCCCGTCGACGCCCCGCACCGCAACTACAAGGACGCCAACCACAAGCCCGAACTGATCTGCGCCCTCACCGAGTTCGACGGCCTGTGCGGCTTCCGCGACCCGGTCCAGGCCGCCGGCCTCCTCGACGGCCTCGGCGTCGACTCCCTCAAGCCGTACGCCGACCTGCTGCACGCCCACCCCGAGGACGCGGCCCTGCGCGAGGTGCTGACCGCCGTCCTCGGCGCCGACCGCGAGGAGATGGCCCGCACGGTCGCCGAGGCCACCGCCGCCTGCACACGCCTCGGCGGCGCCTACGCCCCCTACGCCGACATCGCCCACCACTACCCGGGTGACCCCGGCGTCATCGCCGCCATGCTCCTCAACCACGTCCGGCTCCAGCCCGGCGAGGCCCTCTTCCTCGGCGCCGGCGTGCCGCACGCGTACCTGAACGGCCTGGGCGTCGAGATCATGGCCAACTCCGACAACGTCCTGCGCTGCGGCCTGACCCCGAAACACGTCGACGTCCCCGAACTCCTGCGCGTCGTCCGTTTCGAGCCGTCCGACCCGGGCGTCCTGCGCCCGGAGGCCTCCCCGGACGGCGAGGAGGTCTACGAGACCCCGACCGACGAGTTCCGCCTGTCCCGGTACGTCCTCCCGCAGGGCGGCCCGCGCCGCGACCTCACCCGCCCCGCCCCCCAGATTCTGCTGTGCACGGCCGGCACCGTACGGGCCGGAGAACACGCACTGCGCCCCGGGCAGTCCGTCTTCGTCCCGGCGGACGAACGCATCGACGTGTCCGGTGCGGGCACTCTCTTCCGGGCGACCGTCGTCGTCTGACGGTCCGGCAACAACCGATATGGGCACCCTAAGCAGCCCGTAAGGACCGCCTGGCGCGGTACCCGCACGAGGGCTGCAACAATGGCCCACCGTCAAGGACGGGCAAAGCCCGGCAGCGGCGTACGTACGAAGGGAACCACGCCAACACATGAGCGCGTCAGGCGGTACCAAGGCGATCGTGGCGGCACTGTTCGCCAATCTCTCGATCGCGGCAGCGAAGTTCGTGGCGTTCCTCTTCAGCGGCTCGTCCTCGATGCTCGCCGAGTCGGTGCACTCCGTCGCCGACTCCGGCAACCAGGGCCTGCTGCTCCTCGGCGGCAAGAAGGCCAAGCGCGAGGCGACCCCGCAGCACCCCTTCGGCTACGGCCGCGAGCGCTACATCTACGCCTTCCTCGTCTCGATCGTGCTCTTCTCGGTCGGTGGCATGTTCGCCATCTACGAGGGCTACGAGAAGATCAAGGACCCGCACGAGATCGAGCACTGGTACTGGCCGGTCGGCGTCCTCGTCTTCGCGATCATCGCCGAGACGATCTCCTTCCGCACGGCCATCAAGGAGTCCAACACCCTGCGCGGCAGGAAGTCCTGGAAGGAGTTCGTCCGCCACGCGAAGGCCCCCGAGCTGCCGGTCGTCCTCCTGGAGGACCTCGGCGCCCTCGTCGGTCTGATCCTGGCCCTCGGCGGCGTCGGCCTCGCCCTCCTCACCGGCGACGGCGTCTGGGACGGCATCGGCACCCTGTGCATCGGCGTCCTGCTCATCGTGATCGCCATCGTCCTGGCCGCCGAGACCAAGTCGCTGCTCCTCGGTGAGGCCGCGGGCCTGGAAGAGGTCCAGAAGATCGAGGCCGCGATCGTGGACGGCACCACCGTCACCCGCATCATCCACATGCGCACGCTCCACCTCGGTCCCGAGGAGCTGCTGGTCGCCGCCAAGATCGCCGTACGCCACGACGACACGGCCACCGACATCGCCGCCGCCATCGACGCCGCCGAGGCCCGCATCCGCGCGGCCGTCCCGATCGCCCGCGTCATCTACCTGGAGCCGGACGTCTACAGCGAGGCCGAAGCCGCCAAGGGCCCCGACCCGGAAGCCTCCCCGGGCGGCCCGGCCCCGCACAACGCCGGCCACTGACCTGACCCGTCAGGCCTGATGGAACCAGTGGCCCTGCCGCTCACGACGAGCGGCAGGGCCCCTGGTCACTCCCGGGCCGCACAGATGCTGCGGCCACCACCGCGTGAGCTCCGACGGCCGCCGCCGCACATACCGCGCCCACGCCGCCACCAGCACCGCGCCCACCGCCAGCACGAGCCCCAGCAGCAGAAGCAGGGCCGGCAGCACCGGTACGACGCGGTCGCCGGTCACCCGCCCGATGACGGCCGCGGCCGGAACCGTACCGCCGTGGTCGTCGGCGAACGCCCGCGAGCAGGAGCAGCCGCCCGTCCGGCACCCGCACGTCGTACGGCTGACCCAGCCCGTCCCCGACCCCGTCCCGGACATACGGCTCCACCAGCGGCGTCCCGTTCAGCAGGATCCGCTCACCGGCAGTCCCCGCGCAGCACGCGACCCGGTCACCACCCACGCCGATCACCCGCCGCACGACGTTCTCGCCACGTACACCGACGAACTGGTCCCCCTCGCGCAGACTCACCACGGCCGTGGCCATCGGCGCCCGCCGAGGCTACGGCCCCCCACCCCCTCGCACCCGGGGCGGCCGCGAGTCCGGGACGGCCGCGAGCCGGCGAGCGACGGCCCTACGGCCCCCCCCGACCTCGCGCAGCACCTCCAGCACCGCCCCCACCACCCCCGCACACCACCCCCCTCCGCGAGCGTTCCCGTCCCTCCCCTCCGCCCGCGAACGGCGTGATCTGTTCGACAGCGGACTGGGGGCGGGCGGGTCGACCGGTGTAGCTTGGGACGGAGCCAGACGTCGCTGCTGATGGCGGTCGGGCGGTCCCACCGCGGACCGACCGAGGGAGAGAGGGCCTCCGACGGACTGCGCTGCGTGTACGCGGGCATGCCTGTGTCCTCTTTCGGACACTCCGGTGTCCGCCGCCGCGCAGATCAGCCGTACCCACCTCGACCCAACCTCCGAGGAGCAGCTCGTAATGACGACTGTCGAGAACCGACAGGACTTCAAGGTCGCCGACCTCTCCCTCGCCGAGTTCGGCCGCAAGGAGATCACTCTCGCCGAACACGAGATGCCGGGCCTGATGGCGATCCGCAAGGAGTACGCCGAGGCTCAGCCCCTCAAGGGCGCCCGCATCACCGGCTCCCTGCACATGACCGTGCAGACCGCGGTCCTGATCGAGACCCTGGTCGCCCTCGGCGCCCAGGTCCGCTGGGCCTCCTGCAACATCTTCTCCACCCAGGACCACGCCGCGGCCGCCATCGCCGTCGGCCCGAACGGCACGCCCGACAACCCGCAGGGCGTCCCGGTCTTCGCCTGGAAGGGCGAGACCCTGGAGGAGTACTGGTGGTGCACCGAGCAGGCCCTGACCTGGCCCGGCACCGCCACCGGCGGCCCGAACATGATCCTGGACGACGGCGGCGACGCCACCCTCCTGGTCCACAAGGGCGTCGAGTACGAGAAGGACGGCAAGGTCCCCTCGCCCGACACCGCCGAATCCGACGAGCACCGCGTCATCCTCGAACTGCTGACCCGCACCCTGGGGGAGAACCCCCAGAAGTGGACCCAGCTGGCGTCCGAGATCCGCGGCGTCACCGAGGAGACCACCACCGGTGTCCACCGCCTGTACGAGATGCAGCGCGAAGGCACCCTCCTGTTCCCGGCGATCAACGTCAACGACGCCGTCACCAAGTCGAAGTTCGACAACAAGTACGGCTGCCGCCACTCCCTGATCGACGGCATCAACCGCGCCACCGACACCCTGATCGGCGGCAAGACCGCGGTCGTCTGCGGCTACGGCGACGTCGGCAAGGGCTGCGCGGAGTCCCTGCGCGGCCAGGGCGCCCGCGTGATCGTCACCGAGATCGACCCGATCTGCGCCCTGCAGGCGGCGATGGACGGCTACCAGGTCACCACCCTCGACGAGGTCGTCGAGACGGCCGACATCTTCATCACCACGACCGGCAACAAGGACATCATCATGGCCAGCGACATGGCCAAGATGAAGCACCAGGCCATCGTCGGCAACATCGGCCACTTCGACAACGAGATCGACATGGCCGGCCTCGCCAAGGTCCCCGGCATCGTCAAGGACGAGATCAAGCCGCAGGTCCACACCTGGACCTTCCCGGACGGCAAGAAGATCATCGTCCTGTCCGAGGGCCGCCTGCTCAACCTGGGCAACGCCACCGGTCACCCGTCGTTCGTGATGTCCAACTCCTTCGCGGACCAGACCCTGGCCCAGATCGAGCTGTTCACCAAGCCCGACGAGTACCCGACCGGCGTCTACGTGCTGCCCAAGCACCTCGACGAGAAGGTCGCCCGCCTCCACCTGGACGCGCTCGGCGTGAAGCTCACCACGCTCCGCCCCGAGCAGGCCGAGTACATCGGCGTGAAGGTCGAGGGCCCGTACAAGCCGGACCACTACCGCTACTGATCCGCGCGACCCGCAGGATCCGCACGGCCCAGTAGCCGTACCGTCCTCCGAGGCAGGCCCCCGCACCCCCGTGCCGGGGGCCTGCCCCTTTGGCCGTACAGGTCCGTGCCGACAGTGCCCGGACCAGCCCGTCAGACCCCAGGACCCCCATGCCCCGCGGCCGCTATTCGCTCCACGACCCGCACGATCACACCCCCCTCGCAGAAGAGCACTTCCACTGCGCCCCCGGCCCCTCCGGCTGGCGCTACGTCGCCCAGCTGACGACACCCTCGGGCGACCACCAGGGCTCCGTCGACCTCGCCCTCGACGACCTCGGCCGCCCCATCCGCCTGGAACTCCACGCAGGCGGCTGGCAGGTGCGCGGCGCCGCCCTCGACGGTGTCACCTGGGTCCGCACCGACCCCACCGGCGCTCACGCCACGGAAGGCAACGTCCGCGCCCACGCGTTCACCGGCACATCCCCCGCGTTTCTCATCGCCACCACTCGCCTCCTGCGCCTCACCCCCGCCGGTGCGGCCACCCGCGTACGCCTCGTCGCCTTCACGGACCCGGTCCTCGCCCCGCGCACCCTCGACCAGTCCTGGGCCCTGGTGAACAGAGAAACACACGCCACTGACAACGGCCCCCTGACCGTGGACGAATACCAGGTCACGGCCCTGGACACGGGCGAGCAGCACGCCGTGCACATCGCCGGCGACGTGGTCCTCGCGGCCCCCGGCATCGAGCTGGAGGACCTGGAGTCACCGCCGTCCGTCTTCGAGTGACAGCCGCGCTCGTGCGACCGCGGACGCCTCAGGCCGGGGGTACGAACCCGGTGGCCGGCGACTCGGCCGACGCGCCCTCACCCCGCGGCGGCGCGGACCGCGCAGCCGCGCTGCCCGGCGACGCGGCCCTCTCCACCGGCACCGAGGGCGGCGCGTACGCACCCGCCGCCGCACCCCCGGCTGCCGCACCCCCGCCCGGCCGCCCGCCGGCGCCGACCACCGAACCGTTCTCGAAGACCCGCCGCACCTCGCGGGCCTGCCGCTCCTGGAGCACCGCGGCGAGATAGTCGGACGCGGGCACCCCCGGCGGCACCGGAACACCCGTCCGCGCCGCGAGATCACCGGCGAGACGTTCCGCCATGGCCCGCCCCACCTGCGGATCCAGCTGCTGCATCCGGGCCAGGTACTGGCGCACGGCCAGCCACAGCCCATCGGGAACCGCGGACAGGTCCAGCTCCGAGAACCGCCCCGCGAGCCCGGGCGGAGGCGGCGCGATGAATCCGGTCCGCGCCACCGGCACCCGCTCACGCACCACGAGAGTCCCCGCGAACACATCCCCGAGCCGCCGACCCCGCGCCGACACCAGCGACGCGATACAGGCGATGACCCCGAACGTCAGCAGGATCTCGAAGACCCCGATCGCCCCGCGCACCAGAGCGTGCCGGAACCGGATCGGCCCGCCGTCGTCCCGCACCACCCGCAGCCCGCACACCAGCTTCCCCAGCGAACGCCCATGGCTCAGCGTCTCCACCGCGATCGGCGCACCCACCAGCACCAGCACGAAAGTCGCGATGGACACCGCGGTGCGCGCCGCCTGGTCCAGCGACGAGGTCGTCAGCAGGAGCACCACGGACATGGCGATGTAGGCCACCGCGGCCACCACCAGATCGAGCAGCACGGCCAAGGCCCTGCTGGGCAGCCTCGCGGGGCGCAGCTCAAGCGCCACCGCCTCGCCCGTCACCAGCTCACTCACGCCCGCCGCCCTTCCCTGGCCTGCCCCTGAACGGCCAGTCTGCCAAGCTGAACGCACATCGCGCCCCAGTAGGACAAGCTGACATCCACGACGAGTCCCGACGATCAGCCGAGGAGCAGGCACACCGATGGACCTCGACGTCTTCGTCTCCGCCCACCGCGCGGAGTGGGACCGCCTGGACGCCCTGCTCCGACGCCGACGCCGGCTCACCGGCCCCGAGGTCGACGAACTCGTCGCCCTCTATCAGCGCACGGCGACCCACCTCTCCCTCATCCGGTCCAGCGCCCCCGACCCCCAGCTGACCGGCCGGCTCAGCCAACTGGTGGCACGCGCGCGTGGAGCCGTCACAGGAACCCGCCGCGCCTCCTGGCGCGACGTGACCCGCTTCCTCACCCACGGGTTCCCCGCCGCCGTCTACCGCTCCCGTCACTGGTGGGTGCCCACCGCGCTGCTCTCGGCGCTCGTCGCGGCCCTCCTGGGCTGGTGGATCGGCACGCACCCCGACGTCCAGGCGACGATCGCGGCCCCGAGCGAACTACGCGAGCTCACCCGCCCCGGCGGCGAGTACGAGTCCTACTACTCCAGCAACCCCGCGGCCTCCTTCGCCGCCCAGGTCTGGACGAACAACGCCCAGGCCGCCGCGATCTGCCTGGTCCTGGGCATCTTCCTCGGCCTGCCGGTCATCTGGATCCTGCTGCTGAACATGCTCAACCTCGGCATCGGCTTCGGTCTGATGACCTCGGCCGGCCGCCTCGACACCTTCCTCGGCCTGGTCCTGCCGCACGGCCTCCTGGAACTCACCGCCGTCTTCGTCGCCGCCGGAACCGGCCTCCGCCTCGGCTGGACCCTCATCGACCCAGGCCCCCGCACCCGCCGCACAGCCCTGGCCGAGGAGGGCCGCGCCGCCCTGGGCATGGCCATCGGCCTGGCCCTCGTACTCTTCGTCGCCGGCGCCATCGAAGGCTTCGTCACCCCGTCCGGCCTGCCGACCTGGGCCCGCATCACCATCGGCGTCGTGGCCGAGCTGGCGTTCCTGACCTACGTCTACGTCCTCGGCGGCCGCGCGGCACGCACCGGCGAGACCGGCGACATCGACGCGGCCGAACGCAGCGCCACCGTGCCCACGGCCGCCTGATGTGCATCCACGCCCGCCGAGCTGCTACTGTCCTCTTCGTTCCCGCGAGAGCCGTTGACACGGCGCGAGCGGGGAGGTAGATTCGAACAGTTGCCTGGGACTGGACCTGATCCGGTCGGCGACCTTGAGAACCTATCGCTTCTCGGAACATCGATTTCGATGAAGCCTCTCCCGATGAAATCGGAAACAGACGGCCGGCCAGACCGGCTCGAAAGTTCTGATAAAGTTGGAACCGCCGGAAAGGGAAACGCGAAAGCGGGAACCTGGAAAGCGCCGAGGAAATCGGATCGAGAAAAGATCTGATAGAGTCGGAAACGCAAGACCGAAGGGAAGTGCCCGGAGGAAAGCCCGAGAGGGTGAGTACAAAGGAAGCGTCCGTTCCTTGAGAACTCAACAGCGTGCCAAAAGTCAACGCCAGATATGTTGATA
>NZ_JBFATR010000086.1:0-10016 GCF_040678395.1 Streptomyces sp. NPDC052687 | reverse complement strand
TCGCTACGACAAGACGGCCACCATCTACCTGGCCGGCCTCCACCTCGCCGCCATCTTCATCTGGTCGGCGAGATGATCCGGAGGAAACGGCCTAGAGCACGTAGTGCCGGATCAGGCGGGGAACGCGGCGGACGAACCAGGCGCCGGCCAGGCCGACGACCGCACCGGCGGCGACGTCGCTCGGGTAGTGGGCTCCGGACTGCACGCGTTCGACGGCCACCATGGCGGCCGGAATCGCGCACAGGGCGCCCACGAGGGGCCAGGTCGGAGCGACGGCGGTGGTGAAGGCGACCGCCGCCGCGGTGTGCCCGGAGGGGAAGGACGACGAGTCCGGGCGGTCCTCGACCTCGTCGTGCGGGATCCACTCCTTGGGCGGGCGGCGCCGGTCGACCAGCTGTTTGCACACGCCGTTGGAGACCAGCTGGGCCACCGCCACGGAGGTCACTCCCGCGGCGGCCGCCGTACGGCCGCGCCGCCCGCCCTTCCAGGCCAGCACCGCGGCGGCGCCGCACCACAGTTTGCTGCCCTCCGCCATCTCCTCCACGGCGGACAGCATCTGGTGCAGGCGGGGCGAGGCACCGGCGGCGATCCGCTCGGTCAGCCGCCGGTCCGCCTGTTGAACATCTGCCAGCAAGCTCATGACCTGCGAGTCTCCCGTCGATCAGCGATCATGCCCGGGACTTCGGGCACAGCGCGACGGTGTCATCCCGTGTCGCGCAGCCGCAGCAGATACGCCGCGGTCAAAGCCACCGCGGGGTCGGTGTCGCGGGACAGCTCGGCGAGGGCGTGGGACGCCCTCTCCCCCGGGATGCCCGCCAGCGCCTGGGTCAGCCGTCCGCGCGCGGGCGGTTCGGTGGTGTCCCGGGCGAGGCGGCCGGCGAGGGCGGTGGCGATGCGGTCCGCCGTCGCGGTGTCGCCGGCCAGGACGCTGAGCGCGTCCGCGGCGTCGGTGTCGTTGCGTCCCGCCACGATCATGTCGATGAGCGTGGGGACCGCGTCGGCCACGCCGCGTGCCCCGAGCGCCAGAGCCGCGTGCCCGCGGACGGCGGCGTCGGGGTGCGCGAGGGCGTCACGGAGGTGTCCGGCGGCCTCGGCGCCGGGCATTTCCACCAGGGCCCGCACGGCGCGTTCGCGCACCGCGGCCTCCGGGGCGGCGAGGCCCTCGGCCAGCAGTGCCGGGACACCGTCGTCCGATCGCGCCAGCGCCCATGTGAGGGCCCCGGCGACGTTCGGCTCGCTCTCGCTCAGTACCGCCTCGACCAGTGCCTCCACCGGCACCGGGACCTCGTCGCCGGAGGCGAGGGCGGCGCGCTGGCGTGCCTGGGGGTTCTTCGATCCCAGGGCGTGCAGGAGCGCGACGGTCTGGAGGACGTCCTCCCAGGCGCCGGGGTCCGCGGCGGAGATCCGGTGCAGCCGCGTCAGCAGTTCGGTCTCCGCGGCGATGCGCTCGCGGGTCCGGCGGATGAGGTCGTCGACGAGCGCGGCGGGCGTGAAGCCGGGGTCGTGCAGCGCGCGTCCGATCTCGCGCAGCGACAGTCCCAGCGACCGCAGGCTCTCGATGTGGAAGATCCGCTGGATGTCCTCCGCCGAGTACTCCCGGTAGTTGGAGCCGGTACGGCCCGAAGGACTCACCAGACCGAGCGACTCGTAATGCCGGAGCATGCGGGCACTGACCCCGGACCGTCGCGCCACCTCACCGATCAACACGTCCCATCATCCCTCGCGGCCGGTGGCGCCGAGGGCCACGACGCGTTTCGCCTCCTCGATCGCGAACTCGAATCCGGTCTCCGGGTCGTTCAGCAGCCGCCGGGTGGCGAGCGCGTGGGCGCGTACGCCCGGGTCGGGGGCCGTCGTCGCGGGCTGCAGGGCCGGGACCATCGCGTCGCCCAGCGCGACCAGTGCCCGGCTGAGACTCAGCTGCGTCTCCCGCTCGCCACGCCCGAGCTGCGTCACCAGCACCTCGGCGAGCGCGGACTCCTCGCCTTCCGGGACGAGGACGACCGCGGCCCGCCACGCGGCGCGCGCCACCTCGTCGTCGGCGTCGGTCAGGAGCGGCCGGGTGATCGCCGGCCACGCCCGCCGGTCCCCGATCTTGGACAGCGTGTGCAGCGCCTGGCTCCTGGCCTGCGCGTGCTCCGAGTGGAGTTCGCGCAGCAGCGCGGGCAGCGTGCTGGACACCGGGTGCCGGGTGAGCGCCCAGGTCAGCGTGTCGCGGACGAAGAACTCCGGCTCGGTCGCGCATCGTTCGACGAGCGTGTCGACGAAGCGCGGGTCAGGCGTCGTACCGGCCGCCAGAGCGGCCCGCAGCCGCACGGACGCCTGGCCGTCCTCCAGCTCCCGCAGCGTTCGGGCGGTCGTGTCCTGTCTTGTGGTCGTCACCGAGACCACCTCCTCGGCAAGCAGTGAAGAGCTTGCCACCGTGTCAAGGTCAAACAGACCGGCACGGGCCTGGACCGACTGGTCTCGACTGCCCTCCAATATTCCTTGACGCGAATATTCCATGTGAGGAATACTCACGCTCATGGAACGGATCGCAGCAGCACTCGGGGACTCCGCCCGGTGGCGTCTCGTCGAGCTCCTCGCCGAGCGGCCCCGCTCCGTGGGCGAACTGGCCGAACTCACCGGGTTGCGGCAGCCGCAGACCACCAAGCACCTGCAGACCCTCGCCCGCGCGGGCCTCGTCTCGGTGTTCCCCCTCGGGCAGCGCCGCGTCTACGCGGCGGAGGCGGCGCCCCTGGCCGCTCTGGGGGGCCGCCTGCGGGAACTGGCCGGCGCCATCGAGGCGCAGGGCGGCGACCGGGACGTCCTCGCCCGCTACCGCGCCGCCGTCGAGGCGGACTCCGCCGTGGCGGACCGCAAGGGCTGGGCGGACGGCCGCGGTTTCACCTTCGAGCGAGTGCTGGCCGCTCCGCGGGACGTCGTCTGGCGCCACTGGGTAGACCCGGACCTCCTCGCGTCCTGGTGGGCACCGCCGCCGATGACCGTCACCGACTGCCTGCTGGAGCCGAGGCCGGGCGGGCGCGCCCTGCTCGATTACCGCGACGCCGAGGGGCGGTACCACTCGGAGGGGCGGGTGCACGCCGCCGAGGACGGCAAGCGCCTCGTGTTCGACCTGGCGGTGGGCGCGGCGGACAGCGTCTCGTTCACCGGCCACTACAACCTGACTCTCGCCGACGCCGAGGACGGCACCCGGCTGCGGCTCGGCCTGCGGATCACCGGGACGGCGGTCGACGCCGTGCCGTTCGTCGCCGGGATCGAGACCGGCTGGGGCCGGGTTCTCGACAACCTCGCCGACGCCGTCGGCTCCTTCCGGCGCACCACCACAGCACACACCGAGCGAAGGGAAGCGCAGTCATGAACAACCCGTCCGCACGCAGGGTGACCGCGAACATCAGCCTCACCCTGGACGGCCGTTACCACGGTCCCGCAGGCCCCGGCGACCTCGGCGCGATCGTGCCGTACGCCACCACCGAGACCGCGCGGGACCACCTCGCCCGCATACACGAGGGAGCGACGACAGCACTGCTGGGCCGGCTCAACGCCGAGGGGTTCCTGGGCTACTGGCCGATGGTCGCCGGTGACGAGAACGCCGACCCGCGTGACCGTGGGTATGCGAAGTGGCTGGTGGGTACCGAGAAGGTGGTTCTCTCCAGAACGCTCACCGAGGCGCCATGGGACCGCACCCGCGTGGTCGACGCCCCCGCCGCGGACGTCGTCGCCGAGCTCAAGGCCACCGGTGCGGGCGACATCCTGGTCAACAGCAGTGCGAGCGTCATCAAGGCGCTGCTGGCCGCCGACCTGATCGACCGGCTCCACCTCATGATCTGTCCCGAGATCGCCGGAGGCGGCCCGCGGCTGTTCGAGGACGGCCTGCCGGCGTCGAGGTGGACCCCGGCCCTTCAGGAGACCGGCGAGCTCGGCGAGATCGCCATGGTGTACGACCGCGTGCGCTGACCGCCGCCGGCGCGCCCTGGCGAGGGGTGCTCGAAACCCGGAGGCGGTGAGCTGGGGCTGCCTGGCCGCGGGGATCAGCGCGTGAACTGCTGGCGGGCCGAGCCGTCGCAGTCCTGCAACCGCAGCGGCTCGCGGGCCGCCGGCTGGGTGAGGCAGAGGCCGGGTGCCGCGGCGGGGCGGATGGTGGCGCCGTCGCGGAGGAAGGTCTGGTTGGCCGCGCCGGAGCAGTTCCAGATGATCAGCGCGGTGCCCGGGCGGTACCGGGCGCCGGGCACGTCCAGGCAGCGGTCCTGGGTGAGCTCGGTGTGGAAGGTCTGCCGGGCCGTGTCGTACCACCACCGCTGGTTGCGGGTGCCGGCGCAGTCCCAGCCGAGGACGCCGGTGCCGTTCGCGGTCTTCGAGGCGCCGACGTCGACGCAGGTGCCGGTGGCCCGGTTCCGCAGCGGGGCGAAGACGTCGTCCCAGGCGTGCGGGAACAGCGTCGGCCTGCCGGCGGAGCCGGCGTCCGCGCAGGAGGCCTCACGCAGGGACGAGGCGTAAAACCGGGTGAGGCAGGCGGCGAAGGCGGCGTGGCCGCGGGCGTTGGGGTGGAAGGACTGGCGGACGGAGTTCTCGTCCGGGAGGCCCGGCTTGGACAGGTCGATGTACAGGCCGCGGGCCCAGCTGTCGTCCATGCACACCTCGTGGCCGTGGAACAGCCGGGAGTTGTCGAGGTAGTGGGCTCCGGTCGCTGCGGCGGCCCTGCGGATGCCGCGTTCGAAGGCGGGTACGGCGGTGTCGCGGCCCCAGGCGGTGTCGGAGTCGTAGCCGAGGCCGCCGCAGGCGAGCTTGCCGGTGAAGCCGGGGTTGTCGCGGAAGTCGGGGCCGATCGGGCTCGGGTAGCTCATCAGGACGAGCCGGTAGTCGCCGTCGGCGTAACCGGCGTCGCGCATCACGGACCTCAGGTCGCGTACGGTCTGCTCGACCTTGGGCACCAGGCCGTCGACCCGGGCCTGCCAGCCGGGGGCGTACGCGGGTTCGCAGGGCCCCCGGGAGAGCAGGTAGCGCGTGACGCAGTCGGTCATGACGGGGCCGAACTGGAGGTCGTCGTTGGCGCCCGCCACGAGCAGCACCATCTTGATCCGGGTGTTGCGCGCCTTGATGGCGAGGCTGTCGCTCTGTACCGGTTCGTCGGCGTACTGGGGTGTGCCGCCGACGCGGATGTGGGCGGTGGAGGCGCCCGAGCAGGAGACGTTGAAGGTGAGGTCCGCGGGGATGCCGGTGCGGTGGACGGCGGCCTCGGGTGACCGGTGGCACCAGTTCGTGGGGCCGTTGGTCGGGGGTTCGTACGTGCCGACGCCCTCGCCGGAGATCTCGCTGTCGCCGAGCGAGATCAGCGCCGTCTTGCGCTCGGCGAGCGGGCGTTGGGCGGGGTCGCCGTAGAGCGCGATGGCCTCGCGGGCCCTGATCTCCTCCAGGGCGGGCGGGAGCGGGGTGGCGGCGGCCGCCGATGCGCCGCGGCCGGCCGCGGTGGCGGTGGTGGCGGGGACGGCGGCGGCCGTGGCCAGCATGGCCGTGACGGCGGTGGTGATGATTCCGAGCCGGTACCCGGAGCGTCTCATGGCACCTCCAGAACATGGGGTTACCCCCGGTATTTACTGGCCGGTAGCGCCCATGGGAACATCTCCGACGAGAAAAGCTGAACAAACGTCAACTTCCGCTCGTCGTGCGGACCGACGCACAGGAGGCTGCCCGTGCTGCGAACCACCCTGACGGCGAGCGTGGCGGTCGGCGCGCTCCTCGCCCCCGCGACGGCCGCCCAGGCCCACCGGGTACCGGAGGACCGGGCGCTGCCCCGGGCGGAGCTGAACACGGACGCCCTCCCCCGCCTGACCGACCGGCACGGGCGGGTGCTGACGCTGCGCGGCTGGAACGTCGAGGACAAGACGAACAAAGGCGACAAGGCCCTGTCGGCCATCACCGAGCGGCACTTCCGCGATCTGCGCGCGAACGGCTTCGACTTCGCCCGGCTGCTGGTGTTCTGGGACGACCTGGAGCCCGAGCCCGGACGCTACAGCACCGCCTACCTGAAGAGGATCGACCGCGTCCTGGGCTGGGCCGCCCGCCATGACATCGCCGTCGTCGTGGACGCCCACCAGGACGTCTTCGGGCCCGCCTTCGGCCACCGGGGCATCCCCGCCTGGGCCACCAGGACCGACGGGCTGCCCTTCACCCCGCACCCGGACGACTGGTTCGCCGAGTACTTCGAGCCCGCCGTCCAGCGGGCCTTCACCCACCTCTACGAGGACCCCGACCTGCGCCGCGCCCAGGCCCGAGCCTGGCGGGTCCTCGCCGGTCATCTCGCCCACCACCCGGCCGTCATCGGCTACGACCTCATCAACGAGCCGATGGGTGAACTACGCGCGGGCGAGGACCTGGCGACGGCCGCCCGCCGTATCGAGCGCGAGTCGCTCACCCCGATGTACAACCGACTCGCCGACGCGGTCCGCTCGGCCGACCGGGACGCCTGGCTGTTCATCGAGCCCACCCCCATCGTCGGCGAGGGCGTGCCGACCGGCCTCGGGCGCGTCGACGACCCGAAGGTGGTGTACGCGCCGCACTTCTACAACTCGGCCATGGAGGCGGGCGCCGACTACGATCCCGGCGCCGGCTGGATCGAGGCGTACGAGCGGGCCGTCGTCCAGTACGCCCGCCGGTACCGGGTGCCGGTCGTGGTGGGCGAGTGGGGCCCGCTGAACAGCTCGCTGCCGAACATGGGCCGTTTCCACCGTGACGCCATGGCCTCCCTGGGCCGGTACACCTCCGGGTGGGCGGGCTACGTGTGGTGCTACGGCGGCGGATACTGCGCCCTCGACGGCACCGGGGCCTTCCGCGCCAACAAGGAGCTGACGGCCGAGCCCTACGCGGAGCGGGTCGCCGGAACGGTCCGTGCCGCGTCGTACGACCCCGCGCGGGGCGTGTACCGGCTGGCCTACCGGGCGGCACCGCACGGCCCGCGGGTCACCGGACTGTCCTTGCCTCCGGGCACCTGGCACCTCACCGCCGACGCGGCCGTGGCGCACACGGCGCCGGGCCGGGCCTGGGTGGTGGCGGCGCCGGGCGCGGAGGTGACGGTGACCGTCCGGCGCGGCTGAGCACCGTCGCCGCCGCGGCGGGCGGCGACGGGCCGCGATTCGCTCGGGCGCGCGGTGCGCTCGGGTGCGCGGTGCGCTCAGGTGCGGGGGCACTCCTTCCACGCCACGTGGTAGACGGTGCTGATGTCACCGTCGGTCGAGTCCATCGTCATGAAGCTGACCTTGCCCGGTGAGGCCGTGCCCGCGTCGACGCGGATCTCCGTGTTGATGTTGAAGTTGCGCTGGACTCCGCACGGCGCCCACACCAGCTGCGCCCAGTCAGTGACGTCGGTGGCCTGCCAGTTGTCGTTGTAGGCGCCCGTCAGGGGGTGGTTCTTGAACGCCGTCTGCGACGAGCCCTGGAAGTAGTACGAGGCCCGTTGGACCGCGGTGGCGCCGGGCTGGAGCGAGGCGAAGCCCCGGTAGTCGGCGCTGGCGATGGCGTACGTGAAGCCCTGGGGCACGTGGACGATCAGGTTGAGCTGGCAGTTCTTGCGGAACGCCGTGGGGTCGGAGTTGCCTCCGGCCTGGGCGAGGTACGCGCTGTAGGTCACCGTGAAGGCGGTGTTGTCCTCGGAGACGGCGACGGCGGCGGTGCCCGCCGGGCAGCCGGAGCCGTTGACCGTGGCGACGTCGATGACGATCTTGTCCGGCGGCGGGTCGACGAACCCGGTGGTTGCGGTGGACGGGTTGTGCGCGGGCAGCGCGGCGGTGACGAGAGCGGCGACAGCGCCGCCCATGAGCAGCCCACCTGCCATGGTGTCTCCCCTTCGCTGGAGTCGGTGGGGGGTGGATGCGCCCGGCCGGCGGCACGGCGGGACTCCGTGAAGACCCGATGAACCCGCCGTGAAGAAGCCGGGGCGGTCGCATCGTAGGAAGCCCTCCGCGACGCGCCCAGGGAGGACTCCGGCCATTCACCCCCGGCGCTTTCACATCCCGTCGGGGCAGTCGGCCAGGTGGTGGGTGGAACAGCCGCGCTCGCACGTCTCCGCCACCCGCACAGTGGGCCGGGTGCCCGGGCGTGCCGAACTCGGGCGGGGATTGTCCGAGACCGGATTGTGATGGGCGGGTGCACAACCCCGTGCGGATGCCGGCCGTCTGTAGGGCGCTGGAGGGATATCCCTTCGGCCGCATTGCGGTACGGAGATTGGGGATCAGGTGGGGAAGCAGTTCTGGAGAGTCGTCGTGGCCGGTGGCGCGGCGGCGGTGTTCACGGCCGTGGCCGCGGCGCCGGCCGGGGCGGCCGAGGGGGGTGTCTCGTTCACCCGTGTCCAGGTGAACGACGGCAAGCCGATCGTGATCGGGGTGTCGAACGAGGTCGCGGTGCCCGCCTCCTTCCGGATGGCGACCACTCAGGCGTGGGAGTACCCAGCGGTGTACCTGTACCGCAGCGGTGGGGACGAACTGTGGCACGCCATCGAGACGAGCGACTGCATCAAGGTGAGCTCGGGCGTCTGCGACTTCAACGAGACGATGTACTTCGACCCGAGCGTGTGGGACATGCGCAACAGTGAGGCCGGGGCCTGGAAGGTCGCGGCCCGGGTGTTCTTCAAGGGCGACGGCGGTGACACCGACGACGAGGGGCTGACGGTCCATGTCAAGCGCAACTCCCGCCTGACCGTCAACGCCTCGCCCGAGCCGGTGGCCAAGGACAAGACCATCACCGTGACCGGAAAGGTCACACGGGCCAACTGGGAAACCAGGAAGTACGCCTCCTACGGAGGCCGCCTGGTGAGCCTGCAGTTCAAGCCCTCCGGCGCCGCCTCCTACACCACGGTGAAGAAGGTGTACGCCAGCAGCTCGGGTGGTCTCAGCACAACCGTGAAGGCCTCCAAGACGGGTACGTGGCGCTGGGCGTACTTCGGCAACACCACCACCGGACCGTCGACGTCGTCAGGGGACACTGTCGTGGTGAACTGACGTCCGCGTGCAGGTCTCACAGGATGACGGTCACAGCCGTGACCAGTCCCTGGACCTCGCCGCCCCCTCGCCAGGAGGCAGGCGGCGGGGTCGCCGACCCGGGTGCCGCCGTGCGTCCAGTGCATCCGGCGAAGAGGCCGGACGTGTCCGTGCCGGTGACGGTCACCGCTGGACCGTCCTCACCGACGCCTGACGCCAGCACAGGAAGCTGGAGGTCCGCAGTTCTCTGCCCGGATGTTTCACTCCGTCCGCCCCTGCGGCCCTTACGACGCTAGCGTCAAGGCCATGATCGTATGGCTCAACGGCACCCACGGCGTGGGCAAGACGACGACCAGTGCGCTCGTTCAACAGCTCGTCCCGGACTCACGGGTGTTCGACGCCGAGAAAGTCGGCGAGACGCTCATGGACATCAAGCCAGGGCCGCCCGCGACGGACAACTTCCAGGCAGCCCGCACCTGGCTGCACGCCGAGGCCGAGGTCGTGGACACCACGCACCTCACACCTGCCCAGGCCGCCCAGCAGATCACCGAGGCCCTGTCGGCCGACAAGACGGTCAGCTTGGGCAGTTTCGGCAGCTTTCACGGCACTGACGGCACGGCCGATCCCGGCGGGGCAAAGCACTGACCGAGTATCTCCGGGGTCGGACGGGATGAGCGCCGCCGCACGGCGGACCAGGCCCGGCGGGCCGGGGGGCGTGTGTGGGCCGACTCAGGCTGTGGGCCACCGGCCCGGGCCGGCCGGCGACGGTGTGGCAGCGCTATGGACGCCGCCCTCTCCGGGACAGGACGAGCACGCACCCGGTGGAATTGCCTGGTGCAGAGCTGGCCGGCAGACCCCCCTGGCATGACGCTTCTGTGCACCACTGATGACAGGTGTGAGGCCGATCACGGCGGGGTTGCCGGGCGGCGGGCGGCCGTGGCGCTTCGCGGATGCCCCTAGGCCGTTTCCTTCGGATCATCGGATCGTTGGTCTGGGTGTGTCGTTGACTGACGCCCAGTGGGCACGCATTGAGCCGTTGCTGCCGGACCG
>NZ_JBFATR010000085.1:0-10438 GCF_040678395.1 Streptomyces sp. NPDC052687 | reverse complement strand
TGGCAGACCGGCCCGGTGGTCTGGGGCACGCCCGGCACCAACGGCCAGCACGCCTACTACCAGCTCATCCACCAGGGCACCAAGCTCATCCCGGCCGACCTGATCGGCTTCGCCCGCCCCGCCGCCGAACTGAGCGACGACCTCAAGGCCCAGCACGACCTGCTGATGGCCAACCTGTTCGCGCAAGGACAGGCGCTGGCGTTCGGCAAGACCGCGGACGAGGTCCGCGCGGAGGGCGTCGCCGAGGAGCAGGTCGCACACCGCACCTTCCACGGCAACCACCCGACGACCACGATCCTCGCCCCCGCGCTGACCCCGTCGGTGCTGGGCCAGCTGATCGCGCTGTACGAGCACAAGGTGTTCGTGCAGGGCGCCGTGTGGAACATCGACTCCTTCGACCAGTGGGGCGTCGAGCTGGGCAAGGTCCTCGCCAAGCGCGTCGAACCGGCGCTCACCGAGGGCGCCGACGTGCCCGGCCTCGACCCCTCCACCGCCGCCCTCGTCGCGGCGTACCGCGACCTCAAGGAAGAGAAGTAATCATCATGCAACTCGGACTCATCGGCCTGGGCAAGATGGGCGGCAACATGCGCGAGCGGATCCGCCGCGCCGGCCACACCGTCATCGGTTACGACCGCAACCCCGAGCTGTCCGACGTGAGCGACCTCGCCGAACTCGTCGAGCGGCTGGACGCGCCCCGCACGGTGTGGGTGATGGTCCCGGCCGGCGCGCCCACCCAGTCCGTCATCGACGAGCTGGGGGACCTGCTGGAGCCCGGCGACACGGTCGTCGACGGCGGCAACTCCCGCTGGAGTGACGACGAGAAGCACGCCGCCGAGCTGGGCGCGAAGGGCATCGGCTTCGTCGACGCCGGTGTCTCCGGCGGCGTGTGGGGCCTGGAGAACGGCTACGCGCTGATGGTCGGCGGCGACAAGGAGCACGTGGACCGGATCCAGCCGATCTTCGACGCGCTGAAGCCGGAGGGGCCGTACGGCTATGTCCACGCGGGCAAGGTCGGCGCGGGCCACTTCGCGAAGATGGTCCACAACGGCATCGAGTACGCGATGATGCAGGCCTACGCCGAGGGCTGGGAGCTGCTGGAGAAGGTCGACTCGGTGACCGACGTCCGCGAGGTGTTCCGCTCCTGGCAGGAGGGCACGGTCATCCGGTCCTGGCTGCTGGACCTGGCGGTCAACGCCCTCGACGAGGACGAGCACCTGGAGAAGCTGCGCGGCTACGCGGAGGACTCCGGCGAGGGCCGCTGGACGGTGGAGGCCGCCATCGACAACGCCGTGCCGCTGCCCGCGATCACGGCCTCGCTGTTCGCGCGGTTCGCCTCGCGTCAGGACGACTCGCCGCAGATGAAGATGATCGCCGCGCTGCGCAACCAGTTCGGCGGGCACGCCGTCGAGTCGGCGAAGAAGTAGACGCCCTGGGGAGGACCTTCCGTTCCGCTCGCCTCGTCGCCGAGCGGAACGCCCTGCCCCACGGCGTGAGTTGACACTGCCCAACGGGCCCGCCAGAGTCGCGGCTGATGGAGATCGACGATCTGACACCGGCCGAACTGCGCGTCTGGCGGGCCTTCGCCCGCGGTGAGCGGGTCGACTTCCGCACCCGCGACGGCGAGGACGCCGCGGACGGGGCCTCCTGGGGTCCCGAACGCACCCTGCGCGCCCCGGTGCTGAAGGCCCTGCTGCTGCGCGCGCCGCAGGAGGACGGCGAGATCGCGGCCATGAAGGTCAGCGGCGCCCGGATCACCGGCCCGCTCGACCTCACCCACGCCCTCCTCGACTCCCATCCGGTCCGCCTCAGCCACTGCCACTTCACCGACCGGCCCGAGCTGTACGGCATCCAGCTGCGCCGGCTCAGCCTGCACGGCTCCGTCCTCCCCGGCCTCGGCCTCGGCAGTGCCCGCGTCGACGGCACCCTGCGGCTGAGCGGCTGCCGGATCTCTGGGCCGGTGCAGCTCGCGGGCACCCAGATATCCGGCGCGCTCTTCCTGGAGGACGCCGAGCTGAGCGCGCCGGACGGGGCGGGGCCGGCGCTCAAGCTCAACCAGGCGGTGATCAGTGACGACCTGTGGGCGCCCCGGCTGCGCGCCCGCGGCGAGATACGGCTGAACGGCGCCTCGGTCACCGGCTCGGTCGACCTCAGGGAGGCCCGGCTCGACCGGGACCCGGACCGGGGCATCGTCATCGACGCCCAGACCCTCACCGTGGAGGGGGACTTCCTGCTGCGGGAGGCCCAGGTGCACGGCTGGGTCGGACTGCGCGGCGCGCGGATCGCGGGCCGCCTGGACCTGTCGTACGCCCGGCTGTCCAACCCCTCCGACGCGGCGCTGCGGGCGACCAGCGCCACCATCGGGGAGCTGTGGCTGCGCCGGGGACCGGCGATGGAGGGCACGCTGAACCTGCGCCGCGCCCAGGTCGAGGTGCTGTTCGTGGAGCCGGAGATGCTGCCGCGGCGGGTGCTGATCAGCGGCCTCGGCTACACCTCCCTGACCCCGCACGAGCCCGCGGAGCGGCGGCTGCCGATGCTGGAGCGGGACGGCGACGGCTATGTCCCGCACGCCTACGAGCAGTTGACCGCCGCCTACCGGCGGATCGGCGACGATCACGCGGCCCGGCTGGTCCAGCTCGCCAAACACCGCCGGCACCGCTCCACCCTCCCCTGGCACGGCCGGCTGTGGGGCCATGTCCAGGACGCCGCCGTCGGCTACGGCTTCCGGCCGATGCGGGCCTTCGGCTGGCTGCTGTCCCTGCTCGCCGTCGGCTCGGTCGCCTACGCCCTGGAGCATCCGCCGCCGCTGAAGCCGGGCGAGGCGCCGGACTTCAACCCGGTGTTCTACACCCTCGACCTGCTGCTGCCGGTGATCTCCTTCGGGCAGGAGGCCGCGTTCGCGCCCGAGGGCCGGCACCAGGCGCTGTCGTACGTCCTGGTCCTCACCGGCTGGATCCTGGCGACGGCCGTGGTCGCCGGTGTGTCACGGACCTTCAACCGGCTCTGACAGCCCCTGGCGGGGCGGGATGCCGTACACCCGCTCGACGCGCAGTCGCAGCACCAGGCGCCGGTCGCGGACCATGGCGGCCCGGTAGTCGTCCCAGTCGGGGTGCTCGCCGCGGACGGCGCGGTAGAGGCGGATCAGTTCCTCGACCGTCTCGTCGTGCGGGTCGCGGGCGACGGGCGAGAGGTCGGCGGTGCCCTCGGCTACCGCGTAGGCCCAGCGGTCGGCGGTGGTGACGTGGTACGAGGCGCGGGGATCGCGACGCAGGTTGCGGGTCTTGGCGCGGTCGTCGGTGACGGAGACACGCAGGATCCGCTCGTCCGGGTCGTAGGCGTGGCTGACGTTGGACAGCTGGGGGCGGCCGTCGCGTTTGAGGGTGACGAGCACTCCGTCGTGACTCGCGGAGAGCAGGTGCAGCAGGGCGTCGTCCTGGGTCATGCGTCGGTCAACTCGTCCGCGGCGGTCCGCATTCCCGCGGCAGCACGAGTAGACAGTGTCTACGGCGACCTGGTAGACACCGTCCATGACTGTGGCGGAAGATCGGGAGCCCGGGGGCCTGCGCGCCCGGCTGGTGGAGGTCGGCGTCGACCTGGTGAACCGGGAGGGCGCCCGGGCGCTGACCCTGCGGGAGATCGCCCGCAGGGCCGGGGTCTCCCACGGAGCGCCGCGCCGCCACTTCCTCACCCATCGGGAACTGCTGTCGGCGATCGCCCGGCGGGGCTTCGAGACGCTGGGCGAGCGGGTGAGCGAGGCGGTCGGGGACGGTACGGCGAGCCCGCGCGAGCAGATCGCCGCGCTCGGCCGGGCCTACCTGCGGTTCGCGCTGGACCACCCCGGCATGTTCGAGCTGATGTTCCGTCACGACCTGTTGGCCAGCGGGCACTTGCGGCTGCGGGACACCAGTCTGCCGCTGTTCGGCGTCCTGGTGGAGCTGGCCGGCCGGGCCCGTCCCGACGCCGACGCCCGGGCGGTGGCGGGCGCGCTGTGGGCGAACCTGCACGGCATGGCCCAGCTGTGGAGCTGGGGAAGTCTGCAACTCGCCACCGGCAGCGAGGACTTCGGCCCGCTGCTGCACATGGCCGTCGACGCCCATCTCGGCCCCGGGCCGGGCCGGTGAACCGCCGCCTGGCGCTGGCGAGCAGCGTCGCGGGGGCGGTGGTGGTCGCCCTGGACGGCACCCTCCTGACGATCGCCCAGCCCACCCTGCAACGGGACCTCGGCGCCTCCTTCGCGCAGGCGCAGTGGACCACGACCGGGTATCTCGTGGCGGTGGCCGCGCTGCTGGTGTTCGCCGGGCGGCTCGGCGACCGGTACGGGCACCGGCGGCTGTTCGGCCTCGGCATGCTCGGCTTCGCCGCCGCGTCGGCCGGGATCGGGCTGGCGCCCGACATCGGCTGGGTGATCGCGCTGCGGGTGGCCCAGGGCGTGTGCGGAGCGCTGCTCCAGCCCGCCACGCTGGGCATGCTGCGCGCCGCCTGCCCGCCGGACCGGCTGCGCGGCCCCCTCGCCGCGCGCACCGCCGCGATCGGGGTGGCGGCCGCCGCGGGTCCGCTGCTCGGCGGGGCGCTGGTGACGGAGCTGGGCTGGCGCGCGGTGTTCTTCGCGCACGTCGCACCGGCCGCGCTCTTCGGACTGCTGGCCCTGACCGCCCGTACCCCGGAGCCGCCGCGCCTCGTCGTACGGCTCGATCTTCCCGGCGCGCTGCTGCTCGCCCTGACCCTGGCCGCCCTGGTGCACGGCCTGGCCGGCGTCGCGGACTCCGGCGGGCTCGCCTCGGCGGCACCGGCGCTGGAGGTCGCCGCCGTCGCCGCCATGGTCCTCGTCCGGCACGAGCGGCGGACCGCGCACCCCCTGCTGCCCGCGGGCGTGGTGCGCTCCACGGCCGTCCGGTCCGCGCTCGGCGTACTGGTCATCGCGTCCGCCGCGCTGCACGGGGCGCTGTTCGTCTGCGTCTACCTCCTCCAGGACACCCTCGGGCTCACGGCGTTCGAGAGCGCCCTGCGCAGCCTCCCCCTGGCCCTGTTCCTGATCGCCTCCGCTCCCCTGGGCGCGGTCCTGCTGCGCCGGGCGGGCGCGCGGCGCACGATCGTCACGGCCCTGCTCGTGCTCGCCGCGGGTGTCGCGGCCCTCTCCGCCGCGTCCGCCCTCCTCCCCCTCACCGCCGGCTTCGCGCTGGCCGGCGCCGGCTTCGGCACGGTGATGGTCGCGGCCACCCACGTCGCCCTGCGGCACGCCCCCGCCGACGCCTCCGGGGTCACCGGCGGCCTCCAGCAGACCGCGCTGAACGTCGGCCCGGCCCTGGGTGTGGCCGCGGCGACCCTGCTCACCCATCTCGGCTCCCTGCGCACCCCGCTGCTGGCCTTCGCCGTGCTGTGCGGGGCGGGCGCGGTGCTCGCGTGCGCACTGCCGGGGCGGGCGGCGCGGGAGGACGCTGAGCAGGCCGAGCGGGACGGGCGGGACGGCGCGGCGGCGGTGGCCGGACGTGAGACCGGGTGAGGCCGCCGGCGACGCCCCGTGGGCGGCTGGTCACGCACCTGAGCGAGGGGGCGGGCAGACGCCCCCCACAGGGCGCGGCGTGCCGCAGGTAAGAGGGACGATGAGGTCTGAGGGCGTCCGCATGGGGTATGCCCGATCGCACCTCGAACGACGCGATCGGAGGAGAGCGATGGCACAGCTGCGCACAGAGGTCGAACCGGAGGCCGTGGGACTGGACGCGCGGGCGCTGGGGCGGCTGGACCGGCACTTCGCCCGGCAGGTGGACGACGGGCGGCTGCCCGGCTTCCTCGTGGCCGTCGCGCGCGGCGGCCGGGTCGCCCACCTCACCACGTACGGCCACCGGGACATCGCCGCCGGGGCGCCGGTGCGGCCGGACACGCTGTGGCGGATCTACTCCATGACGAAGCCGTTCACCGCGGTGGCCGCGCTGCTGCTGGTGGAGGAGGGACGGCTCGCGCTGGACGACCCGGTGGACCGGTACCTGCCGGAGTTCGCCGACGCCCGTGTGTACGTGGAGGGCTCCGGCGCCGATGTGCGTACGCGGCCCGCGGCCGGGCCCATACGCGTCCGGCATCTGATGACGCACACCGCGGGCCTGACCTTCGCCTTCTACCACACCCACCCGGTCGACGCGCTCTACCGCGAGGCCGGTCTGGACTCGTCGGTGGCGCCGGGCACCGACCTGGCGGGCACGGTCGAGGTGTACGCGCGGATGCCGCTCCAGTTCGAGCCGGGGACGCAGTGGAACTACTCGGTGGCCAGCAACGTCCTCGGCCGGATCATCGAGGTGGTGTCCGGGCAGCCGCTGGACGTGTTCTTCGCCGAGCGGATCTTCCGCCCGCTGGCCATGCCGGACGCCGGGTTCGAGGTCGACGGGGAACAGGCGGGTCGGCTCGCCGAGTTGTACGGCGAGAAGGAGGACGGCAGCGGGATCGAGCCGATCCGTGGGCTGCCGCTGCACGGCCGGCCGCGGTTCCTGTCGGGCAGCGGCGGCATGGTGGCGAGCGCGTACGACATCCACCGGTTCATGGAGTTCCTGCGCCGCCGCGGCGAACTGGACGGCGTGCGCCTGCTCGCCCCGCAGACCGTCGACCTGATGACCGCGAACCAACTGCCCGGCGGCGCCGACCTGCGCTCCTTCGGCAGCCACCCGGCGCACGACGCACCCGGCAACGAGGGCGTCGGCTTCGGGCTCGGCGTGTCCGTGGTGATCGACCCGTCCCGCACCCAGGCGCCCTCCGGTCTCGGCACCTTCGGCTGGAGCGGGGTGGCGACGACGACGTTCTGGGTCGACCCGAGCCGCGACCTGACCGTGCAGTTCCTCACCCAGCTGCGGCCGCGGGGCTCGCACACCGTGTACCCGGATCTCAAGCGGCTGGTCCACGAGGTGGTCGCACCGCTGTCGTCCCCGTCGTCGACCCGCTGAGCCGGTTCCTCCACCGTCGCGGGCGCGGGGGCGGCCCCCTCCCGCCGGGGCCGCCCTTGCCGTGACCCGTCCCCCGCGCCCGTTCAGGACCAGTGGGCCACCGCGTCCAGGTGGGGCAGATGGTGGTCCATCCGCTCCCGCTTGGTGCGCAGGTAGGTGATGTTGTTCTCGCACGGCGGGATGAGCAGCGGCACCTGCTCGGCGACCTGTATGCCGTGCCGCAGCAACGCCTCCCGCTTGCCGGGGTTGTTGGACATCAGCCGCACCGACCGTACGCCCAGGTCCTCCAGGATCCTGGCGGCGGACCCGTAGTCGCGGGCGTCCACCGGCAGGCCCAGCGCCAGGTTCGCCTCGACCGTGTCCAGGCCCTCCGCCTGCAGCGCCATCGCCCGCAACTTGCCGAGCAGCCCGATGCCACGGCCCTCGTGCCCTCTCAAGTAGACGACGACACCGGCCCCGTCGGCCACCACCGCGCGCAGCGCCGACGCCAGCTGGTCGCCGCACTCGCAGTGCCGTGAGCCGAACGCGTCGCCGGTCAGGCACTCCGAGTGCAGCCGGGTCAGGACACCCTCGGCGCCGAGTTCGCCGTGGACGAGCGCCACTTGCTCCTCACCGCGGTCGTGGTCGAGATATCCGATCGCCTGGAATCGTCCGTACACGGTCGGCAGCGGGGCATTCACCACGCGTTCCACGCCGGTGCGGTGCGCCGGCTTTCCGCCGATGACGCCGATGTTTTCTGTCATGATCTGAGTTCCTCAAACAGAGACGAAAGGCCGTGAAGAAATGAATGGTTCGGGTCTGTTGCCGGCGGACACCACGGAGGACGTACGCGCTCGGGGGGCCGGTGTGCCACGGCAGGTCGCCGTTCTTCCGGTGGGGAGTTTCGAGCAGCACGGCCCGTACCTTCCGCTGGCCACCGACAC
This sequence comes from Streptomyces sp. NPDC052687, assembly GCF_040678395.1. NCBI lineage: Bacteria > Bacillati > Actinomycetota > Actinomycetes > Kitasatosporales > Streptomycetaceae > Streptomyces > Streptomyces sp. NPDC052687. The sequence goes on along the minus strand of NZ_JBFATR010000085.1, from coordinate 2,592 downwards.
GCTCGTCGCCTGCGCGATAGCCCGGGACATCGCCGCCGCGTACCCGGTGCACCTCCTTCCTCCGGTGACCGTCTCCTGCTCGCACGAGCACGCGGCCTGGCCGGGAACCGTCAGCATCTCCTCGGTGACCCTTCACGCGGTGATACGGGACATGGCGGCCTCGCTGCGCCGGTCCGGCGTCGAGGCGCTGGTGCTGGTCAACGGGCACGGCGGGAACTACGTCCTGGGCAACGTGGTCCAGGAGTCCGCCGCGCGCGGCGAGCGCATGGCCCTCTTCCCGGCCCCGGAGGACTGGGAGACGGCGCGGGAGCGGGCGAAGGTGGTGACCTCGCTGCTCACCGACATGCACGCGGGCGAAATAGAGACCTCCATCCTGTTGCACACGCATCCGGAATCCGTCCGCCCCGGATATGAGACGGCCGATTTCGTCGCCGACGACCGGCGTCATCTGCTCACCACCGGTATGTCCGCCTATACCGATTCCGGGGTCATCGGGCGGCCTTCCCTGGGCACCGCGGAAAAGGGGAAGGAACTGCTGGCGAGCCTGGTGGATTCCTTCGCCCCGTATTTCGAGCTGCTCACCACCACCGGGCCGGCCGCTTCCGGGGAAGCCGCCGCCGGGGAGGCCTCTGCCGGGTCGGCCGCCGCCGGGGATGCGGACCGGGTGTAGCGGCCCGCGGGGCGGCGGGCGGCGAGGGCCAGGGCGCCGGGCAGGCTCGCGGCGAGGCTCAGCACGCCGTAGACCACGGCGACCGCGAGGCCCTCGCCCGCGCCCAGCCCGGCGGCGCCGAACGACCAGGCGGTGACGCCTTCGCGGGGCCCCCAGCCGGCCACGTTCAGCGGCACGCTCATGGCGAGCAGCGCCAGCACCGCGAGCGGCAGCAGCACCAGCGCGGGGGCGTCGCTGCCGGCGATCCGGGCGGCGACCAGGAACATCGCGAGGTGCCCGGCCAGGACGACCACGGACGCGACGGCGACCTTCGGCCCGTCGCGCCGCGAGCACAGCGCCGCCCGGACCTCCGCCCCGAGCCGTCCCCTTGTACGCCCCCTAGGTCCCCGGTTCAGCCGTACTGCCACCCCGACCGCGACCGCGCCCAGCGCGGCGACGGCCACCGGCAGGGCGAGCTGCCGGGCCTCCGCGCGCACCGGGGACGGCACGGCCAGCAGGATGCCCGCGCCGGCCACCGCCAGCACCGCCTGCCCGGCGGCCCGTTCGAGCACCACCGCCCGCACGCCCCGGCCGAGGTCGCCCGCGTCGCGCCCGTGCCGTACCGCCCGGTGCACATCGCCGAGGACGCCGCCGGGCAGGGCGGCGTTCAGGAACAGCGCCCGGTAGTAGTCCGCCACCGCCGGCCCGTACGGCAGCGCGATGCCGAGCCCGCGGGCCACCAGCTGCCAGCGCCACGCGCTGCACGCGGTGGTGACCACGCCGATGCCGACCGCCACCGGCACGGCGGTGCCGTCGATCCGCCGCAGACCGTCCAGGAAGGGGCCGGTGCCCAGCCGCCAGAGGAGTACGGCGAGGAGGGCGACGCCGGCGGCGGTGCCGAGGTGGGCGCGCAGCGCGCGGGACGGTGTCACGACGCCCCGTTCGCCGGGCGGGGCAGCGCCAGCAGGTCGCTGTGGTGGACCGTGACCCGCAACTCGCCCGCCGCGCAGGCCGCGAGGCGGGCCGCCAGGTACTTCTGGGCGGGCGCGGCGAGTTCGGGGCGCTGCTCGACGGCGGCCCCCACCCAGCCGCGCAGCCACGGCACGATCAGCGCGGCGTCGCCGGGGCCGAGCCGCCAGGGGCTCGACCGCACCCGCAGGGTGGCGCCGAGGTCGGTGAAGGCCTCGCAGGCCGCGTCGACCGCGTCCGGGCCGAGCAGCCCGGAGCGCCGCTGGTGGGTGTTGAACGCCTCGGTGATCTCGCCGTCCAGCGGGTCGCGCGGGGTCAGTTCGACCCGGCCGGCCACCGACAGCGTCAGCAGCGCCGGGCATCCGGCGCCCGCGCAGGCGGCGGCGAGGGTGTCGACCTCGTCGCGGGTGAGGACGTCGAGCAGCGCGGACGCCGTCACCAGGGAGGCGCCCGCGAGGGCGTCGGGGGTGAGCCGGGCGAGGTCGCCGCGCCGGGTCTCCACCGTGACGCGGCTGCCGTCGGCGGCGGAGCGCGGGGCGGCCACGGCCGCGAAGTGCAGCAGATAGGGGTCGCGGTCGTGCAGCACCCAGTGCTGCGCGCCGTCGAGCCGGGGCGCCAGCCAGCGGCCCATCGAGCCGGTGCCGCAGCCCAGGTCGTGCACGACGAGCCCGCGGGAGCGCCCCGGCAGGTTGGCCAGCCGGATCCGCAGCGGGTCCAGCAGCTCGCCCGACCGCGCCGCCGCGTCGGCGCCCTCCCGCAGCCGCAGCCACTCGGGCGCGTACCGCGGCGCATCTCCGGAGTCGCTGTCCTCCCGCAGCCGCACGGTAGGTCGCTCCCCGGGCCGCCCTGCCGCCGGCTCGGCCGGTCCCGCACCGGGGATCACCGCGGACGCCCCCGGCTCGGTCGGACCCGCACCCGCGATCACCGCGGGCGCCCCCGGCTCCCGTGTCGCGCCCGGCGGCACGTGCGCTGCC
>NZ_JBFATR010000084.1:0-12865 GCF_040678395.1 Streptomyces sp. NPDC052687 | reverse complement strand
ACCACCATAGATGCCATCGCCATTAAATCCATCGACGTAACCCTTGATAGCAATGGCGGAGACGACGACATAGCCGGCGAAGAAGGCGAGGAACTGCAAAGTCATGGGCGTTAGTTGAATGTAACACAGCCGTAGTAATACCGGGCGCCACTTACAAGAATACCCGCCCACAAATCATTATACTTTGGTTTCTCAATCTTGAAAGCTTGCTCGAACGAATACTTCTCGTCATTGGGCTGCGGTGCCCCCACCGCGGCGGCGGCCAGCTCCGCCGCCGGCCCCTCGCGCAGCAGCCCCGGCACCCCGAGCGCGAGTACGGCACCGGCGGCCCGCCCCGGCCGCACGTCCACGAGGTTCACGGCGTGCGCGGCGCCGGCGATCACCACCCCCGCCAGCACCTTGTCCACCGGCCGCTCCCTCATCCGCGCCCCCGCGAGCAGCCCGGCGGCGCAGATCCCGAACAGCTTGACGGCGCCGCTGGTCACCTCGCCGTCCCGCAGGGCGGCCAGGTGCGCGCGGAACCCGCGCCGCGGGTCGCCCGCCCCGGCGAAGTCGTCGTACGCCCCGCAGGCCCCCGCGACCGCCACGGCGACCCCGGCGGCGGGCCGCACCCGCCCGGCAGTGACCGCGGTGGCCAGGGCGGCCGCCGGACCGGCGTACAGCTCGACGGTGCGGCCGGCGAAGTTCCTCCGCTGCCAGGGGCCGCGGCCCCCGGGGGCGAGGGCGCGCAGGGCGGCGGTGGCGGCGCGGGTGAGGAGACCGGAGATTCCCATCGAAACGATCATCCGGTCACCCTAGGGTGTGTCCTCGCCGGTCATGACCGGCTCCCGGCGCTGATCCGGCCTGATCGACGAGACGCCCCCTGGAGGCGGCGAGCGGCCGGGAGGCTACCCGGCGGCGTCCGCGCGGGCCGCCGCCAGCAGCTCCTCCGCGTGCGCCCGGGCGGTCTCCGAGTCCTCCTGCCCGGCCAGCATCCGGGACAGCTCCCGGATCCGCTCCTCGCCCTCCAGCACCTTCACCCCGGACCGCGTCACCGACCCGTCGTTCGTCTTCTCCACCAGCAGCTGCCGGTCGGCGAACGCCGCGACCTGCGGCAGATGCGTCACGACGACCACCTGCGCGGTCTTCGCCAGCCGCGCGAGCCGCCGCCCGATCTCCACCGCGGCCTTGCCGCCGACCCCGGCGTCCACCTCGTCGAAGAGATACGTCGGCACGGGATCGGTGCCCGCGAACACCACCTCCACGGCGAGCATCACCCGGGACAGCTCACCTCCGGAGGCACCCTTGGCGATGGGCCGCGGCGGCGCCCCCGGATGGGGCGCGAGCAGCAGCTCGACCTCGTCGACACCGCTCGGCCCGTACGCGACCGTACGCCCGCCGACCTCGACGCCCTCGGGATCCTCGGTCTGCCGGATGGCGAACGACACCCGCGCGTGCGGCATGGCGAGCGAGGCCAGCTCGGCGGTGACCGCGGCGGCGAACCGCTCGGCGGCCTCGGTGCGCGCGTCCGTGAGCGCCTGCGCGAGGTCGCCGAGTTCGGCGCGCAGCGCGTCCCGCTCGGCGGTCAGCTCCTCGATGCGCGTGTCGTCGCCGTCCAGCTCGGTCAGCCGGGCGGCGGCCCGCTCGGCCCAGGCGAGCACGGCGGCGACGTCCTCGCCGTACTTGCGGGTCAGCGCGCCCAGCGCGGCCCGCCGCTCCTCGACGGCCGCGAGCCGCAGCGGATCGGCGTCCAGGTCGTCGGCGTACCCGGCCAGCTCCCCGGCCACGTCACCCAGCAGGATGCCGATCTCCCCGATCCGCTCGGCGAGCGCCGCCAGCGCCGGGTCGTGCGACCGTACGGCCTCCAGGGCCCGGTGGGCGCCCGCGACCAGCGTCGAGGCGTCGACCCCCTCGGGGTCCTCCGGATTGCCCGCCAGGGCGGCGTGGGCGGCCGCGGCGGCGGACGCCAGCGCCTCGGCGTGCCCCAGCCGCTCGGCCTCCTCGGCCAGCTCGGCGTCCTCCCCGGCGCGCGGCTCCACGGCGGCGATCTCGTCGAGGCCGTAGCGCAGCATGTCGGCCTCCTGGGCCCGCTCACGCGCGCGCGTGGTGATCTCCTCCAGCTCGGCGGAGACGGCCCGCAGCCGCTTGTAGGCCTCGCCGTACTTGGCGAGCGGCACGGCGACCGCGTCCCCGGCGTACCGGTCGAGCGCCTGCCGCTGCCGGGACTGCTTCAGCAGCCCCTGCTGGTCGGTCTGCCCGTGCACGGCCACCAGCTCGTCGGCCAGCTCGGCCAGCAGCCCCACCGGCACCGACCGCCCGCCCAGATGCGCCCGGGACCGTCCTTCGGCGGAGACGGTACGGCTGACCAGCAGCGCCCCGTCGTCGAGCTCGGCCCCGGCCTCCTCGGCGCGCAGCGCCACGGAGGCGTCGCCGGGCAGCGCGATCCGCCCCTCGACGACCGCTTTCTCGGCCCCGATCCGCACCAACGCCGGGTCCGCCCGTCCACCGAGCAGCAGGCCCAGGCTGGTGACCACCATGGTCTTGCCCGCGCCCGTCTCACCCGTGACAGCGGTGAACCCGGGCGACAGCTCGACCACGGCGTCGTCGATGACTCCGAGCGACCGTATCCGCATCTCCTCCAACACGGACAAGACCATACGAGGTCCGGGTCCGCGCGTGCGACCGCCCCACCCTTGTCACCCACGTGAGCGGCCCCGCCTCGGGGGCGCGGGGAGCTGCGCGACCAGCCACGAACGACCCGCACCCGCCGACGGCGAAGAACCACCCTCTCGGATGGCGCCCGTCGACCGGTGCGAAGCCCCCGCTAGTGAGGAGCCCCGCTAGTGCGGAGCCCCCCGCCACCCGGACACCGGCAGCGCGAACTTCGCGACCAGCCGGTCGGTGAACGAAGCGTGGTGCAGCCGGGCCAGCCGCACCGGCACGGCCCCCCGCCGCACCTCCACCCGCGCGCCCGGCGGCAGCTCGACCGTCCGCCGCCCGTCACACCACAGCACGCCCGGCGTGATGTGCGGCAGCACCTCCACCGCCAGCACCGAGTCCGGCGAGGTCACCAGCGGCTTCGCGAACAGCGCGTGCGCGGAGATCGGCACCATCAGCAGCGCCTCCACCTCGGGCCACACCACCGGCCCGCCCGCCGAGAACGCGTACGCCGTGGACCCGGTGGGCGTGGACAGCACGATCCCGTCGCAGCCGAACCCGGTCACCGGCCGCCCGTCGATCTCGAGCACGACCTCCAGCAGCTTCTCCGCGCCGGCCTTCTGCACGGCCGCCTCGTTCAGCGCCCAGTCGGTGTGCACGATGTCGCCGTTGCTGTGCACGACGACGTCGACGGTCATCCGCTCCTCGACCTCGTACGCCCGCGTCACGACCCGGTCGACGACCTTGTCCAGGTCGTCGCGCTCGGCCTCGGCGAGGAAGCCGACCCGGCCCAGGTTGACGCCGAGCATCGGCACTCCGGACGCCCGCGCGAACTCCGCGCCGCGCAGCAGGGTGCCGTCCCCGCCGAGCACGATCAGCAGCTCGCACCCGTCGAGGCACTGCGGGGTCGCCTCCTTGACCAGCTGCACCTCGTCCGGCAGCGGCAGATCCCGGGCCTCGTCCTCCAGGACCCGCACCCCGATCCCGGACCGGAGCAGCCCCTTGACCACGAGCTCGGCGCTGCGGATGGCCGCCGGCCGCCCGGTGTGGGCCAGCAGGAAAACAGTACGAGCTCGGTTCGATGTCAACGCGGCCCCTCCGCCACTGCACGGTCAACGTCGGCCGGGTCCAGCTCGGGAGCACCGGCCCGCAGCCACAGAAAGTATTCGACATTCCCGGAAGGACCGGGCAGCGGGCTGGCGGTGACGCCCTTCACCCCGAGTCCCAGCTCCCACGCCTTCCCGGCCACACCGCGCACGGCCTCCGCCCGCAGCTGCGGACTCCGCACGACACCCCCGCTGCCCAGCCGCTCCTTCCCCACCTCGAACTGCGGCTTGACCATCATCACCAGATCGGCGTCCGGCCGCGCGCACCGCACCAGCGCGGGCAGCACCAGTCCGAGCGGAATGAAGGACAGATCCCCCACGACCAGATCCACCGGCGCTCCGTCGATCGCCTCCAGCGTCAACTCCCGTACATTCGTACGGTCCTTGACGGTGACGCGTTCATCGCTCTGCAGACTCCACGCCAGCTGGCCGTAACCGACGTCGACGGCGACGACGTGCGCGGCGCCCGCGCGCAGCAGCACATCGGTGAAGCCGCCGGTGGACGCGCCGGCGTCCAGCGCCCGCCGCCCCTGGACGACGAGGCCCTGCGGCACGAAGACCTTCAGCGCGCCGGCGAGTTTGTGCCCGCCGCGCGAGACGTACTCGGGATCGCTGTCGTCGGCGGTGACGACGATGGCCGCCGCGGTCTCCACCTGCGTGGCGGGCTTGGTCGCGACGGTCTTGCCGACGGTGACCCGCCCGGCGGCGATCAGCTGGCTGGCGTGCTCACGCGAGCGCGCGAGCTTCCGGCGGACCAGCTCCGCGTCGAGACGGTTGCGTGCGACTCCTGCCACGTTCGGTTCAGCTCCTATGGACGTACGGCGAAGGGGGCGCCGGAGGTCCCGGGCGGGCGTCGAGCGCGGTGAGCGCGTCGCGCAGCCCCCGGTGTACATCCTCGTACACCTCCACGTGTCCGTCCGTGGCGAGGTGGTCGGCGTCGGCCAGCCGGTCCAGGGCGGCGTCGACGTCGGCGTTGCCGGTGGGCGTGCGGGGCACGCCGAGGGGGGCCGGGGCGGCGGGGTCGTACGCGGGCTCCTCCGGCGGCTGGTCCCTCGCCTCCAGCGGCTGCTCGGGCGCCCCTGCCTCGGGCTGCCCCGGCATCCCCGCCACGGACGGCCCCGGCGCCCCTGTCACGGCCGGTCCGGGCGCCCCCGCCACGGACTGCTCCGCCTGCTCGGACGGCTCCTGTTCCCCCGCCACGGGCACGTCGTCGTTCATGCCCCGACGCTACCCCGAAGCCCTGGGGTAGCGTCGATCCCGATGGCCACGATCGAGGAGTGCCGCAGCGCACTCGACAAGCTCTCGGAGAACATGGGGCACTCCGAAGGGGACGTCCGCGCGGCGGCGGCCCTGGACCGCTCGGTGAGCTGCCACATCACGGACCTGGACGTCACCTTCACCGGCCGGATGACCGGCGGCCGGATCGAGGTGCGCGACACCGTCCAGGGCCCGCCCGCCGACAAGGCGCAGATCCGGCTCGCGATGACCGGGGACGACCTGGTCGCGCTGGTCGACGGCCGGCTGCACTTCGCCAAGGCCTGGGGTTCGGGCCGGGTGAGGCTGGAGGCGGGCCTGATGGATCTGTTCCGGCTCAGGAAGCTGCTGTAGCGGCCTGCCGGACGCGTGCCGTGCGCGCGGCGGGCACCACCAGCGGCGTACCGGTCTCCGGGTCGTCGATGATCTGACAGCGCAGGTTGAAGACCTCCTCGACCAGCTCCGCCGTGACGATGTCGTTCGGCGCGCCCTGGGCGATCACCTTGCCGCCGCGCAGGGCGATCAGGTGGGTGGCGTAGCGGGCGGCGTGGTTGAGGTCGTGCAGCACGGCGACGAGCGTGCGGCCCTGCTCCTCGTGCAGTTCGGCGCACAGGTCGAGCACGTCGATCTGGTGCTGGATGTCGAGGTAGGTGGTCGGCTCGTCGAGCAGCAGCAGCGGCGTCTGCTGGGCGAGCGCCATCGCGATCCACACCCGCTGGCGCTGCCCGCCGGACAGCTCGTCGACGTACCGGTCGGCCAGCTCGGCGACCCCGGTCTGCGCCATGGACTCCTGCACGACCCGCTCGTCCTCGCTCGACCACTGGCGCAGCAGTCCCTGGTGCGGGTACCGGCCGCGGCCCACCAGGTCGGCGACCGTGATGCCGTCCGGCGCGATCGACGACTGCGGCAGCAGACCGAGGGTGCGGGCGACCTTCTTGGCGGGCATCGACTGGATGGCCTGCCCGTCGAGCAGCACCCGGCCCTCGCTCGGCTTCAGCATCCGCGACAGCGCCCGCAGCAGGGTCGACTTGCCGCACGCGTTCGGGCCGACGATCACGGTGAAGGAGTTGTCGGGGATCTCCACCGAGAGCTGTTCGGCGATGACGCGCTGGTCGTAGGCGAGGGTGACGTTCTCGGCGGACAGACGGTTCACGGTGCTCCTTCGTTCGTTCAGGGGGGGGTGCGCTCATATCCGGCCGGCCCGGCGTTCGGAGACCAGCAGCCACAGCAGGTAGACGCCGCCGACGACGCCGGTGACCACGCCCACGGGCAGCTGGTCGGCGCCGAAGACCCGCTGCGAGACCCAGTCGGCGGTGACCAGCAGGGCGGCACCCATGCACAGCGACGGCAGCAGGTTCGGTCCGGGCGAGCGGGTCAGCCGGCGGGCGAGCTGCGGCGCGGTCAGCGCGACGAAGCTGACCGGGCCGGCGGCGGCGGTCGCGGCCGCGGTGAGCAGCACGGCGGCCACCATCAGCAGCATCCGTACGCGCTCCACGCGCACCCCGAGCGCGTGGGAGATGTCGTCACCCATCTCCATCATCCGCAGCCCGCGCGCGTTGGCGAGGACCAGCGGCAGGAGCACGGCGCACAGCGCGAGCAGCGGCCACACCTGGGCCCAGTCCCGCCCGCTGAGCGAGCCGGTCATCCAGACCAGCGCCCGCGAGGCGTCGACCAGGTCGGCCTTGGTCATGAGGTAGCCGTTGACGGCCGTGACGATCGCGGAGACACCGATACCGACCAGCACCAGCCGATAGCCGTGCACGCCGCGCTTCCAGGCGAACACATAGATGCAGATGCCGGTCACCAGACCGCCCACCAGAGCTCCCATGGTGACCTCGGACGCGCTGCCGGAGAACAGCACGATCACCACGAGCGCCCCGGCCGTCGCCCCCTGCCCGAGGCCGAGGATGTCCGGACTGCCCAGCGGATTGCGGGAGATGGCCTGGAACAGCGCGCCGCCGAGCCCGAGCGAGGCACCCACCAGCAGGCCGACCAGGACCCGCGGCAGCCGCAGCTCGTTGACGATGAACTCCTGTCCGGGGTTGCCGTCGCCCAGCAGCGTCCGCACCACGTCGGCGGCCGGGATCGGGAAGTCGCCCGTCCCGATCAGCACGACGCTCGCGGCGAGCGCGGCGGCCAGCAGCAGCACGACGACGGTGAGGGCCCGCACGTCCAGCCGCACGGACAGCCCGCCCGGGGTGCGCAGGGCACGGGTGGACCTCGCCGCCGTGCTCGCCGCTGCTGCGTTCTTCGGTGCGGTCTTCACAGCTGGGCCGTCCTCCGCCGTCGTACGAGAAAGATGAAGACCGGGCCGCCCAGGATCGCGGTGACGATCCCGACCTGGAGCTCGGCGGGCCGGGCCACGACCCGGCCGATGACGTCCGCGCCGAGCAGCAGCACCGGTGACAGAACGGTCGCGTACGGCAGGATCCAGCGCAGATCCGGGCCGGTGAAGGAGCGCACCACGTGCGGCACCATCAGCCCGACGAACACGATCGGCCCGCAGGCGGCGGTCGCCGCCCCGCACAGCACGGTGGCGGCGAGCATGGCCAGCGCCCGGGTGCGGTTGAGGTGGGCGCCGAGGGCCTTGGCGGTGTCGTCACCCATGGCCATCGCGTTCAGCGGCCGGGCCAGGCACAGCGCGAGCACCATGCCGGCCGCGAGGAAGGGGAGCACCTGAAGGATGGTGTCGTTGGTCGCGGAGGTCAGCGAACCCACCGTCCAGAACCGCATCCGGCCCAGCGCCGCCTCGTCCAGGATCATCACGGCCTGGAGATAGCCGTACAGGGCGGCGCTGAGGGCGGTCCCGGCGAGCGCGAGCCGCACCGGCGTCGCGCCCCGGCTGCCCCCGAGGAACCAGACCAGCGCGCCGACCGCCGCGGCCCCGCAGAACGCGAACCACACATAGCCGTTGAAGCTGGTGACGCCGAGGAAGGTGATGGCGGTGACGACCGCCGCGGAGGCACCGGCGTTGATGCCGAGCAGTCCCGGATCGGCGAGCGGATTGCGGGTCAGCGCCTGGAGCACGGCACCCGCCAGACCGAGCGCGGCTCCGGCCAGCAGACCGAGCAGGGTCCGCGACAGCCGATCGGCCACGACCGTGTCGCCGTACGTCCCCGAGTCCTCGAACAGGCCGTGCCAGACCTGCTCCAGGGACAGCCCCCGGGCGCCGATCGCGATACTCGCCAGCGCGACGAGCACCAGGATCGCCACGGAGACGAGCAGCCCGACGGCGCGTATCGCCCGGCGGTTCGGGGGCGCGGGAGCGGTCACCGCGCGCTGTTCGGGAGGACTCTCAACCAACACGAGGTTAGGTTAGCCTACCCTCCCATTCGATCAAGATCCGCGTCGATCATGATCCGCGCGACACCCGTGCGGGCACCCGCGCGGCACCCGCGCGTCACCCGCGCCATCACTCACGCCGTCGGCCCGCAGCCCCCGGCCGCAGCACCCGGCTCACGCCCCGGCCCACGGCGCCCGACTCACACCCCCAGCCGCGCCAGCGCCTTCTCCCCGTCCAGCTCGCACACGCCTTCCCCGGCCGCCGTCCAGGCCGCCGCGCACAACGCCCGCAACCCGTCCAGCGCGGCCCCGTCCCCCTCCAGCTCCAGCCGCGTCTCACCGGCCGTGGCGGTCCACCCGCCGCACCGGAACCCGGCCCCGGCCTCGACCACTTCCGGCTGCCCGGCCAGCAACCCCCGCAGATCCGCGTCCACATACGTCGGCCGGTGCTCCGGCGCCGCGGCCAGCAGCTGCGCCCCGTCGGTCACCCCGGTCAGCACCAGCAGCGAGTCGACACCGCCGTTGAACGCCCCCTCGATATCCGTGTCGAGCCGGTCGCCCACCACCAACGGCCGCTCCGCACCGGTCCGCAGGATCGTCTCCCGGTGCATCGGCGGCAACGGCTTGCCCGCCACCCGCGGCTCCGCACCGGTCGCGATCCGCACCACCTGCACCGCCGCCCCGTTCCCCGGCGCGATGCCCCGCGCCCCCGGAATCGTCAGATCGGTGTTCGACGCGAACCACGGCACGCCCCGCGCGATGGCGTAGCACGCCTCGGCGAACCGCCCCCACGGCAGCTCCGGCCCGCCGTACCCCTGCACCACCGCCGCGGGTCCGTCGTCCGCGGACTCCACCGGCACCAGCCCGTGCTCGCGCAGCGCCACCCGCAGCCCGTCACCGCCGACCACGAGCACCCGCGCGCCCGCCGGCACCTCCTCGGCGATCAACCGCGCCACGGCCTGCGCGGAGGTGATCACATCGGACGCCGCCGCCGGTATCCCCAGCTCGGTCAGGTGCGCGGCCACCGCGTCCGGCGTGCGCAGCGCGTTGTTCGTGACGTACGCCAGGTGCATCCCGCCCTCGCGGGCCGCCGCCAGCGACTCCACCGCGTGCGCGATCGCGTTCCCCCCGGCGTACACCACCCCGTCCAGGTCGAGCAGCGCCGTGTCGTACGCCTCGCTCAGCACCCGCTCACTGCCCGCCGGCCGCGTCCTGACGCCCTGGCTCATCACACCGCTCCTCGTCCGCCTGCGCTCGTTTCCCCCGATCATCCCCCATGCCACCGACACACGTACGATGCCGGGATGAACACTGCAGGTCACTCGGAAGCAACGACGCGCCGAGGCCTGGAACTCACCCCGTTCCGAGGCCTGCGCTACGACCCCGACCGGGTCGGCAGTCTGGCAGCCGTGACATCCCCGCCGTACGACGTCGTCGTCCGCCCCGACGGCCTGCTCCACCTCCAGTCCGCGGACCCGCACAACATCGTCCGCCTCATCCTGCCCCAGGCGGCCACCCCCACCGAACGCAACCGGCAGGCCGCCGACACCCTGCGCGACTGGCTCGCCGCCGGCGTCCTCACCGCCGACCCCGCGCCGGGCTTCTACGTCTACGAGCAGCGCGACGGCGCCGGCCTCCTGCAGCGCGGCGTCATCGGCGCCCTGCGCGTCTCCGAGCCGTCGGAGTGCGTGGTCCTGCCGCACGAGGACGTCATGCCGCACATCGTCGCCGACCGCGCCGCCCTGATGCGCGCCACCGAGGCCAACCTCGAGCCCCTCCTGCTCACCTACCGCGGCAACGGCTCCGCCACCGACACCACCGCCGTCATCGAACGCACCGCCGATCTGCCGCCGCTCCTGGCCACCACCACCGAGGACGGCTTCCACCACCGCCTGTGGGCCGTCACCGACCCCGCCGAAGTGGCCCGCATCCAGTCCGACTTGTCCCGCCACCAGGCCTTGATCGCCGACGGCCACCACCGCTGGGCCACCTACCGCCGGCTCCGCGCGGAGCACCCCTCCCCCAGCCCCTGGGACTACGGCCTGGTCCTCCTCGTGGACACCGCCCGCTACCCCCTGCGCGTCCGCGCCATCCACCGCCTCCTGCACGGCCTGCCCGTCACCGACGCGCTCGCCGCCCTCGACGGCCTGTTCCGCGTACGCCGCCTGGACGCGCCCCTGCCCGAGGCCCTGGCCGCCCTCGGCGACGCGGCCCGCGAGGGCAACGCCTACCTCCTCGCCGGCGACGGCGCCTTCCACCTGGTCGACCGCCCGGACCCGGCCCTGCTCGACCGCACGGTCCCCGCCGACCGTCCCGAGGCCTGGCGCTCCCTGGACGCCACCGTCCTGCACGCCGCCCTCCTCGACCACGTCTGGCGCATCCCCGACTCTCCGGCCCACATCGCCTACATCCACGACGCGGCCGCCACCGTCGCCAAGGCGGAACACGACGGCGGTACGGCCGTCCTCCTGCACCCGGTCCGCGAGGAAGTCGTCCGCGACCTGGCCCGCCAGGGCGTCACGATGCCCCGCAAGTCCACGTCCTTCGGCCCCAAACCGGCCTCGGGCCTGGTCCTGCGCGCCCTGCACGTCTGACCCGGGCGCTAGGAGTCCGGACATACAGAAGGGGCGGGACCCCGACCGGGATCCCGCCCCTTTCACTCACCGACGTCAGTCGTCCCGACCGCCGCCGTTGTCGTCCTCGCCCGGCTCGGCGGCCGCCGCGTCCTCGTCCAGCGCGTCGACGAACTCCACCCCGTCCAGCTCGGCGAGCCGGTCCGACGCGTCCGTGCTGCCGTCCCGGTCCGCCTCGACGGCCTTCGCGAACCACTCCCGCGCCTCACGCTCCCGCCCGGCCGCGAGCAGCGCGTCGGCGTAGGCGTACCGCAGCCGCGCGGTCCACGGCTGTACGGCGTTGGAGGCCAGCTCGGGGCTCTGCAGCGTCACGATGGCCGCGTCCAGCTGCCCCATGTCACGCCGCGCACCCGCCGCGACGAGCCGCATCTCGACCTGGCCGGCCCGGTCCAGCTTCTGCACCTCGGGCGCGCCCGCCATGTCCAGCGCCTTCTCCGGGCGCCCGAGACCCCGCTCGCAGTCGGCCATCAGCGGCCACAGCTCCACGGTCCCGGTCATCCGCCGCGCCGCCCGGAACTCGGCCAGCGCCTCGCTGTACTTCTGGTTGGCGTACGCCGCGAATCCGGCCGCCTCGCGCACCGCCGCGACCCGCGACGCCAGCCGCAGCGCCACCTTGGAGTACCCGTACGCCGCCTCCGGGTCCTCGTCGATGAGCCGCGCGACCATCACGAGGTTCTTGGCGACATCCTCGGCGAGCGTCTTCGGCAGGCTCTGCAGCTCCTGCCGTACGTCCCTGTCGATCTCGTCGCCGGTGACGTCCTCGGGGATCGGCAGCCGCTTGATCGGCTCGCGGTCGCGGTCCCGGTCCCGCTCGTCACGGAACCGCCCACCACCGCGCCGGTCGTCGCCACCGCGGCCACGGAAGCCGCCGCCGGGCCGACCGCCCCGGTCGTCGCGACGCGGCCCACGGCCACCCCGGTCGTCCCGGCCACGGAACCCACCGCGCTCGCCCCGGCTGTCCTCACGCCGGAACCCACCACGCTCACCGTCCCGACGGTCGTCGCGTCGGTCATCCCGACGGTCGTCGCGGCGGAAGGCCGGACGGTCGCCTCGGTCGTCGCGCCGGAACCCACGATCGCGATCGTCACCACGCCGCTCGTCACGACGGTCATCGCGTCGGTCGTCGCGTCGGTCATCACGTCGACCGTAGCCCCCACCGCGGTTGTCATCGCGCCGGAACCCACCCCGATCACCACGGTCGTCACCCCGACGACCATAGCCACCGCCACGGTTGTCGTCACGACGATCGTCACGCCGGTCGTCACGACGGTCATCACGCCGGTCATCGCGACGATCGTCACGCCGGTCATCACGACGGTCGTCACGACGAAAGGCCGGCCGGTCGTCACGGCGGAAGGCCGGCCGGTCACCCCGGTCGTCGCGCCGGAACCCACGATCGCGGTCCCGATCGTCCCGACGCGGCCCACGGTCCCGGTCATCGCGCTGGTACGGGGACGACCGGAACCCACGGTCACGGTCATCACCACGCCGGTCGTCACGGCGGTCGTCGCGCCGGCCGTAACCCCCACCGCGGTTGTCATCGCGGCGGAACCCACCACGGTCCCCGCCACGCTCACCACGGTCACCCCGGTCGCCTCGGTCGTCCCGGCGGTAACCGCCACGGTCGCCGTCACGACGGACGTAGCCGCCACGGTCACGGTCGTTACGATCGCCGCCGCGACGGAAGCCGCCGCGGTCGCCGCGATCTCCACCATCCCGTCGCCGCTGGTCGCGCTCCGGTCGATCGTCGGGAGAGTTGGTGGACATCGGTGACTCCTGTCTTCGGTACCGCAAGCATTCTAAAAACAAAAGGACCCCTGGTCCCAGCTGAACGCTGGTGACCAGGGGTCCTCCAAAGATTGTTCGGCGGCGTCCTACTCTCCCACAGGGTCCCCCCTGCAGTACCATCGGCGCTGTGAGGCTTAGCTTCCGGGTTCGGAATGTAACCGGGCG
>NZ_JBFATR010000083.1:0-13243 GCF_040678395.1 Streptomyces sp. NPDC052687 | reverse complement strand
CTCGGCGCCACGGCCGCGCTGCTGGCCGCCGTCGCCATGGCGGCCTCCCTGACCGCCGGGTGCACCGGCGGCGACGGCCCCGCAGACGACGGCCGGGGGCGCGGCCGGGAGCCGGGCGCCACGGACTCCCCCGAGAGCAGAACCGACCGGGGCTCCGTGCTCGCCGTGAAGATCGACAACGCTCGCCGGGCCCGCCCGCACACGGGGCTGAACGCGGCGGACGTGGTCTACGTGGAGCAGGTCGAGGGCGGCATGAGCCGGCTGATGGCGGTGTACGCCACCCGGTTCCCGCACGCCGTGGGCCCGGTGCGCAGCGCCCGGGAGACCGACCTGGAGCTGCTGCGCCAGTTCGACCGGCCGACGCTCGCGTTCTCCGGCGCGCAGCGCAAGCTGCTGCCGCTGATCGAGCAGGCGCCGCTGCGCGCCGAGCCGCCCGGCCTGACACCGGGCGCCTACTACCGGGGCACCGGCCGCCCCGCCCCGCACAACCTGTATCTGCGCCCCGGCGCCCTGCTGCCCGAACCGCCCGGCCCGGACGCGCTGACCACCGGCTTCCACTACGGCGCCGCGCCCTCCGGCGGCACGGAGGTGGCCGCGCGGACGGTGTCGTACCCGGCGGCGCGGTTCACCTTCACCTGGTCGCAGCGGCGGGACGGCTGGCTGGTGTCGATGGACGGCACGGCCGCCACCACCACCGACGCGGGGCCGGTCGCGCCCGCGACGGTCGTCGTGCAGTACGTGAACCTGCGCGCGTCGGACTACTACGACTCCCTCGGCAACAACACGCCGTTCACCGAGACGGTGGGTTCGGGCCGGGCGGAGGTGCTGCGCGACGGCAAGGTCCACGAGGTGCGGTGGAAGCGGGGGGCGGCGTCGGAGGGGACGCTGTTCACGACGAACGACGGCGCTCCGGTGAACTTCGCCGAGGGGCAGGTCTGGGTGGTGTTCGCGAAGGCCTGAACCGGGCGGTCTGCCTTACTGTGAGCCGAGCTGACCGGCCCGGTGCCGCTCACCGCGCCCCGAGCGCCGGCTCAGTCACCGTGAACGGAGCCGGCCGGGCGCCCGGCGCCGCTCACCGCCCGCCCGCCGGCGTTTCCCCCGCATTGCGCAGCCCCTCCGCCGCGTCCGACACCCGCTGGACGAGACCCAGGAACCGGGTGCGCTCCTCGTCGGTGAGGGGGGCGAGGAACACCTGGTTCATGCGGGCCGCGCGCACCGCGAGCTTGCGCTGGGTGCGCTCGCCCTCCTCGGTGAGCCGCAGCAGGTAGCGGCGGCCGTCGTGCGGATCGCGGACCTTGCCGAGCGGTCCGCGGGTGACGAGCCGGCCGATCACCTCGGCGATGGTGGACCGGTCGAGCCCCACCCGTTCCCCCACCGTGCGCTGGTCCAGTCCCGGCTCGGCGACGAGGGTGTTCAGGACGGCGAACTGCGGTGAGGTGATCTCCTCGGAGACCATCGTGTTCCACAGCAGGTGGTGGGCCTGCTGGAGGCGCCGGGCCCACGCCGTGCCGACGACGTTCGGGCTGAAGGCGGCCGGGTGGCGGTCGCTGGTGCTGGACGCGCGGGACCGGGTGAGCGCCGTACGGGACTCGCTGCCCGCCCAACTCGACGGCGCGGCTGGCACGTTGGCGGCTTTCGGGGCGTACGGCGCGAGCGATCCGGTGGCGCTGCCGGCGCGGTACGCCCGCGAACTCGGCCTGCGGGCACCCGCTCTGCCCTGGCACACCCTGCGCACGCCCGTCGCCGACCTCGCCGGATGTCTCGCCTTCACGGCGGGCGCGCTCGGCAAGCTCGCCGTGGACGTCCTCACCCTCTCCCGCACCGAGATCGCCGAGGTCGCGGAGGGCAGCGGCGGCGGTTCGTCCGCCATGCCGCACAAGTCCAACCCCGTACGGTCCGCCCTGCTGGCCGCCGCCGCGCGGCGGGCGCCCCAGCTCGCGGCCACGCTGTACGGGTCGCTGGCCGCGGAGGACGAACGGCCGGCCGGGGCCTGGCACGCGGAGTGGGAACCCCTCAGGGACCTGCTGCGGCTGGTCGGCGGGGCGGCCCGGGACGCCGCCGAACTGGCCGACGGACTGCGGGTGCGCCCCGGCGCGATGCGCGCGCACCTGGACCTGACCGGCGGGCTGATCGTCTCCGAGCGGCTGTCCGCCGAACTGGCCCCCGTGCTGGGCCGGGCCCGCGCCAAGGAACTGCTCACCCGGCTGGCGTCCGAGGGCCGCCCGCTCGCCGGGGCGCCGGAGCTGGCGGACGCCGACCTCGACCCGGCCCACTACACCGGCTCCGCCGGAGCCCTCACCGACCGTGCCCTGGAGCGAGAGTGACCGACACGCTGCTCAACCACCGTGCCGAGGGCGCCCCGTCCGCTCCCCCGCTGCTGCTCGGACCGTCGCTGGGCACGTCGTACGCCCTGTGGGACCAGGTCGCCCCCGAACTGTCCGCCGCCCACCGGGTGATCCGCTGGGACCTCCCCGGCCACGGCGGCTCCCCCGCCGGTCTCGTCCGCGCCGGGGCGACCGTCGGGGACCTCGCGGGGCTGGTCCTGGCACTCGCCGACGCGCTGGGCGTGCAGCGGTTCGCGTACGCGGGCGTGTCACTGGGCGGCGCGGTGGGACTGCACCTGGCGGTACACCACCCCGAGCGGATCTCGTCCCTGGCCGTGTACTGCTCCTCGGCGCACTTCGGCGGGGCGAAACCCTGGCAGGAGCGGGCCGCGGTGGTCCGCCGCGAGGGGCTGGCCGAACTGGCGGAGAGCGCGAACGCCCGCTGGTTCACGCCCGGTTTCACGGTCCCGGACCTGGTGCGCGACCACCGCGAGGCCGATCCGGAGGCGTACGCCGCCTGCTGCGACGCGCTCGCCGCGTTCGACCTGCGGTACCGGCTCGCCGCCATCCGCGTGCCGACGCTGCTGATCGCCGGCCGGGACGACCCGGCGACCCCGCCCGCCCACCTGCGGGAGATCGCCGACGCCGTACCGGGCGCCACGCCGGTGGAGATCCCCGGCGCCTCGCACCTGGCCCCCGCCGAACGCCCCGGCGCCGTCCTCGCGGCACTGCGCTCGCACTTCGGCGGGCGCGCCCGGCGCGGCATGGACGTACGCCGTGAGGTGCTGGGCGACGCCCACGTGGACCGCGCCCAGGCCCGGCAGACGCCGTTCACCGCCCGGTTCCAGGACTTCGTCTCCCGCTACGCCTGGGGCGAGATCTGGACCGACTCCACCCTCACCCGCCGCGAACGCAGCATGATCACCCTCACGGCGCTGGTCGCCCACGGCCACGACGACGAACTGGCCATGCACATCCGCGCGGCCCGCCGCAACGGACTGACCGCCGAGGAGATCGGCGCGGTACTCCTCCAGACGGCGGTCTACTGCGGCGTCCCGGCGGCGAACTCGGCGTTCGCGACGGCGCGGCGGGTGCTGGCGGAGGAGGACGGCCCCGAGGAGTGACCAACCGCCCCGCCCGGTCCCGCTCGCCCGGGCACCCCGGCTTGCCGGCGTCTGTTCCCGGGGCGGGTGTACGCCGCCGTCGGCGCCGTCACCGTGTCAGCGCCGCCAGCGCCTCCTCCGCCTGGCGCACCAGCCCGTCCGCGCCGCAGGAGCGGGCCAGGGCCAGGCCGCGGTTCAGCTCCTGGGCCGAGCGGGCGGCGAGGCCGTGTTCGATGCGGGCGGCGGCGTGCTCGTACTGGCAGGGGGAGGCTTCGAGGTAGGTGACGGCCTGGGCGGTGAGGCGGACCTGGCGCTGGCCGGTCTCCAGGGCGGCGGCGCAGCGCAGGGCCTCACCGATGGCGGTGTCGGTGCCGAAGCGCTCGGCCTGGCGGCGGGCGTCGGCGGCGAGCCGGGCCGCGCGGGCGGGGTCCTGGACGGCGAGGGCGCGGGCGAGGTCGACGGTCCAGGGCGCGAGGACCGGGTTGTGTCCGCCGCGCGCGGCGGCGGCCTTCTCGGCGGCCTCCAGCTCGTTGATCCCCTCGTCCGTGCGGCCCACGGCGAGCAGCAGCCGGCCGCGTACGGAGCGGGTGTCGGGCAGGACGATGGTCGACGGGTAGGGCGGGGCGAAGCCGTACTGTTCGGCGACCGTCCAGGCCTCCTCGATCCGGCCGCGGGCGAGCAGCGTGTCGACCAGTCCGCAGGTCGCCGACCAGTACAGGGGCAGGCCGCGGCCGACGCGTTCGGCGATTCGCAGCGACTCGCGCAGCACCTTCTCGGCGTCCTTGAGGCGGCCCTGGCGGCGGAAGGCGAGGCCGAGGAACGCGTGGGCGAGGGCGAGGTGGCCGCCGCTCCAGCCGGCCGAGGTGTAGGTGCGCAGGGCCTCGGAGAACAGGTTCTCGGCGCGGTCGAGGCGGTCGGTGCAGGCGTAGGAGCTGCCGAGCATCATCAGCAGTTCGACGCCCCACTCGGTGTCGGTCCAGCCGAGTCCGGGCGCGAGGCGGCCGTTGACGAGGGCGCGGTCGCAGACCTCGACGACCTCCTCGGCGTTCTCGCCGTGCGTCATGGCGTCGAAGCCGCGCAGGATGAGCAGGGCCCGCTCGGAGTTGTCGCGGCCGGCGCAGGCGCGGGCGAGCTCGGCGAGCCGCTCGGAGCGGCCGGGGGTGGCGGCCTCGCCGGCGTAGATGCCCTCCCACATGTACTGCACGGCCCGCAGCCGCATCCGCGCGGGTCCCTCCTCGTGCCGGGCGGCCTCCGCCTCGACGGTGCGCACGGCCTGTTCGAGCTGGTCGTTGTGGAGGAGGGCCTGGGAGAGGCGGAACACCGCGTCGACGCGTTCGGCGCCGTCGAGGCCGGGCAGGGCGAGCGCGGTCCGGAGGTGGTCGACGGTCTTGGCGGGCGCCGTGAGCAGGGTGGCGCAGCCCAGTTCGTAGTGGACGTGGGCCTGCACCTCGGGCCGGGGCGGCTCCTGGAGGGCGCGTTCCAGGCACTGGCGGGCCGCGTCGGGCGCGCCGACGGCGAGGTGTTCGCGGGCGGCCTCGCGCAGCTGGTCGACGAGTTCGGCGTCGTCGTCGGGGTGGACCTGGAGCAGGTGCCGGGAGGCGGCCGCCGCGCCGAGGCCGAGGTCGGTGACGATCCGGGCGGCGATGCCGTGCATGGCGCGGCGCAGCGCGTCGGGGATGGAGTGGTAGACGGCGGTGGCGATCAGCGGGTGGACGAACTCCAGGTCGCCGTCGGCCGCCGGCGCGCCGGCCGGGTCGGGCGCGGTGAGGATGCGGGCGCTGGTGAGCAGCCCCGCGCAGCGCTCGGCCTGCTCGACGCTCATGGTGGTGAGCTTGGCGACCAGGTCGACGGTGATGCCGGTGCCGAGGATGGCGGCGGCCCAGGCGAACCGGGTGGCGTCGATGCCCAGTTCCTCGAGGCGGGCGACGAGGCCGCCGCCGCGGGCCGAGCGGTTGAGGGCGCGCAGTTCCCCGGCGGAGGCCTCGGTCGGCTCCAGTTCGCTGTCGAGCACCTTGGCGAGGAGTTCGACGGTGTCGTACGGGTTGCCGCCGGTGACCGCCCAGACCTCGCGGCAGAACGGGCCGTCGGCGTGCGCGCCGACGGTGGCGCGGGTCAGTCCGGCCACGGCTTCCGGGGTGAGGGCGCTGAGCGTGGTGACGGAGCCGGCGGCCAGGTCGGCGATCGCGTCGAGGTGGCGGGCGCGGGCGCCGGTGGCCTCGCCGGGGCGGCGGGCCACCACGAGCAGTACGGGCGTGTCGTGCAGTCGTTCGGCGAACGCGGTGAGCCAGCGCAGGGTCTCCTGGTCGGCCCAGTGGGCGTCGTCGATCAGCAGCACCAGCGGCCAGTCCCGGCGGGCGAGCCGGCGCACGACGGCGACCAGGCCGTCGCACACGCCCTGCGGGTCGGGCTGGCGCTCCCCCGGGTCCGCGATGCCGAGGGCGGGTCCGGCGACGTCGTACCAGTCGCCGAGGTAGTCGCGCGCCTCCTCGGGCAGCATCGTGACCAGCGCGGGCTGCAGCAGCTGCCGTATCACGTTGTACGGCACGGACCTCAGGGTCTCGCCGCCGCGCGCCGACCACACCGTGCAGCCGCGTTCCTCCGCGATGCGGCGGGTCTCCGCGAGCAGCGCGGTCTTGCCGAGGCCGGCCTCGCCGCGGAAGACCAGCAGGCCGCCGGCGGACGAGCGGTCCTCGCGCAGGGCGTCGACGGCGCGCCGGATGGCGTCGATCTCCCGGTCGCGCTCCCACAGGGAAGCCGAGGCGGCCGCCGCCGGCCGTACCTCCGTCATCCCGCTACCTCCCCTAGTCGCCCGAACGACGTACAGGGTGAGCGTAGCCCTACCGGCCGGTTCGTGGTGGAGGGTCGTCCGACCTCTTGCCGTCCCGGGTCACAGCATGTATTGGGGGCGACGCGGCGGACGGTGTCGGCCGGTCCGGTGAAAGTGATTGACAGTCAGATGCCGTTCTGCCAACGCTGGTTGGCATGGCTCAGGCACCGACGCGGTCCCGCCGGGCACTGGTCGCGGGCTCGGTGGGCAACTTCATCGAGTGGTACGAGTTCGGTGTCTACGGCTACTTCGCCACGGTCATCGCGGCGCGCTTCTTCACGCCCGAGGGCGGCGGCGAGATCGAGGCCCTGGTGCGGACGTACGCCTCGTTCGCGCTGGCGTTCTTCTTCCGGCCGGTCGGCGCGGCCCTGTTCGGGCGGCTGGGCGACCGGATCGGCCGGCGTCCGGTGCTGATCCTGGTCGTCACGCTGATGACGGCCGCGACGACACTGATCGGGGCGCTGCCGACGTACGACACGGCCGGGGCGCTCGCGCCCTGGCTGCTGACGTTCCTGAGGGTCGTTCAGGGGCTGAGCGCGGGCGGCGAGTTCGGCGGGGCGGTGGCGGTGCTGACGGAGTCCGCGCCGCCGGGCCGGCGCGGACTGTACGGGGCGTGGCAGTCGTTCACGGTGGCACTCGGCCTGCTCGCCGGGGCGGGCGTGGCCGCGCTGCTCGCCACCGTGCTGAGCGAGGGGCAGGTGAGCGCCTGGGGGTGGCGGCTGCCGTTCCTGCTGGCGCTGCCGATGGGGCTGGGCGCGCTGTGGCTGCGGCTGCGGCTGGACGAGACGCCGGTCTTCCGCGCGGCGGGCGCGGGAGCGGTGGTCCGGCCGCCCGGCCGGGAGGTGGTGCGGGCCGTCGCGCTCGGCGCGGGACGGATCATGGGCTGGGCGGCGGCCGGATACACCTTCCTCGTCGTCCTGCCCTCCTATCTCCAGAGCACCCTCGACGCGAGTTTCCAGCAGGCGCTCGTGGCCACGGTCCTGGCCAACCTGGGCTTCGCGGCGGCGATCCTCCCGGCGGGCGCGCTCAGCGACCGGATCGGCCGGCGGGCGGTGATGCTGACCGGCGCGCTGCTCGTGGTCGTGCTCGCGGTGCCGCTGCTGAACCTGCTCCAGGATCCGGGCGCGTCGCGGGTGGCGCAGGGTCTGGCGGTGTGCGCGGCGGGCGCGGTGGTGGGGCTGATGGCGGGTCCGGGTCCGGCGCTGCTCGCCGAGATGTTCCCGACGACCGTGCGCTACACCGGTCTGGGACTCGCCTACGCCCTGTCCAACGCGGTCTTCTCCGGCTGCGCCGGCCTCGTCATCACGGAGACCGTGGAACGCACCGGCAACGTGGACGTGCCCGCCTACTACGCGGCGGCTACCTGCGCGGTCAGCGCGCTCGCCCTGGCGACGGCGAGGGCACCGGCGCGGACTCCGGCGGCGGAAGAGGCGCGGTGACCGGATGCGGTGACGGACGGGTGACCGGACAGGGACCAGAGGCGGGTGACCGGATGCGGGTGATCGGATGCGGGTGACCGGATGCGGGTGACCGGATGCGGGTGACCGGATGCGGGTGATCGGGCTGATGTCGGGCACGTCGTACGACGCGATCGACGCGGCGGCGGCCGACGTGCGCCTCGTCGGGGACTGCCTGGTGCTGAGGCCGCTCGGCCTGGTGAGCGAGCGGTACGACGCCGAGCTGCGGGCGGCACTCGCGGTGGCGCTGCCGCCGGGGACCTGCTCGCTCGCGCAGGTGTGCCGGCTGGACACCCGGATCGGGCAGGCCTTCGCGGCGGCGGCCGTCCGAGCCGACCGTGAACTGTGCCGCGGGCAAGCGGAGTTGGTGGCCTCGCACGGGCAGACCGTGTACCACTGGGCCGAGGCGGGGCGGGTGTACGGCACGCTCCAGCTGGGGCAGCCCGCGTGGATCGCGGAGGCCACCGGGCTGCCGGTGGTCGCCGACTTCCGGCCCCGCGACATCGCCGCGGGTGGGCAGGGCGCGCCGCTGGTCAGCCTCGTCGACCTGCTGTGGCTGCGCGGCCGGCCGGGCATCCCGGTCGCCCTGAACATCGGCGGCATCGCGAACCTCACCGCGCCCGACGGCACGGCCTTCGACACCGGGCCGGGGTGCGCGCTGCTCGACGCGGCGGCCCGGGAGTGCGGCGGCGGGCTGTCCTACGACGCGGAAGGCGCCCTCGCGGCGCGCGGCACCGTCCGGCCGGAGCTGCTGGAACGGCTGCTGGCGGAGCCGTACTACGCGCTGCCGCCGCCGAAGACGACGGGCAAGGAGCTGTTCCACGCCGGTCATCTGCGCCGGGCGCTGTCCGGTCTCGGCGCGCTGCCCGCCGAGGACGTCCTCGCCACGCTGACCCGGCTGACCGCCGAGACGGTCGCCGACGCGGTGCTGCGGGTCGGCGGCACGGAGGTGATCGCCTCCGGCGGCGGCACCCGCAACCCTGTGCTGATGCGGATGCTGCGCGAGCGGCTGGCCGGGGTCGCGGTGCGCGCCTCGGACGAACTGGGCCTGCCCGCGGACGCGAAGGAGGCGTACGCCTTCGCCGTCCTCGGCTTCCTGACCGCGCACGGCCTGCCGGGCACCGTCCCGGCGAGCACCGGCGCCCGGCATCCGAGCGTCCTGGGGTCGGTGACGCCGGGCCGGTCCGGACTGCGGCTGCCGCCGGCGACGCGGCGTGCGCCGGAGCGGCTGGTGGTGGAGGCGTCCGGGGCGGAGTGAGCGGTACGTGAGGGTGTGTCCGTTATAGGTGGCCGAAGGTCCTGATCCCTCTCATCCGGCTTTCACCGTCGCCTCATACGGTGGGGTCATGACGCAGGTGACTCCTCCCGGGTGGTATCCCGACCCCGGGCAGACAAGTGACGGTCCCGCCACCGAGCGCTGGTGGGACGGCAAGGCGTGGACGGACCGGATACGTCCCGCGGGGTCGGCCGCCGCCTGGGGTCCACCGGCGGCGGACCGACAGACCCAGCCGGAGCAGGCGCCCCGGACCGGCGACACGGGTCAGGGGGCTGACGTTCGCGGGGCCGAGGCGGGGCAGTCCACCGGCGCGGCGCAGCTCGCTGGCGAGGCGCAGCACACTGGCGCGGCGCGGCTCGCTGACGCCGGGGAGCCCGCTGACGCGGTGCGGTCCGGTGGCGGGGAGCAGGCCGCCGGGGCGGCGGACGCCGGAGGCGCGGGACGGGGTGAGGGCGCCGTGCAGCCCGGCTCCGCGCCGGAGGCCGAGGGTGCGGGGCGGGCCGCCGAGGCGGGACAGGCCCAAGGCGCCGAGCACGTCGCCGCCGCCGGGCAGGCCGCCGAGGCGGGACGGACCGGCGACGCCGCACAGCCCGCGGATGCCGGCCGGCCCGAGGACGGCGGACAGCCGGCGGATGCCGGCCGGCCCGAGGACGCCGGACAGCCCGCTGACGCGGCGCAGCCCGGCGGTGCCGCACAGCCCGGCGCCGCGCAGCCCGGTCACCCGGCCCACCCCGCCTACCCGGCCCAGCCCGGCCGACCCGATGAGGCCCACCCGGCGTACCCCGGCCACACGGGCCCGCCCGGCCAACCGGCGTACCCCGCCTACCCGACCCAGCCCGGACATCCGACCCAGCCCGGACATCCGACACAGCCCGGCTACCCGGCCCAGTCCGGTTTCCCGGCGAGCCAGGCCTACCCGGCGGCTCCCGCCCATGCGGCCCAGCCGGGCCACGCGGCCCAGTCCGGCTACCCCACGCAACCCGGCTATCCGGCGCACCCCGGTTACCCGGCACACCCCGGCTATCCGGGGTACCCCGTGCAGCCGCCGCCCCGGTCGCGGCGGTGGCTGCGGACCGGTATCGCGGTCGCCGTGGCCGCCGCGGTGCTGGCGAGCATCGGCGTCGGGGTGTACGCGCTGACCAAGGACGACGACGGCGGCACGAGCCGGGCCGACTCCCAGCAGGGGCCGGGCTCGGGCGGGCAGGACGGCCCGTTCGGCGACGGCGGTGACGGCGGCGACGGCGACAGCGGCTCCGGCGGGCAGGACGGCGACAAGCCGGGCCCGGGGCAGTCGCAGGCGCCCGAGGTCGAGGGCGGCGGCACGGTGTCCGACCCGGTCAACGGCATCAGCTTCAAGGTGCCGGACGGCTGGAGCGGGCGGACGATGGCCGTGGGCGCGCAGCTGTCGTCGGAGGACACCTATCCCTGCCCCGGCGAGACGTCCCAGACCTGCACGAAGGGCGGCGCGTACTCGGCGCCCGCCGAGCTGCTGGAGACGAAGGGCAGCACCCCGGAGGCGGTCGCGAAGGCGGACATCGCGGAGAACGCCGAGGAGTCCTACGGCGGCTCCTCCTACGGCGAGATCAGCTCCCACCAAGTGCTCGCCTCCCAGGCGGTGACCGTGGCGGGGCAGAAGGGCTACCTGGTCCGCTGGAAGGCGGTCACCAGCAAGGGCGCCGACGGTCTCGTCCAGTCGATCGCCTTCCCCTCCCCGGCGGACACCGGCCGGATCGTCGTGGTGCGCGTGGGGGTGGACGCCGACCAGACGGTGTCCCTCATCGACGAGATCACGAAGAGCATCAAGGCCGCCCCCGGCGGCGGCTACGGGCAGGACGTCTGACCGCCCGGCACCGACGAGCCGGCCGGGTGGGGCGCCTCTCCGCTCCAGAGGAACCCCACCCGGCCGGGGGGTGCGCGCCGCCCCCGTCCCCACGGTGCGGCGCGGTCAGACCGGCCGTCCAGTCATCCCGCGGACGGCGCGGCCTGGGTCTTCAGGTGAGGCCCAGTGCCGGGAGCACGGCGGCCTCCACGAACCGGACCAGGTAGTCCGGATCGGCGTACTCGCCCTCCAGGACCGGCCTGACCCGCAGGACGCCGAAGAGCTGCGCGGGCACGAACGGCAGCGCCGGATGCCCGGCGGGCACCTCACCGCGCTCGACGCCCCGGCGCAGGATCTCCTCCAGCGCGGCCAGCTCCGGCTCCACCAGCGCCTCGCGCAGGGCGCACGCCAGTTCCTTGTCCTGGGTCACGGCGTGCCCGAGCGCCTGGTGCAGCTTGGTGTCCTTCGCCGACCACGCGGCGGCGCAGCGGGCGACCTCGCGCAGGTCCCCGGCGAGCGAGCCGGTGTCGATGCCGGCGAACCGCACCCGCCTGCTGGAGCGCAGGGCGGCGGCCACGAACTGCGGTTTCGTCTTCCACTGCCGGTACAGCGTGGACTTGCTGCACCGGGTGCTGGCGGCGACGCCCTCCATGGTCACGGCGTCGTAGCCGCACTCGCGGATCTGTTCCAGGACGGCGTCGAAGAACTCCTGCTCACGCTCGGGGGTGAGTTTGGAGCGGCGCGAGGCGACGACCGTCTCCGGTCGGTCCGCGGCCTGCGACGTCATCGGCGGTTCTCCCTGATTCGAGCGAGATTCCAGGACGCTCCCGTGGGATTGAGGTGCGATCCCGCGAAGTCCGGCCCTGTCGAGACCAGTGTACCGGTACCGGACCGTATCGGTACACTTGCGTATCGGTACGCGGACGTATCGATAAGATGGGCGACCGCGTGACCGGAACACCAGGTTCCGGACGTACCACCCACGCACCACCGTCAGCGAAAGGGCCGGGGGATGAATGCCCGCACCGAGCCTGAAGAGGCGGAGTCCGCAGCGATAGCCCGGCCGCCGCTCGTCCGTGAGTTCCTGCTCGTCGCGGGACTCTTCCTCGTCTACAAGCTGGGCCGCCGGCTGGCGACCGGCCACACCGGCGAGGCCCGCCGCAACGCGGACCGGGTGTGGGACTGGGAGCGAGCGGCCCACCTGCCCGGCGAGGACCTGGTGCAGTCGCTGCTGCTGCACGGCGACACCCTCGTGCGGGTCGCGAACACCTACTACGCGACCGTGCACTTCCCGGCCACGGCCGCCTTCCTCGTCTGGCTGTACCTGCGACGCCCCGGGCACTACGTCTGGGCCCGCCGGGTGCTGGCCGCGGTGACCGCCGCCGCCCTGGTGCTGCATCTCACGTTCCCGCTCGCCCCGCCCCGGATGCTCGCGGCGGCCGGGCTGGTGGACACCGGGCGGGTGTACGGGCCGTCGGTGTACGGTCCGCCCGCCACCGACACCCTCTCCAACCAGTTCGCGGCCATGCCGTCACTGCACTTCGGCTGGGCGCTGATGGTGGCGATCGGGCTGGTCGCCGCGACCCGGACCCGCCGGCGGTGGCTGTGGCTGCTGCACCCGCTGCTCACCCTGCTGGTGATCGTGGGCACCGCGAACCACTACTGGCTCGACGCCCTCGTGGCCGCCGCCCTGCTCGGCCTCGCCCTGGCCGTCCTGCGTCCGCCACGGCGCCGGACCGCACCGGACACGCCCGACGCGCCCACCGGGGACGCCGTACCGGACCGCGCCGACGTGAGCGGCCTGAGCGGCGGCGGTACGGCGGCCCCTCCCCCGCTCCCCGGTCAGAGGCTGCCCGCGCCCGCACCGGCGCCCGCACCTGCACCGGCGTCCGCATCCTCACCCGCCGCACAGCCCGCCCTCGTGGAGTCGGCCCGGTGAACGCCACCGCCCTCGCGCTCGTCCTCTCCCTGTTCTCCGCCGTCGCCTACGCGGCCGCCGCGGTCGCCCAGGAGCGGCTGGCCGCGCGCACCCCCGGCGCCGGGACCCTGCGGCTGCTCGGCAGCGCCGCGTGGTGGGTGGCGGTGGCGCTGAACGCCACCGGCGCGCTGCTGCACGTCGTCGCCCTGAAGTACGGGCCGCTGACCGTGGTGCAGCCGCTGGGAGCGCTCACCCTGGTCGCGGCGGTGCCGCTGGGCGCGCGCATCGCCGGACGGCGGGTCAGCGCGGCCGAGTGGCGGGGCACCGCGCTCACCCTGGCGGGGCTGGCCGCGCTGCTCGTCACGGCGTCCGGGCCCGCGCCCGACGACGTGCTCAGCGTGCCCGAGGCACTGGTCGTCGCGGGGGTCATCACCGAGGTCCGCCGCTTCCGCGCCGACCAGGGCCTCCAGCCCGGCCAGCGGGTCCCGGCCCGGCTCTCCCTCGACGGCACGGCCCTCG
>NZ_JBFATR010000082.1:0-15294 GCF_040678395.1 Streptomyces sp. NPDC052687 | reverse complement strand
GATCACGCCGGGCTCCCGGCGTGATCGGCGAGACACCCCCTAGGGTGGAAGCATGACCGGTATCCCGCACGAGACGACCGGAGAACCGAACCCGCTGCGCGCCCTCGGTCTGGCGGAGCTTCGCCGCCGTACGAGCGAGAAGTGGCGCACCTACCCCGAGGACGTGCTGCCCCTGTGGGTGGCCGAGATGGACGTGCCGCTCGCCGAGCCGGTCGTGCGCGCGCTCACCGAAGCCCTGGCGCTCGGCGACACCGGCTACCCGGCCGGCACCGGCTACGCGGAGGCACTGGCCGCGTTCGCGGCGAAGCGGTGGGGCTGGGACGGCATCGCCGTCGAGCGCACCGCGATCGTGCCCGACGTGATGCTCGGCGTCGTCGAGATGCTGAAGCTCGTGACCGGACCCGGGGACACGGTCGTGATCAACCCGCCGGTGTACCCGCCGTTCTACCCCTTCGTCACCCACCTGGACCGGCGGGTGGCCGAGGCTCCGCTCGGCCCCGGCGCGCGCATCGACCTCGCGGCACTGGAGGAGGCCTTCCGGGCGGCGGTGGCGGATGGCCGGCGCGCCGCGTACCTGCTGTGCAGCCCGCACAACCCCACCGGCACCGTGCACACCGCCGAGGAGCTGTCCGCGGTCGCCGCGCTCGCCGAGCGGTACGGGGTGCGGGTCGTCGCCGACGAGATCCACGCGCCGCTGGTCCTGGACGGGGCCGCGTTCGTGCCCTGGCTGAGCGTGCCCGGCGCCGAGCGCGGGCTGTCGCTGATGTCGGCGTCCAAGGGGTGGAACCTCGCGGGTCTCAAGGCGGCCCTCGCCGTCGCGGGCCCCGGCGCCGCCGACGACCTGGCGCGGCTCCCGGAGGAGGTCAGAGACGGGCCCAGCCATCTCGGCGTCATCGCGCACACCGCGGCGCTGCGCGACGGCACCGCCTGGCTGGACGCCCTGCTGGCCGGCCTCGACGAGAACCGGCGGCTGCTGGCCGCACTGCTGGCCGAGCACCTGCCGGCGGTCCGCTACCGCCCCTGCGAGGGCACCTACCTCGCCTGGCTCGACTGCCGCGCCCTCGGCCTCGGCGACGACCCGGCGCAGGCGTTCCTGGACCGCGGCCGGGTCGCCCTGAACTCGGGCCTCCCGTTCGGCACGGGCGGCGCCGGGCACGTCCGGCTGAACCTGGCCACCTCACCCGAGCTGATCACCGAGGCGGTACGGCGGATGGCACGCACGGTGGGGTGAAGGGCACGCACGGTGGGCTGAGCGGCGCGCCTAGACTTCCGGCATGGACGAGACGCCCACGGCCCGGCTCGGTGCCGGCAAGTATCTGCTCATCACCAGCTACCGCCGCAACGGCACGGGAGTCGACACCCCGGTGTGGGTGGTGGAGGACGAGGGCGCCCTGGGCGTGTGGACGGCCGCCGACTCCTGGAAGGTGAAGCGGATCCGCGCCAACCCGTCGGTCCGTATCGCCCCCTGCGACGTGCGCGGCAAGCCCACCGGGGACGCCGTCGAGGCCACCGCCGAGATCTGCGACGCGGCCACCACCGCCCGCTACCGCAGGCTGATCGCCCGCAAGTACGGCGTGCTCGGCCGCCTCACGCTGCTCGGCAGCCGGCTGCGGCGCGGGACGGCGGGCACGGTCGGCATCCGGGTGATCCCGGCGCGGACACCGGAGTCCGCCTGACGGGCTGTCAGGTCCAGGCCCGGTAGGGCTCGTCGATCAGCTGGAAGACGGGCTCGCCGCGCACCGGGTCCTTGGCCGTGGACAGCCGTACCCGGTCGCCGCTGTGGATGCCGATGGGCGGCCCCATGACCCGGCCCCGCACCACGAAACCCTCGGCCATCTCTATCAGCGACACATTGCGCGCGGCCGGGGTGTTGCGGTGCACCACCGTGGAGTGGCGGACCGTGCCGACGCCCTCGCTGCGCTCCGTGCGCAGATCGCTGCCCTGGCACACCGGACACAGCAGCCGGTGGTACATCGCGGTGCCGCACCAGGTGCAGCGCTGGAAGAGAATCGTCTCCTCGTCCGCCGCCCGGTGGTCCCTCGCGGGGGCGAGGACACCCGCCGCGGAGCCGGCTCCCTGCTGAGCGGCGCTTCCTGAGTGGTGGTACACGCTGTCAACTCCCTGCGCTCGGCCGGAATCCGCGTGCGCGGCTCACCGTGCACGCCTGTGCCCGGTTCACCGTGCCACCGTGCACGGCGACAGAGTATGGCACTGAGTGCCATGCGTAAAGGCACTCCGTACCCCGAATTTCGGCCGTGCTCCGTCCCCGTCTCGCGGGACCCTGTGAGCCCCTGATACTCAGTCCCGGCCGAGCGCGGACTCCAGCTCCTGCACCACCCGCCACAGCGGCGCCCCGCGCCGCGAGACGACCACCACCACGTCCTCGGGCCGCTCGTCGGCGGGCGGCACCGGGCCGCCCCCGAAGGCCGACTGCACGAAACCCAGTGCGTGGTCCACGGCCGCGCCGGCGTCGCCCTGCCCGTCGGAGCGCAGCCAGGACCGCAGCGCGTTGTTGTGCGCCGCGACGACGGCCGCCGCGATCACGTCGGCGCGCAGCGTGCCGTCACGCCGCCCGGCGAAGCGGCCGCGCAGATACTCCGCGAGGGCGCGCTCGTAGCGCCACACCACCGACAGCTCGTAGGCGCGCAGGCCGGGCACCTGCTTTGTGAGCCGGTAGCGCTGCACGGAGAAGCCGGGGTTCTCGGCGTACACCCGCAGCACCAGGCGGGCCGCGTCGCAGACCCGGGCCACCGGCTCCGCGTCGGCCGCGCCGGCCGCCAGGAAGGCCTCCATGTCGGCCAGGCAGCGCTCGTGGTCGGGGAAGACCACGTCCTCCTTGGACGGGAAGTAGCGGAAGAACGACCGCCGGCCGACCCCGGCCAGCGCCACGATGTCGTCGACGGTGGTCTGCTCGTAGCCCCGCTCCAGGAACAGCCGGAAGGCCGCCGCGACCAGCGCGTCCCGCATCGGCGGCTTCGCGCCCGCCGCCCGCGCCTTCTCGCCACCCCCGGACGCCGCACTGCTGGAGCTCATGGACGGGAACGTAGCACGCCCCATGGCACTGAGTGCTGCACCTACGGGGAACTCAGTTCCCCGCACGCCTGTGCGCGTACTCTTTGCGCAGCTCAGCCGCCGCAGCCGAGGAGACCCGATGTCCCGCGCCCGCATCCTCTACGTGACCGACCTGGCCTACCCGGCCCGCGGGCGGCGCTACTGCGACGAGGACATCCACCTCACCTCCCGGCTCCGCGAGGGATTCGACCTGGCCCTGTGCCATCCCCGCGACGCGCTCGCGCTGATGGACGCCTTCGACGCCGTCGTGGTCCGCAACAGCGGTCCCGTCCTGGCCTACCATGAGGATTACGAGGCCTTCCGCGCGCACGCGCTGCGCACCGGGGCGCGGGTCTACAACCCGCTCACCGGCCGCGCCGACATGGCCGGAAAGCAGTATCTGCTCGACCTGACGGAGGCGGGCTTCCCGGTCATCCCGACCGTGGACCACGCCGCCGGTCTGGAGCGGCTGCCCGCCGCCGAGCGCTATGTGGTCAAGCCCAAGCTGGGCGCGGACTCGATCGGTCTGCGGGTGGTGCCGGCCGCGGAACTGCCCGGCCTCGCCGACGGCACCGTCCTCGTCCAGCCCCACGTCGACTTCGCGTACGAGGTCTCCTTCTACTTCGTCGACCACGACTTCCAGTACGCCCTCTACGCACCCGACCCGGACCGCCGCTGGGACCTCCAGCCGTACGCACCGGCTCCCGAGGACCTTCGGTTCGCCCGCCGCTTCATCGAGTGGAACGGCCTGCGGCACGGCGTCCAGCGGGTCGACGCGTGCCGGGCCCCCGGCGGGGAGCTGCTGCTGGTCGAACTGGAGGACCTGAACCCGTACCTCTCCCTCGACGCGCTGCCCGCGGACCGGCGGGACGCGTTCGTCGCGGCGTTCACCGCCTCCCTGCACCGGTTCCTCGACGCCGCCTGACGGCTTCCCCTGCCGGTCCCCGGCATCGCCCGACTGCCCCTCAGCCCGCGTCGGCCGCCCCTTCGGAGCCCAGCTGGGCCACCGCCGCGGCCACCTCCCGGCGCAGCGGCTCCGGCAGCGAGTCGCCGTTGACGGCCTCCACCAAGCCGTCCGCGAGGCGGTGGAGCTCGGTGTCGGTGCGCTGCGAGACCGCGACCAGCACCTGCCAGGCGTCCTGCGGGCTCAGACCGAACGACGCCATCAGCACCCCGCGGGCCAGGCCGATGGTCGGCCGGGTCCGCATCGCCCGGCGCAGCTGGACGACGTCCACACCCGGCTCCGGCTCACGGCCGTTCACCTCGGCGGCCGGGGTGAACAGCGACCGGGTGCCGGTCAGCGACAGCAGCCGCTCGACGATGGGGGAGACGCGGGCGAGCGTGAGGGTCTTGCCCTCGGCCAGGGCCTGCTCGCGCACGGCGAGCAGCACGTTCAGTCCCGAACAGTCGCAGAAGGACACGCCGCTCAGGTCCAGGTCGATGCCCTCGTCCGCGTTCGCGAGGGCGGCCCGCAGGGCGCCCCGCAGTTCCTCGCCGACGTCCAGGCCGAGCTCGCCGGACACCCTCACATGTGCGCGACCGCCATCGGGTTCGGTGCCGATGGTCAGCGCAGGACTCCCGACCGTCGGCGACGGGCGGTCGTCAGACTCCGGCATGGCCGACTCTCCCTCGAATTCCTGCCTGCCCTCGCCTACAGGCTGGACCTCGAAGCAACATACGTCAAGCGATACATGAAACGTGTTTCGTGTTTTGGGATACGGGAACGAGCGGCCCTATGATGGCCCCATGGGTGGAGTGCCTGAGCCGCATACAGGATGGACGTTTCTGACCAATCACGCCCGCGTGCTGGCCGCCATCGCCGATGACCACACGGCCCGCATCCGGGACATCGCCGCGCACTGCCGGCTGACCGAACGCGCTGTGCAGAAGATCATCGCCGACCTCGAGGAGGCCGGCTATCTGTCCCACAGCCGTGAGGGGCGCGGCAACACGTATCGCATCGAGCCCGGCAAGGTGCTGCGGCACCCGGCCGAGGCGGGACTCACGGTCGCGTCGCTGCTGTCCGTGCTCGCCCGGGACGAGGCCTACCGCGGGGACAGGGCGGGCGGCGAGGCGACGACGGTGGGCGAGCGCCGCTGACGCCTGAGCCGGTGACCCCGGCTCCGGCGAGGCCGGCGGTCACCCCACGCCGGGAATCTCCCGCTCCGTCGGGACCCGGATGTCCAGCACGCACACGTCGTCGCGGCGCTCGCCCTCCAGCAGCGCCGTGAGCAGCGGCTCCAACGAGCCCGGCTCGTCACGGTCATGGGCCATCGCGGCCTCCGCCAGCCGGGCGAGACCGCTGTCGATGCCCTCTCCGGGACGTTCCACCAGGCCGTCGGTGTAGAGCAGCAGCCGGTCACCGGGCCGCAGCACGCATTCCGCCTCCTCGAACGACGGCTCGGCGCTCGCCCCCAGCAGGACGCCGCGCGGCCGCTCCAGGAACCGGGCCACGCCGTCGCGCAGCAGCAGCGGCGGCGGATGACCGGCCTGCGCCCACACCAGCCGCCGCCCGCGCGCGTGATAACGCGCCAGCATCAAGGTCGCCATGCCGTGCGCGTCACGCGAGTGCAGCAGCAGGGTGTTGAGCCGGCCCAGCGCGCCGGTCAGCGACGAACCCGTGATCACCATGCCCTTGGCGGTGAAGCGCAGCTGGGCCATGGTGGCCACCGCTCCCACGCCGTGCCCCGCCACGTCCCCGACCACCAACAGGGCGGCCTCGTCGGACAGTTCGATCGCGCTGAACCAGTCGCCGCCGACCTGCACCCCCGACTGGGCGGGCAGGTACGCCACTTCCACCCGCAGCCCCGCCAGGTGCAGCGGCTTGTCCGGGAGCGGCAGCAGGGCGTGCTGCAACCGCCCGGCCAGCGCCCGCTCGGCGCGCAGCGCCCCGTGCTGGGTGAGCATCGCGCGTTCGCTGGCCACCAGCGCCAGCTCGGCGCGGCGCTGGGCGGTCAGGTCCTGGAGGAACCCGTGCACCTCCACGGGCGCGCCGCGCAGGTCGGTGACCGCCTCGGCGACGATCCGCAGATGGCGCACCCCGCTCGCCGTCCTGATCCGGAACGGCGCGTCCACCCGCCGGCCCGCCTCCATCAGTTCGTCCAGCGCGTGGGCCAGGACGGGCGCGTCCTCGGGTACGGCCAGGCCGGGCAGGTCGGCCAGCCGGACGGGGCCCTGGACCGGATCACGGCCGAGGACCGCGAAGGCCTGCGCGGACCAGGTGACCTCGTCGGTGACCAGGTTCCAGTTCGCCCACCCCAGGTTGCCCAGCCGCTGCACGTCCGCCAGCCGGCGCTCCTGCCGGTCCGACGGGTCGTAGCGCACCCAGCTGACGACCAGCCCGCCGTCCAGCCGCGCCGCCCGCACCCGGTAGGTCGACAGCTCCGCCGACCCGGCCACCAGGTCCCGCTGTCCGTACGGCTCACCCTCGTACGGCTCGCCCGTGGCCAGCGTGTGCGCGCAGCCCCGCCACAGCGTCTCGTCCGCCAGCGGCGGCCAGCACTCCAGGATCCGCCGCCCCACCAGCTCCCGGCCGGTGCGCCCGACCACGTCGACGGTCTCAGGGGACGCGGCCTCCACGACGTAGTCCTCGATCTCGCCGGTCGCCGTACGCAGCGGGCTGAGCAGCACGGCCGCGCCGGGGAGGGTGTCCAGGACGGCCTGTACGGCGGCGCCGCCGCGGGCGGTGGGTTCCGGCCGGGTGCCGAACGCCCGCAGCCGGCCCGCGCAGAGCCGGGCGACGGCCCGCAGCCGCTCCCGCACCAGAGGCGGGAACGGGCCCGCGCGGCCGCGCAGTACGCCGATGGAGACCTCGGCGGTGTCGCCGGTGACCACGGGCAGCCAGGCACGCGACAGCCAGCGCTCCGGCGGGTCGCCGATCAGCAGATACCGCTGCGCGTTCTGCTCGATGTCCTCCAGCCAGCGGGGTTCGCGGGTGCGCAGCGCGTCCAGCGCCGCGATGCCCGCCAGCGGCGGCACCCGGCGCCACTGCGCGGCCAGCGTGCGGTCGATCCCGGCATGTCCGATCAGTTCGAGCCCGCCCTCGGGCAGCCGGGCGAAGACCATCACGGCGTCCGCGCCCACCTCGGGCCGCAGATGCTCCAGCAGACACCGGGCAAGCTCCTCCGGCGACTCCACTCCTGCCAGAGCCACCCCCAGCCGTTCCAGCACCCCGGCGTCGTCCTCAGGCCCCCCGGCATCCCGGGCGCTGACCACGGGCACGGCGGGGCCGGGGGAGGCGGGGGTGGGGGCGGGCGTGCCGGGACGGGGAGAGGCAGGGCCCGGTGAGCCCGGCTCCGGCGATTCCTGGTCGGGGGAGCCCTGGTCCGGAGAGCCAGGGGAAGGAGAAACGCGGCCGGGGGAGCCGTCGACGGGGGCGTTCCGGGGTGAGTGGCGGGGGAGGGGGCCTGGCTGTGGGGGTGGGTCCGCCGGCGCGGCGAGAAGGAGCCGGCACTCTTCGAGCAGGGTGCGGTGACCGGCCCGCGCCCGCCGCAGGAGCTCGTCGTGGGCGGCACGCGCCGAGCATCCGGTGAGCGCCATGAGCGCTCCCTTGGCCCGCTCCAGCACCGCCGAGACCGCCACCGGATCACCGGGCCGGTCCGGCTCGGCGCGCTGCCGGGCGACGAACCCGGCCGATCCGGATGCGTCGGGCCCGATGCCGGGTCGGGTGGGCTCGGCGGACTCGCTCGTCACGCCACGAGCATGGCACATCGCGGCCATTCGGGCGCCGCCTCGCGTCCGGTAATCCGGTGGGCGCGCGGATCCGGGCCGGCGGGTGTATGTGTCGAGGTCAGCGGTGTGAGGTGTGCTCGGCCAGGGCCTGGCTGACGGCACGCACGCTCCGGGCGATGTGCTGGAGTTGCATCACCTCGGCGGCGTACAGCTTGATCGTGTGTTCGATGACCGACTCGGGCATGCCGAGGCGGGGCAGATCGGCGCGGGCCGTCTGCAGGGCGGTGCGGGCGACGCGGATCTCCTGCTGCACCTGGATCTCGGCGTGCCGGGCGAGCAGCACGGGGTGGCGGATCAGCGCCGGATAGCTGGCGTACCGCGACGGCACCAGCTCGCGCAGCCACTTGGCCGCCGAGCGCTCCCAGTCGTAGCTGCCGGGGGTCTTGACCTGGCAGGGCCAGTCCGGGCTGATGCGCGTGGTCGTCAGGGGCATGAGCATCGCTTCCGTGTGCTGCGTCGCTGAAGGATGGGACGACGGACGCGGCGGACCCCCGGCCTAGGGGATGACCGGGGGACCGCCGCGGTGGGCGTGCGTGGTGCGACGCCCGGTCCGAACACCCGGGCCGTCGTGGGTAGGGTCGGCGGCTTCGGGAGTCCGCGATGGTGCGGGATCCGCGAGCAGTATTTATATATGCCGTCGCCTTTGCAAGACGTATGAAAACATTCATGCGCGCTTTGAAATGACTGCTCCCCTTGTGAGGCCATTCGGCGCCGGCGGGGCGGGGTCGGTCGGGCTCAGTCGCGCAGGAAGAACTGGTGCTGGTCGGAGACCTGCTCGTACGACTCCAGGCGGGCCTGCGTCCGCTCGGGGTCGGCGTCCGTCATCGCCTGGAGCAGGGCCGCGGCCATCACGCCGGGCGCGGCATAGGAGTCGAAGACCAGCCGGGAGCCGGTCCCGGTGGCGAAGGTGACGTCGGCCTCGTCGGCGATGGGGCCGAGCGCGAGATCGGTGATCAGGGCGACGCGCAGCCCGGCGTCATGGGCCACGCGCACCGCGGTCAGGGTCTCCTGCGCGTGCCGGGGCAGCGAGAACGCCAGCACCCACGTGCCGCCCGCCGACCGTGACTGCAGCAGCGCGTCGTAGGCGACGCTGCCGCCCCGGGTGACCAGCCGTACGTCCGGGTGGATGCGCCGCGCGGCGTACGCGAAGTACTCGGCGAGCGAGGCGGAGATCCGCAGCCCCAGCACGGTCAGCGGCGTCGACGCGGACAGCTCCCGGCCGATCGCGATGACCTGGTCGGGGTCGGCGAAGTCGCGGCGCAGGTTCTCCAGGTTCTCGATCTCGGCGTCCACCGCGGCCTGCAGCTCGTTGGCGCGGTCCTCCTCGGCGGGCCCGCCCGCGAGCGTGCCCAGCGCGATCGCCTGGAGCTTCTCGCGCAGTGCCGGGTAGCCGGTGAAGCCGACCGCCGCCGCGAACCGGGTCACCGACGGCTGGCTCACCCCGACGCGCTCGGCGAGATCCGTGATCGACAGGAACGCGGCCTCGGTGATGTGCTCGATCAGATACTGCGCGATGCGCCGCTGTCCGGGGGACAGCCGGGGCCGGTCGAAGAGCGTCCTGAGCTGGGAAGTCGGGGCGGCCTCCGCTTCCGGTGCGATCTTCCCCGAGGTGATCGCGGATGCCTGTGCGCGTGCCTGCTGCGGCGATGGCACCGGTGCGCCTCCTTTGCTTCCCACGCGGTTCAACATAGCTCACGCACCGCGCCGGCCGGCGTCGCCGTACGGCCCTCACCTGCGGCTGCGGCGGACGGTGAGCGAGGCGAGGGGCAGGAAGCGGGGGGCTCGGGAAGCGGGAGGTCGGGGAAGAGCGGAGGGCGCCGCGTGGGCGCGCTAACCGGCGAGTTCCGCCACCGACACCACCAGGTCCGCCCGGTCCCGGGTGCGCTCGACCAGTTCGGCGTTGCGCTGGTCCGTGCGCAGCACCCAGTCCACCGCCTGGGCGTGCGCCTTGCCGAACTCCTCGTGGCGGGCGACGAGCCGGCGGATCCGCTCGGTTTCGTCGAGCGCGCAGAACCACACCTCGTCCAGCTGGGGGCGCACCCGCGCCCACGCGCCGGTGTCCAGCAGCAGGTAGTTGCCCTCCGTCACGACCAGCCGGGCCGTGGGCGGCACCGGCACGGCACCGGCGATCGGCTGTTCGAGGACGCGCTCGAAGCCCGGCGCGTACACGATGTCCCCGTCGTCCCCGCCGTCCCCGCAGCTTCCGCCGACCATCCCGTCCTCGCCCTCCCCGCAGCTTCCGGCGGAGGCGTCCTCGCGCAGCCGGCGCAGCAGTGCCGCGTACCCGGCCGCGTCGAAGGTGTCCGGCGCGCCCTTGCGGTCGCGGCGTCCCAGGCGCTCCAGCTCGGCGTCGGCGAGGTGGAAGCCGTCCATCGGGACATGGGCGACCCACGGCTCGCCGCTCCCGTTCAGCTCCCGCACCAGGCGTTCGGCCAGCGTCGTCTTGCCCGCGCCGGGCGATCCGGCGATACCGAGCAGCGCACGGCGCCCGCCCGCGGTCAGGGCACGGGCGCGGGCGAGGAGGTCGTCGAAGGTCAGCGGCACGCGACAGAGTCTGTCACCGCGGCCGGGCGTTGCGGGAGGGCGGGGCGCACTCCGAACGAGGCACAGACCGTCTCCGTGTGGCGTGCGCCACTCGCTGCCCGCCCCGATGCGGGGAACCGTGTCCTCATGACGGAGAAGACGGAGAAGTCGGAGAAGACGGCGCAGAGCGGGACAGCGGGGGGATCGGAGGGGGCGGAGAAGTCGGAACTCGGCCTTCCCCGGGGCATCAAGGCCTGTCTGTTCGACCTCGACGGTGTCGTCACCCGGACGGCCGTGGTGCACGCGGCCGCCTGGAAGGAGACGTTCGACGCGTTCCTGCGCGAGCGCGAGGGCGAGGGCTTCCGGCCGTTCGACGCCGTCACCGACTACGACGAGTACGTCGACGGCCGCCCCCGCGCCGACGGCGTGCGTACCTTCCTCGCCTCCCGCGGCATCGAACTGCCCGAGGGCGACCCCGGCGACCCGCCGGACGCCGCGACCGTGCACGGCGTCGGCAACCGCAAGAACGAGCTGCTGCTGGAACGCATCCGCACCGGCGGCGTCGAGGCCTACGACAGCACCCTGCGCTATCTGAGGGCGGTGCGCGCCCACGGGCTGCGCACCGCGATCGTCTCCTCCAGCGCCAACTGCCGTGACGTGCTGCGCGCGATCGACGCCGAGGACCTGTTCGACGTACGGATCGACGGTGTGGTGGCGGCCGAGCGCGGGCTGCCCGGCAAGCCCCGCCCGGACACCTTCCTCGCCGCCGCCCGCGACCTCGGCGTGACGGCCGAGGAGGCGGCCGTGTTCGAGGACGCGCTCGCCGGCATGGACGCGGGCCGCGCCGGCGGCTTCGGGTACGTCGTCGGCGTCGACCGCGTCGGGCAGAGCGAGGCGCTGTACGCGCACGGCGCGGACGTCGTCGTCGAGGACCTGGCCGTACTGGGGGACGCCGAGTGATCGCGCAGCGGTCGTACGCCGTCGAGCCGTGGACCGTCCGCGAGACGAACCTCAACCTGGACGTCCTCGCCCAGAGCGAGTCGGTGTTCGCGCTGTCCAACGGGCACGTCGGCTGGCGCGGCAACCTCGACGAGGGCGAACCGCACGGCCTGCCCGGCTCCTACCTCAACGGGGTGCACGAACTCCACCCGCTGCCCTACGCCGAGGCCGGCTACGGCTACCCCGAGTCCGGCCAGACCGTCATCAACGTCACCAACGGCAAGGTGCTGCGGCTGCTCGTCGACGACGAGCCGTTCGACCTGCGCTACGGCCGGCTGGTCGCCCACGAGCGCACCCTCGACCTGCGCCGGGGCGTCCTGGAACGGGTCTGCGAGTGGACCTCCCCGGCCGGTTCCACGGTCCGGGTGCGCTCCACCCGCCTGGTCTCCCTGACCCAGCGGGCCATCGCCGCCGTCGCCTACGAGGTGGAGCCGGTCGACAGCCGCACCCGGGTGGTCATCCAGTCCGAACTGGTCGCCAACGAGAGCCTGCCCGAACCCAACGGCGACCCGCGCGCCGCGAAGGCGCTGAAGTCGCCGCTGGAACCCGAGGAGGACTTCGCCTCCGGCACCCGGCTGCGGCTGGTGCACCGCACCCGGCGCAGCGGACTGCGGGTGGCCGTCGCCGCCGACCACACCGTGGACGGGCCGGAGCGGACGACGACGTCCGCCGAGAGCAACGTGGACGTGGCCCGGCTGACCGTCACCTCCGTGCTGGAGCCCGGACAGCGGCTGCGGGTGGAGAAGCTGGTCGCCCACGGCTGGTCCGGCGCCCGCTCCCGGCCCGCGATGAGCGACCAGGTCGAGGCGGCGCTGGCCGCCGCCGCGCACAGCGGATTCGACGGACTGCTGCGCGACCAGCGGGCCTACCTCGACGACTTCTGGGCCCGCGCCGACGTCGAGGTCGACGGCGACGAGGAGATCCAGCAGGCCGTCCGCTTCGCCCTCTTCCACGTCCTGCAGGCGGGCGCCCGCGCCGAGGGCCGCGCGATCCCCGCGAAGGGCCTGACCGGCTCCGGCTACGACGGGCACGCCTTCTGGGACACCGAGATGTTCGTGCTGCCGCTGCTCACCTACACCGCGCCCGATGCGGTCGCCGAGGCGCTGCGCTGGCGGCAGACCACCCTGCCCGCCGCCCGGGAGCGCGCCGCCCAGCTGGGCCTGTCCGGCGCCGCCTTCCCCTGGCGGACCATCGAGGGCGCGGAGTGCTCGGCGTACTGGCCGGCCGGGACCGCCGCGTTCCACGTCAACGCCGGCATAGCCGACGCGGTGATCCGCTACACCGCGGCCACCGGCGACACCGACTTCGAGCGGGACACCGGCGTGGAACTGCTGGTGGAGACCGCCCGCCTGTGGCGCTCCCTCGGCCACCACGACCACGAGGGCGTCTTCCACATCGACGGTGTCACCGGCCCGGACGAGTACAGCGCGATCGCCGACGACAACACGTACACGAACCTGATGGCCCGGCAGAACCTGCTGGCCGCCGCCGAGGCGGTGCGCCGCCATCCCGAGCAGGCCGAACGGCTCGGCGTGGACGACGAGGAGAGCGCCGCCTGGCGGGACGCCGCCGAGGCCATGCACGTGCCGTACAACCGGGAACTCGGCGTGCACGAGCAGCACGCGGGCTTCACGCGCCACCAGCGCTGGGACTTCGCCGCCAC
The DNA here is from genome assembly GCF_040678395.1 of Streptomyces sp. NPDC052687. Taxonomy (NCBI): domain Bacteria; kingdom Bacillati; phylum Actinomycetota; class Actinomycetes; order Kitasatosporales; family Streptomycetaceae; genus Streptomyces; species Streptomyces sp. NPDC052687. Next base: position 2,327 of record NZ_JBFATR010000082.1, on the reverse strand, counting down.
CCGCCCCGAGCACTACCCGCTGCTGCTGCACTTCCCGTACTTCGACCTCTACCGCAAGCAGGTCGTCAAACAGGCCGACCTGGTGCTCGCGATGTACACCTGCGGCAGCCACTTCGACGACGAGCAGATCGCCCGCAACTTCGCCTACTACGAGCCGCTGACCGTCCGCGACTCCTCCCTGTCCGCGTGCGTCCAGGCCGTCGTCGCTGCCCGGGCGGGCCATCTGCGGCTCGCCTACGACTACACGGCCGAGGCGGCCCTGATGGACCTGGCGGACCTGGAGCACAACACGCGCGACGGACTGCACATCGCCTCGCTGGCGGGCACCTGGACGGCCCTGGTGGCCGGATTCGGCGGGATGCGGCGCGACGGCCGGACGCTGCGCTTCGCCCCGCAGCTGCCGGAGCGGTTCAGCCGGCTGGCGTTCTGCGTCCAGATCCTCGACCGCCGCCTGCGGGTCGAGATCACCCCCGAGAAGGCCGTCTACACCCTGCTCTCCGGCCCGCCCCTCAGGATCGGCCACCACGGTGAACCGCTGACCGTGAGCACCGACGGCCCGGCCGTCCGGACGGTCCCCGCACCGCCCGACCGCCCCGCCCCGCAGCAGCCCCCGCACCGGCGCCCCAATGCCCGCTGAACCGCGGGCGCCCTCTGGTGCAGCCGTCCGGGGGAGCGGCCCTCAGCTGGGTCCGCCCGCCCTCGCACACGCTGCACCCTTGGGTGTTGTGGGTTAGTTTGTCCCTGTTTTCTTGATGATCGCTCCACGGTGCACGGACGGTGAGAGCGTCAGCAAACGCCCCGCGAGCCGGTGGGGGGAGGGACAAGCCGATGGCCGAGAGTGTGAGCGTCGCCCGGGCGGGCGCCCTGCGCCTGGGCACACCGAGCGCGATCGCGGTCGTGGCGGGCGCCTTCACCGCCACCCAACTCCTGCTGGTGCCCCCCGCCATGGGCCTCGGCTGGGACGAGATCGTCTACGTCAGCCAGGTCGGCGACCACGCCCCGGCCGCCTTCTTCAGCGCGCCCCGCGCCCGAGGCGTCAGCGTGCTGGTCGCCCCCATCGCCTCCTGGTCGTCCTCGACCCCGCTGCTGCGCGTCTACCTCGCCGTCCTCTCCGGCCTCGCCCTCTACCTCGCCCTGCGCACCTGGCGCGGCCTGTTCCCGGCGCGCGTCCTGGCCACCGGCGGCGCCCTGTTCGCCACCCTGTGGGTGTCGCTCTTCTACGGCCCGAGCGCCATGCCCAACTACTGGGTCGCCGTGGGCGGACTGACCGCCGTCGGCTGCTTCCTGCGCGCCCGCGCCGACGACCGCGACCGGGCCGCCCTGTGGGGCCTCGCGGCGAGCGCCGCGCTGATGGCGCTGATGCGGCCCACCGACGCCGTCTACGTGACCGCCCCCCTGCTCGTCCTCGCCCTCGCCCGGCGCCGGTGGCGGCCCCTCGCCGTCCTCCTCGCGGGCCTCGCCGCCGGCGGCGCCCAGTGGGTCGTCGAGGCCTACCTCGGCCACGGCGGCCTGGCGCAGCGGCTCGCCGACGCCTCCCGCATCCAGGGCGGGCTCGGCTGGCACTTCGCCGTGGACGACCAGCTGCGCGGACTGATCGGCCGCACCCTGTGCCGGCCCTGCACCGGACCGCTGCCCCACCCGGCCGTCTACCTGTGGTGGTTCGCGCTGTGGGCGCTCGCCGCCGTCGCCGTGGCCGTCGCCGTCCGCGCCCGGCGGCCCCTGCCCACCGTGCTGCCGCTCGCCTGCGCCGTCACGGCCGCCGTGCCCTACCTGTTCCTGATCGGGTACGCGGCCCCCCGCTTCCTGCTGCCCGCCTACGCGCTGGCCGCGATCCCCGTCGCCGACGCCCTGTGGCGCCTGGCCACCACCCCGCGCGGCGGCCTGCGCCCGGCGGCCGCCGCCGTCGTCGCGCTCGGCCTCGCCGGCCATCTCGCCGTGCAGTGGGCGATCCTCGACCGCACCGTCCAGCGCACCGTCGACGACCGCCGCGCCTGGGCGCGCACCGCCGGGGAACTGCACCGGCTGGGCGTCCGCCCGCCCTGCCTGCTCACCGGCCACACCGCCATCCCGCTCGCCTACTACACCGGCTGCGCCTCCGCGGCGACCGGCGGCAACAACGAGAACATCACCGTGCCCGCCATCCTCGACGCCACCCGCCGCATCCCGGTCGCCGCGCTCGGCACGTCCAGCGGCGCCCCGCCGTCGTACGCCCGCTCCTGGACGCCGTACCGCTTCGACCGGCTCCGCCTCTACCTCGCCCCGCCGCCCGGCGGGAACGGCCGCGCGTGACGCCGCGGGCGCCCGCGGCGGACGGGGGCCGCCGCGGG
>NZ_JBFATR010000081.1:0-16258 GCF_040678395.1 Streptomyces sp. NPDC052687 | reverse complement strand
CGGGCCACGCCGATGCGCTGGCGCTGGCCGCCGGAGAACTCGTGCGGGAAGCGGTTGTAGTGCTCGGGGTTGAGGCCGACGATCTCCAGGAGTTCCCGGACGCGCTTCTCGCGGCCGCCCGCCGGGTTGATCCCGTTGATCTCCATGGGACCAGAGATGATCTTGCCGACGGTGTGCCGCGGGTTCAGCGAGGCATAGGGGTCCTGGAAGATCATCTGGATCTCGGAGCGGACCGGCGCCAGCTGCTTGCGGTTGGCGTGGGTGATGTCCTTGCCCTGGTACCTGATCGTGCCCGCGGTCGGCTCCAGCAGCCGGGTGATCAGCCGGCCCGTCGTCGACTTGCCGCAGCCCGACTCACCGACCAGCCCCAGGCTCTCACCCTCGTGGACCTGGAAGTCGAGACCGTCGACGGCCTGGACGGCGCCGACCGTCCGGCGGATGGGGAAGCCGCCCCTGATCGGGAAGTGCTTGGTCAACCCGGAGACGTCCAGGAGGGGAGTCGTGCTGCTCATGGTAGGGAAATCCCGTCTCTTGTACGTCACTTGGCCGCGCTGCCGGCGAGACCGGCGAGGAACTCACGGCGCTGCTCGAAGGTCAGGTGGCAGGCGGAACCGCGCCCGTCGGTGATCTCCAGCAGCGGACGTTCCGACGAGCAGCGACCGTCCTGGACCTTCTCGGCGAAGGCGCACCGGGGGTGGAACCGGCAACCCGACGGCGGGTTCAGCAGGGAGGGCGGCGAGCCCGGGATCGGGTTGAGCGGCACGTCCACCGGACCGTCGAGGCTCGGCATGGAGCCCAGCAGGCCCCAGGTGTAGGGGTGCTGCGGGGTGCGCAGCACCTCCTTCTTCGAACCGCGCTCCACACACCGGCCGCCGTACATCACCAGCACCTCGTCGGCGATGTCCGCGATCACGCCCAGGTCGTGGGTGATGAAGATGATCGAGGTGCCGAATTCCCGCTGGAGGTCCTTCAGCAGGTCCATGATCTGCGCCTGCACGGTGACGTCCAGGGCCGTCGTCGGCTCGTCCGCGATCAGCAGCTCCGGGTCGCAGACCAGCGCCATGGCGATCATCGCGCGCTGACGCATACCGCCGGAGAACTGGTGCGGGTAGTCGTCCACGCGCACGTCGGGCTGCGGGATGCCCACCCGGGCGAGCATCTCGATCGCCCGGGCACGGGCCTGCTGCTTGGTGCAGCCGGTGTGCTTGCGGTACGTCTCTGCGATCTGCCGGCCGATGGTGTGGTAGGGCGACAGTGACGTCAGGGCGTCCTGGAAGATCATCGCCATCTTGTTGCCGCGCAGCCTGGCCAGGGTCTTCTCGGAGGCACCGTTCAGTTCCTCGCCGTCGAGGCGGATGGAGCCCTCGACCATGGTGCTCTCCGGGTTGTGCAGGCCCAGGATCGTCAGGTTGGTGACCGACTTGCCGGACCCCGACTCACCCACGATGCCCAGCGTCTTGCCGCGTTCGAGGTCGAAGGACAGGCCGTCGACGGCCTTGACGATGCCGTCCTCGGTCGAGAAGTGCACCTTCAGGTCCTTGATGGACAGGAAGGGCTGCTGTTCGGTGCTCGTCACGGGGACGCTCCAGAGGGGGGTGATGCGGGGTAGCTGGTGGGGGCGGGGCGGGTCAGGAGAGCCGGATCCGCGGGTCGATCATGGCGTAGACAGCGTCGACCACGATGTTGGCGACCACGACGAACGAGGCGGTGAGGACCATGACGCCGAGCAGCATGGGCAGGTCGCTGGTGGCCACGGACTTCACCGAGAGCATGCCGACGCCCTGGATGCTGAAGGTCTTCTCCGTGATCATCGCGCCGCCGAGCAGCACGCCCATGTCGATGCCGAAGATGGTGACGATCGGGCCCATGGCGCCGCGCCAGGCGAACCGGAAGAACACGTTCCGGCGTTCGAGGCCCTTGGCCCGGGCCGTGCGGACGTAGTCCTCGCTGAGCTGCTCCACCATCTGGGAGCGGGTCATGCGGGTGTAGTTCGCGGTGAAGATCAGCGCCAGGACCAGCCAGGGCAGCAGAAGTCCGCTGAACCACGCGCCCGGGTTGTCCAGGAAGGGGTTGTACGACGGCTGCTCCAGCACCTGCCACTGGTAGACGAAGATGTACAGCGCCAGCGTGCCCACGAAGTAGATCTGCATCGACGAGGCGACCAGCGAGGCGCTGCTGGCGAGCTTGTCGACGGCCTTGCCCTGCTTCAGCGCGGCCAGCATGCCGGTGCCGACACCGAAGATCAGGAACACCACGGAAGCGCCGATGGCCAGCGAGAACGTCGCGGGGAACCGGTCGAGGATGGTCTCCAGGACGGGCTCGCGGTTGACGAAGGAGTAGCCCAGGCACGGGGCGTCGCACGACCCGAAGGAGGCGAAGTCCCGGCCGACGAAGATGCCCGACAGCCAGTGCCAGTACTGCACCGGGAGCGAGTCGTCGATCCCCATGTTGTGGCGGATCAGCTCCAGCGTCTCCGGCGTGCAGAGCTTGCCGCAGGCCAGCCGCGCGGGGTCGCGTGGCACCGCGTAGAAGAGCATGAACGTGACCGCGCTGATGATCAGCAGCGTGACCACGGCGCCGAGGAGCCGGCGGACGAGGAAGCGAAGCATGGGGGTTGGCTTTCCTGGAGGGGCCGTCGTGCGGATCGGGCCGGGCCGGGGTGACCGGGGGCCGCGGTGGACGAGCCGAGGGTGGGGCGGCCGGAGCCGCCCCACCTCTCAGGGACGGATCAGGCCTTGACGTACAGCTTGTAGAGCATGCAGCCGTCGAAGTTCGGGTCCATCTTCACGTTGCCGAGCTTGGAGCCGTGCAGGTAGATCCGGCGCATGTAGACGTCGGGGATGAACGCGCCGGTCTCGGTGACCTGCTTGTCCAGCGCCGCCCACATCTGGTTGGCCTTGTCCTGGTCCGGCTCGGCCGTGGCCGCCTTGATGGCCTCGTCGATCTTCGGGTCCTTCAGGTGCGAGTAGTTCTGGCCCTGGTCGACGACGTTCTTGCTGTCGAACAGCGGCTGGAACACCGAGTAACCCGTCGGCCAGTCGGAGGACCAGCCACCCCAGTAGACGTCGAACGGGTTGTCCAGCTTGCCGATCTGGTCGTACCAGGTGGTGGAGTCGATGCCCTTGGTGACGACGTCGAAGCCGGCCTGCTTCAGGGCGTTCTCGATGACGACCTTGATCTTCGACTGGGTCTCGTCCTGCTGGTAGGCGTAGACGACCTTGTAGCCGGACTTGCCGGCCTTCTCCAGGATCTTCTTCGCGGCCTTCGGGTCACCCGCGGGGTTGGCGAGCTTGCCCCAGACGTCCTGCGACTGGTAACCGGCGACCAGCGGGCTCATGATGCCGGTGGCGTAGTCACCGCGCACCTCGCCGCCCTGGAGCTGGCGGATCGCGGCGGTCGGCCAGGCCTTGATGAGGGCCTCGCGGACGGCCTTGTCCTTGACCCGGCTGGTGTTGATCCAGTAGCAGCTGACGCCGTTGCTGAGTGCCTCGAAGACGCGGTCCTTGGCCTCGGTCTGGGCCTTCTGCACCCGCTCCTGCGGGATGGTCCGCCAGGAGACGGCGTACTGGTCCTTGCCGGTGTCGGCCAGCAGGCGGTCGATCGCGGTGAGCTGCTCGATGCCGAAGCTGAATTCGAAGCGGTCCGGGTAGGCGTTGCGGATCGGGTCGGTCTTCGGGTCCCAGTGCTCGTTGCGGACCAGGACCATCGACTTGTCGGTGGTGTGCGACTCGATGCGGTAAGGACCGCTGGAGATCGGCTTCTTGTCGTACTTCTCCTTGGTGTCCTTCTTCACCGGGGTCGGCGCGTAGGAGTGCATGGCCAGCACGTAGTTGAAGTCGGGACGCGCCTCGGAGAGGTGGAAGGTGATGCTCTTCCCGCTGGTCTCGATCGACTTCAGGTGCTTGCCGCCGTACGGGCCCGGGTACGACTTGCGGTAGTCGGAGGAGCCGGTCAGCCAGGTCTGGACGTAGAAGGCGCCCTCGGTGACGAAGTTGGCGAAGCAGCGCTCGATGCCGTGGCGGACGTCATCGACGGTGATGTCGGAGCCGTCCTCCCACTTGATGCCGTCCTTCAGGGTGAAGGTCCAGGTCTTGCCGCCGTCCTTCATGGTGCCCGTGTCGGTGGCGAGGTCGCCGACCAGGGTCATCGAGCCGTCGTCGGCCACCTTGTAGCCGGTCAGCGTGCGGGAGATGACGATCGCCGCGAGCGAGTTCCACGCGTAGTAGATGCGCTGCGGGTCGAGGTGCGAGAAGTCGTCGTCGTTCAGCAGGTAGACGGTGCCGCCCTTCTTGGCACCGGAGACCTCGGGGGCGGGGCCCTGGGAGTCGGCGGCGGTACCGATCTTGACCTCGGTCGCCTTGGCCTTGGCGGCGTCGGCCTTGCCGCCCTTGCCGGTGTTGTTGGTGGTGTCACCGCTGCTGCACGCGGTCAGCATCGAGCCCGCCGCTGCCGCCACACCGGTGGCGATCAGGAAGTTTCTGCGCGAGAAGGACATCGCAACCTGCCTTCGGAAAATGAGAGTGAGTGAGAAGCCCGGCACCCCGGCGTCTTTGCCGCGGTCCTGAAGAGGGCCGGGGTCAGCGCTTGGTCTTCGGGTCGAGCGCGTCGCGGACCGAGTCGCCGAGAAGGTTGAACGCCAGGACGAAGATCACCATCGCGAGGCCCGGGAAGAGCAGGTAGGTGATGTCTTCCTGGTAGACCTGGGCGGCCCGTCCGATCATGACGCCCCAGTCCGGGGTCGGGTCCTGGATGCCGACGCCGAGGAAGGCGAGGCCGGCTTCCGTGGTGACCATCAACGGCAGGTTGAGGGTCGCTTGGATCAGGATCGGCGTCCACAGGTTGGGGAGCAGTTCCTTGAAGATGATGCGCGCCGGAGAAGCGCCCGTGACCTTGGCCGCCTCGACGAACTCCCGCTCGCGCAGGGCCAGTACCTGGCCGCGCAGCAGTCGGGCGATGGAGGCCCAGCCGAAGGCGGTGAGCAGACCGATGAGGCAGGTCACCGTCAGCCAGGTCGGGGTGTTCTCCTCGGGCGACACGAACAGGGCGAGCACCACGGGGGTGAAGGCCACGAAGAACAGCTGGGAGGGGAAGGACAGCAGGGTGTCGATGACCCGGCCGATGAACCAGTCCGTCTTGCCGCCCAGGTAACCCGCCGTGACGCCGAGCGCGACACCGATGACCACGACGAGCAGCGTGATGGCGGTGGAGATCAGCAGCGAGTTGCGGATGGCGTAGAGCAGGAAGGTGAAGACGTCGCGGCCCAGGCCCGGCTCGATGCCGAACCAGTACTCGCTGCTGATGCCGCCGTTCGGGAGCACCGGGTAGCTGTTGTCGCCGAGCAGACCCGGCTCGTTCAGGCCGTACGTGGTGTACGGATCCTTGCCGTACAGCTTGGAGATCAGCGGTGCGCACAGCGCGATCACGAAGAAGAAGATCACGATGCAGGCGGATATGACGCCCGTACGGTCCCGCTTGAAGCGGCGCCACGCCAGCTGGCCGGGAGAGCGGCTCTCGCTGGGTTTCGGGGCGGGAGAAGTGCTCGGCTTCTCGGCGCTCTCGTCGGTCACCTCAAGCGGGGCAGCCGCGGATGGAGTTGGGGGGGTCATGGTGCTCCTGGCCCAAGGGAGGGTCTGAGTGACTCCGCAGGGCGCTCCCCTACGGGCTACGCGGGACTTTTTCAACGCAATTCATTCAAGGTCAACAAATTCTGGTCCGAGTTGGGTTTCTCTTTACTTTCTTTGCCTCTCCTTGACCACTCCGTAGCTACGCGGGTAGCGCTTCCGTGATCAAGCTGTGTCTTACATCGGGTCAACCGGGCTTATCGGGCGATGTGTTCGATATACGGATGCCGGGGTGTCGAAATACGTACATGCCGGGTTCGTTTTTCAACGGTTCGGCATCGGATCGTGTCGATCTGTTGCACGGAATTCGAAGATCCACTTCCTGGCCGCGAACGGCCGGGGTCAAGATCACCCCAAAGGACGGGAGCGTGTGCGGTGTGCACTGTATGGGCCGATATTTGCCGGTAACGCATCGGCGGTCGCCGGTGCCGGATCGGCCGGGTCTGAGGAGGCACACCATGCGCGGAGCCACGCACGCCAAGTGGGTCGCATGCGCGGCGGCGGCAGCCCTCGCGACCACCGCCTGCGGAGGCGGCGGTGACGGCAGCGGCGCGGACGGCGGCGCGGTGCTCAGCTCCTCCTGGGGAGACCCGCAGAACCCGCTGGAGCCGGCCAACACCAACGAGGTGCAGGGCGGCAAGGTCCTCGACATGATCTTCCGCGGCCTCAAGCGGTACGACCCGGAGACCGGCGAGGCCCGCGACATGCTCGCCGAGAAGATCGAAACCACGGACTCGCGGACCTTCACCATCACCGTCAAGGACGGCTGGACGTTCAGCAATGGCGAGAAAGTGACGGCGAAATCCTTCGTCGACGCCTGGAACTACGGCGCGAGCCTGAAGAACAACCAGCGCAACGCGTACTTCTTCGCCTATATCGAGGGCTACGACAAGGTCCACCCGGAACAGGGCAGGCAGAGCGCCGACACCCTCTCCGGGCTGAAGGTCACCGGCGAGCGCACCTTCACCGTCAGGCTCACCCAGAAGTTCTCGACCTTCCCCGACACCCTCGGCTACAACGCCTACGTCCCGCTGCCCCGCGCCTTCTTCGACGACCACGACGCCTGGCTGGCCAAGCCGGTCGGCAACGGGCCGTACACCGTGCGGTCGTACACCCGGGGCTCCCAGATGTCGCTGCGCGCCCGGGAGGACTACCCCGGCCCGGACAAGGCACGCAACGGCGGCGTCGACCTGAAGGTCTACACCGACAACAACACCGCCTACACCGACCTCATGGCGGGCAACCTCGACCTGGTCGACGACGTCCCCGCCGCCCAGCTGCGCAATGTGCGCGGCGACCTCGGCGACCGCTACCTCAACACCCCCGCCGGCATCCTCCAGACCCTCGCCTTCCCGTACTACGACCGCGCCTGGGGCAAGGACGGCATGGACAAGGTGCGCCGCGGCCTGTCCATGGCCATCGACCGCGAGCAGATCACCGAGACGATCTTCCAGAAGACCCGCACCCCCGCCACCGACTGGACCTCACCGGTCCTCGGCGCGGACGGCGGCTACCGGGCAGGGCTGTGCGGGGATGCCTGCGCGTACAAGCCCGAGGAGGCCAGGAGGCTGATCCAGGAGGGCGGCGGGCTCCCCGGCGGCCAAGTCAAGATCACGTACAACGCGGACACCGGCTCCCACAAGGAGTGGGTCGACGCCGTCTGCAACTCCATCAACAACGCCCTCGGCAACGACCGCGCCTGCGTCGGCAACCCCGTCGGCACCTTCGCCGACTTCCGCAAGCAGATCACCGACCGCAAGATGTCCGGGCCGTTCCGCGCGGGCTGGCAGATGGACTACCCGCTCATCCAGAACTTCCTCCAGCCGCTCTACTACACCAACGCCTCCTCCAACGACGGCAAGTGGTCCAGCGCGGAGTTCGACCGCCGGGTCGACGAGGCCAACGCCGAGACCGACACCGCGAAGGCGGTGGAGAAGTTCCAGCGGGCCGAGGAGGTCGTCCGCGACGAGATGGCCGCCATCCCGCTCTGGTACCAGAACGGCAGCGCGGGCTACTCCGAGCGGCTGTCCAACGTGAAGCTCAACCCCTTCAGCGTCCCGGTCTACGACCAGATCACGGTCGGCTGAGGCGGCGCCATGGGACGGTACGTCGCCCGGCGGCTGCTCCAGATGATCCCGGTCTTCGCCGGGGCCACGCTGCTGATCTTCCTGATGGTGAACGTGATGGGCGACCCCATCGCGGGCCTGTGCGGCGACCGGCAGTGCGACCCGGCGACCGCCGCCCAGCTCAGACGGGAGTTCGGCCTCGACAAGCCGGTGTGGCAGCAATACCTGACCTACATGGGCAACGTCTTCACCGGCGACTTCGGCACCGCCTTCAACGGCCAGCCGGTCACCGAGCTGATGGGCTCCGCCTTCCCCGTCACCATCCGGCTGACGATCGTCGCGGTCCTCTTCGAGATCGTCATCGGCATCACCCTCGGCGTCCTCACCGGGCTGCGCCGCGGCCGCCCGGTCGACACCTCGGTCCTCCTGGTCACCCTCGTCGTCATCTCCGTCCCCACCTTCGTCACCGGCCTGCTGCTCCAGCTGCTGCTCGGTGTGGAGTGGGGCTGGATCAAACCCTCGGTGTCCCCCGAGGCCCGCTTCGGCGAGCTGATCGTCCCCGGCCTCGTCCTCGCCTCCGTCTCGCTCGCCTACGTCACCCGGCTCACCCGCACCTCCATCGCCGAGAACAAGCGCTCCGACTACGTCCGCACGGCCATCGCCAAGGGACTGCCCCGCCACCGGGTCGTCACCCGGCACCTGCTGCGCAACTCCCTCGTCCCGGTCGTCACCTTCATCGGCACCGACGTCGGCGCGCTGATGGGCGGCGCGATCGTCACCGAGCGGATCTTCAACATCCACGGCGTCGGCTACCAGCTCTACCAGGGCATCCTCCGCCAGAACACCCAGACCGTGGTCGGCTTCGTGACCGTCCTGGTCCTGGTCTTCCTGCTCGCCAACCTCCTCGTCGACCTCCTGTACGCCGTACTCGACCCGAGGATCCGCTATGCCTGAGCAGCAGCCCTTCGAGCCCGAGCGCACCATCGCCGGCACCGGCATGGGCGGCCAGATGGACCTGGCGGCGAGCGAGGCGGTGACGCTGGAGAAGCCCCTCGAAGGCGCCAAGGGCCCCGGCGGCGCGAACGGCGGCCGTACGGGCAGACCCCGCTCCCTGTGGTCCGACGCCTGGCACGACCTGCGCCGCAACCCGGTCTTCCTCGTCTCCGGCCTGGTGATCTGCTTCCTGGCCGTGATCTCCCTGTGGCCGTCCCTGATCGCCTCCGGAAACCCCCTGCACTGCGACCTCGCCAAGGCCCAGCAGGGCTCCCAGCCCGGCCACCCCTTCGGCTTCAACGGCCAGGGCTGCGACGTCTACACCCGTACGGTCTACGGCGCCCGGACGTCCGTCGCGGTCGGCGTCTGCGCCACCCTCGGCGTCGCGGTCCTCGGCAGCGTGCTCGGCGGACTCGCCGGCTTCTTCGGCGGGGTCTGGGACTCGCTGCTGTCCCGCCTCACCGACATCTTCTTCGCCATCCCCGTCGTCCTGGGCGGCCTGGTCCTGCTGTCCGTCGTCACCGCCAACGCCGTCTGGCCGGTCATCGGCTTCATGGTCCTGCTGGGCTGGCCGCAGATCTCCCGGATCGCCCGCGGCTCCGTCATCACCGTCAAACAGAACGACTACGTCCAGGCCGCCCGCGCCCTCGGCGCCTCCCACTCCCGGCTGCTGCTGCGCCACATCGCGCCCAACGCGGTGGCCCCCGTCATCGTCGTCGCGACCATCGCCCTCGGCACCTACATCGCCCTGGAGGCCACCCTGTCCTACCTCGGCGTCGGCCTCAAACCCCCCAGCGTCTCCTGGGGCATCGACATCTCCGCGGCCTCCCCCTACATCCGCAACGCCCCGCACGCCCTCCTGTGGCCCTCCGGCGCCCTGGCGATCACCGTCCTGGCCTTCATCATGCTCGGCGACGCCGTCCGCGACGCCCTCGATCCGAAACTGAGGTGAGACGTGCTGCTGGAAGTGCGTGATCTGCAGGTGGAGTTCCACACCCGGGACGGGGTCGCGCGAGCCGTCAACGGGGTCACCTACGGCGTCGAGGCGGGGGAGACGCTGGCCGTGCTCGGCGAGTCCGGGTCCGGGAAGTCGGTCACCGCGCAGGCCGTCATGGGCATCCTCGACATGCCGCCGGGGCGGATCACGGCGGGGGAGATCCTCTTCCGGGGCCGCGACCTGCTGAAGCTGAGGGAGGACGAGCGGCGCCGGGTGCGCGGCGCCGAGATGGCGATGATCTTCCAGGACGCGCTGTCCGCGCTGAACCCGGTGCTGACCGTCGGCGACCAGCTCGGCGAGATGTTCGTCGTGCACCGCGGGATGTCGCGGAAGGACGCCCGCGCGAAGGCCGTCGAGCTGATGGACCGGGTGCGCATCCCGGCCGCGAGGGAACGGGTCAAGCAGTACCCGCACCAGTTCTCCGGCGGGATGCGCCAGCGCATCATGATCGCCATGGCGATGGCCCTGGAGCCCGCGCTGATCATCGCCGACGAGCCCACGACCGCGCTGGACGTGACGGTCCAGGCGCAGGTCATGGAGCTGCTGGCGGAACTGCGGCGCGAGTACGACATGGGCCTGATCCTCATCACCCACGACCTCGGCGTCGTCGCGGACGTCGCCGACCGCATCGCCGTCATGTACGCGGGCCGGATCGTCGAGTCCGCCCCGGTCCACGACCTCTACAAGGCCCCCGCGCACCCCTACACCCGCGGTCTGCTCGACTCCATCCCCCGCCTGGACCGGAAGGGCCGGGAGCTGTACGCCATCAAGGGCCTGCCGCCCAGCCTGCTGGACGTCCCGTCCGGCTGCCCCTTCCACCCGCGCTGCCCGATGGCCCGGGACGTCTGCCGCACCGGCGTACCGCCCCTGTACGAGGTGGACGACGACCGCGGCAGCGCCTGCCACTTCTGGCGGGAGTGCCTGCATGGCTGAGCCGATCCTCCAGGTCCGCGGGCTGGTCAAGCACTACCCGCTGACGCAGGGCGTCCTGTTCAGGAAGCAGGTCGGTGCCGTCAAGGCCGTCGACGGCGTGGACTTCGCCCTGCACCGCGGCGAAACCCTGGGCATCGTCGGGGAGTCGGGCTGCGGCAAGTCCACGGTCGCGAGGCTGCTGGTCGGCCTGGAGCGGCCGACGTCCGGCTCGATCACGTACCAGGGCGAGGACGTCACCCGCCTGTCCGGCCGCGCCCTCAGAGCCGTACGCCGCAACATCCAGATGGTGTTCCAGGACCCGTACACCTCCCTCAACCCCCGGATGACGGTCGGCGACATCATCGGCGAACCCTTCGACATCCACCCCGAAGCGGCCCCCAAGGGCGACCGGCGGCGCAGGGTGCAGGAGTTGCTCGACGTCGTCGGCCTGAACCCGGAGTACATCAACCGCTACCCGCACCAGTTCTCCGGCGGCCAGCGCCAGCGCATCGGCATCGCCCGCGGCCTGGCGCTGCGCCCGGAGATCATCGTCGCGGACGAACCGGTCTCGGCGCTGGACGTCTCGGTCCAGGCGCAGGTCGTCAACCTGATGGAACGCCTCCAGGACGAGTTCGACCTCTCGTACGTCTTCATCGCCCACGACCTGTCGATCGTGCGGCACATCTCGGACCGGGTCGGGGTGATGTACCTCGGGCGGATCGTCGAGACCGGCCGCGACACCGAGATCTACGACCACCCCACGCACCCCTACACCCAGGCCCTGCTCTCCGCCGTCCCCGTGCCCGACCCCGAGGCCCGCGAGCACCGCGAGCGCATCATCCTGTACGGCGACGTCCCGTCCCCCACGAACATCCCCTCCGGCTGCCGCTTCCGCACCCGCTGCTGGAAGGCCCGCGAACGCTGCGCCGAGGAGGTCCCGGCGCTCGCCGTCCCAGCGTCCTTCCAGCGCACGACCGGTCCCGCGGCCCACCCCAGCGCCTGCCACTTCGCCGAGGAGAAACACGTCGTCCCTTCGGAGCAGGCCGGGTAACACACCGGCAACCCGCCCGACCCTGTCCCGATATACGGACGCGTCAGACTGGTGGGCGTACGGCCGTGCGGGTGCCGTGTACGGGCCGGGACGCGCCATGCCGTCCCGGCCCGTTGCCGTGCCCAGGGGGTCTCCCCCCTAGCCCCGCGCGAGTCCCAACGCCCGCTTGAGGAAGTCCACCTGGAGCAGCAGCAGGTTCTCGGCGACCTGCTCCTGCGGGGTCATGTGGGTGACGCCGGACAGCGGCAGGACCTCGTGCGGCCGGCCGGCCGCGAGCAGCGCGGAGGACAGGCGCAGCGCGTGCGCGAACACCACGTTGTCGTCGGCCGTGCCGTGCACGATCATCAGCGGCCGGTGCGGCTCGGCGGGGGCGGACAGGCCGTCGTCCGTCACCAGCGAGCTGCGCGCGTACGCCTCGGGGGAGGCCGCCGGGTCGCCCAGATAGCGCTCGGTGTAGTGGGTGTCGTACAGGCGCCAGTCGGTGACCGGGGCGCCCGCGATGCCCGCGTGGAAGACGTCCGGGCGGCGCAGGACCGCGAGCGCCGCCAGCCAGCCGCCGTAGGACCAGCCACGAATGGCCACCCGGCTCAAATCCAGCGGATGATTCCGCGCCAAATCCTGGAGTGCCTCGATCTGGTCGTCGAGGGAGACGGTGAGGTCTTGGTGGACCGCCTTCTCCCAGCCGGGGGAGCGGCCGGGGGTGCCGCGCCCGTCGGCGACGACCACCGCGAAGCCCTGGTCGGCGAACCACTGCGAGGTCAGATGGGCGTTGTGGGCGGCGACCACGCGCGGACCGTGGGGGCCGCCGTAGGGGTCCAGGAGGACCGGCAGGGGAGTGTCACCGGGGTAGTCCCGTGGCATAAGCACGGCGCACGGGATTTTCCGTGCGCCCCCCTGGGTGAGCGTGATCCGGGGCGACATACCGGGGTCTTCGGCGTACGACGGGACGACCGCGACCTGCTTCCCTTCCCGCAGCACCCGCACCCGCGCCCCCGGCCGCTCCAGCGTCGCCGACACCAGGACCGTCACGTCCCCGGACCGCACCGCCGAGTGCACCCCCGGTTCCTGCGACAGCCGCTCGACACCCAGTTCGTTGACCCGGTAGACATGCACCTCACCGGTCTCCGGCCGTTCCGCTTCCGCGCCGGCGGACGCCGAGACGAGCACGTCGTCGGGCGATACGTCCAGCACCGCGCGGATGTGCAACTGCGCTCCCGTCAGCGGCCGTTCCCCCACCGCCAGCACCCGCGCACCGCCCTCGTCGGCGATCCGCACCAGCTGCCCCGAGGGCGACCAGCAGGGCACCCCAGGGAAAAGATCAAGCCAAATCGGATCTTCGTCGGCGTGCACCATCCGGGTCGCACCGGTGTCCGGATCCACCGCCAGGTACAACTGGCCGCGCTGATCGCGCGCCTGGACCAGCAGCAGCGGCGCACCCGCCGCTGACCAGTGCACTCGCGCCAGATAGGGATAGCGCGCCCGGTCCCAAAGGACCTCCGTGCGGGTGCCGTCGAGGCCGGCGACGAACAGCCGGACCTCCGCGTTGGCCGTCCCGGCCGCCGGATACGGGACGTGTTGTGGGTCACGTTTCGGCTCCGCGGGATCGGAGATCCACCACCGCGCCACCGGCGTGTCGTCCACCCGCGCCACCAGCAGCCGGTCCGACTCCGGCGACCACCAGAAGCCGCGCGACCGCCCCATCTCCTCGGCCGCGATGAACTCGGCCAGCCCGTAGGACACGCCCTCCGCTTCCGGTTCGGCGAGTGCCCGGTCCCCCTCGCCCTCCGCGCCGACCACCCGCAGCGCGCCCCGCGCCACGTACGCCACCAGCCGTCCGTCGGGGGAGGGGCGCGGGTCGACCACCGGCCCGGCGACCGGCAGTTCACGCGCCGTACCGGCCCGCAGTTCCGCCGTGAAAAGCCGCCCTGACAAGGCGAAAGACGCCAACTCCACCGCCGTGTCGGTGGCGTAGCCGACCACCCCGGCGCCCCCCTCACGGCTGCGCTCCCGCCGCGCCCGCTCCTCCGGAGGCAGATCCTCCGCCGCGCCGCCCAGCAGCACGGCCGGGTCGGCGGCCACCCGCTCGGCGCCCTCCGCCAGGTCGAGCACCCACAGCGCGTTCGCCCGGTCCGTACCGGAACGGGAGCGCAGGAAGACCACCCGCGACGCGTCCGGCGCCACGGTGAACGAACGCGGCGCGCCGAGCGTGAACCGCTGGGTCCGCGCGTGCCGCCGGGGGAAGGAATCAGGCTCGGTCGTCATGCCCCGACCATATTGGCCATGCGCCCCCTTGTGCGGCCGTGCGCCGAGAGATGCGCGCGTACGGATAGTTATGATCACTAGCGCTGTGTGGGTATGAACCTGCTGGCCGCTGTATCGATTTACGCGTTCCCCCGCTCTGTGCCCCCAACGTTCCCGGTCCTTGGAGGTGAGCCGCCGTGGCACTCTCGATTTCGGCGGTGGTGCTGCTGGCGATCATCGTCTTCCTGCTCATCAAGAAGTCAGGACTGAAGGCCGGCCACGCGGTGGTCTGCATGCTCCTCGGCTTCTACCTCGCCTCCTCGACGGTCGCCCCGACGATCAGCGAGCTGACGACCAACATCGCCGGGATGATCGGCAGCATCAAGTTCTGATCCCCTTAGGGTGGGCCCCATGAGTGACCTGCCCTCCCGTCGTCTGCTCCTGGTGCACGCGCACCCGGACGACGAGTCGATCAACAACGGCGCCACCATGGCCCGGTACGCGGCCGAGGGTGCCCACGTGACCCTGGTCACCTGCACCCTCGGCGAGCGCGGCGAGGTCATCCCGCCCGCGCTCGCGCACCTGACCGGCGCCGCCCTCGGCGCGCACCGCCTCGGCGAGCTGACCGCCGCCATGGCCGAGCTGGGCGTCACCGACTTCCGCCGGCTCGGCGGCGACGGCCGCTACGCCGACTCCGGGATGATGGGCCTGCCCGACAACGACGACCCGGCCTGCTTCTGGCGGGCGGACGTCGACGAGGCCGCCGGACACCTCCTGGAGGTCATCCGGGAGGTACGCCCCCAGGTCCTCGTCACCTACGACCCGCACGGCGGCTACGGCCACCCCGACCACATCCAGGCCCACCGCGTCGCCATGCGCGCCGTCGAGCTGGCCGAGGAGGCCGGCTGCGCCCCCGCCAAGGTCTACTGGAACCGCGTCCCGCGCACCGCGGGCGAGGCCGCCTTCGCCCGCCTGCACCGGGAACTGCCGGACCTGTCCTTCACGAAGGCCGCCGCCCTCGACGACGTCCCCGGCGTCGTCGACGACGAGCGGATCACCACCGAGATCGACGGCGGCGACACCTGCGCCGCCGCCAAGGCCGCCGCGATGGCCGCGCACGCCACCCAGATCACGGTGGAGGGCGACTTCTTCGTCCTCTCCAACGACCTGGCGCAGCCCGTCCTGCGTACCGAGTACTACGAGTTGGTGCGGGGGGAACGGGCCGCGGGCGCGGGCCGGGAGACCGACCTGTTCGCCGGGATCGCCGCCGAGGAGGCGTCATGACGGACCGGGGCTCCGCGCTGACCCAGCCCCTGACCCGCCCCTCCGCCGGGCGGATCGCCGCCTGGCTGGGGCTCTTCCTGCTCGGCGCGGTCGTCGGCGGCGCCGGCGCGCTGGTGCAGGGCGGCTGGTTCCCGGGCGGGCTGCTGCTCGCCCTCGCCGGCGCGGCCGGGGCGTTCCTGGGCGGCGCCCGGGCCACCGGCGGCCGGGGCGGGGCCGTCGCGCCCGCCGCGGGCTGGATGATCACCGTCGTGCTGCTCACCACCAGCCGCCCCGAGGGCGACTTCGTCTTCGCCGCGGGCGTCGGCTCGTACCTCTTCCTGCTCGGCGGCATGGCCGTGGCTGTGATCTGCGCCACCCTCGGCGTCGCGCGGCAACCCGGGAGCCCCGCCGTCCGACTTGGCAAGTGACGTACCACTTCGCCGTTCCGCGCACGTGCGAGTCCCGTGCGGGTTTCACCGGCGGTCATGGGATAAGCGCCGGAAGCGGACAGTATGGTTGTGCGCGCCGCCGAGCCGCCCGAACAGAGTGAGGTCGTACCGCGGGCGGCGGAGCCAACCGGGAGAACCTGCCTTGAGTCGTGAAACTGACAGTCCGTCCTCCGGGCCCCACGGGCGCGGCGGAGCCGCTTACCCCTCGGGCACGCCGCCGTACGGTACCCCCACGGCTTCCGACGGCGGTACGCAAGAAGGGCGTTCGGCCGCGCGGCCGGAGGAACGCAAGACCGAGACCACGCTGACGACGCGGATCCGGATCAACATCCCCGGATCACGGCCCATCCCGCCGGTCGTCGTGCGCAAGCCCGTCGGGGACGCCGAGTCCGCCGACGGCCCCGAGGCCGAGGCCCCGGCGCCGGGCGCCGCCACGACCACGGGCACCGTCGAGCCGCCCGCCCCCGCCGAACCCGCGGCGCAGGGCGAGGAGAAGACGAGCGACTGGTTCGCGCCCCGCAAGTCCCCGGCCCCCAAGGGCGCCCAGAGCGGCGGCTCCGGCAACGCCCCGGCGCGGGATCTGGACAAGCTGACGGTGCTGTCGATCGCGCCGACGATCGCGCGGGCGGTGCGTGAGGTGTTCGAGGACGGTTCGGTGACGAGCC
>NZ_JBFATR010000080.1:0-17011 GCF_040678395.1 Streptomyces sp. NPDC052687 | reverse complement strand
TCGTCGACCGTGCGGAAGCCGTCCAGCATCTCCCGGAAGCGGTCCGGGCCGATGGCGATCATCAGCGACAGACCGATCGCCGAGTCGAAGGAGTAGCGGCCGCCGACCCAGTCCCAGAACTCGAACATGTTCGCCGTGTCGATGCCGAACTCCGCGACCCGCTCGGCGTTCGTGGACAGCGCCACGAAGTGCTTCGCCACCGCCTCCTGCCCGGCGTCCAGCTCGCGCAGCAGCCAGTTGCGGGCCGAGGTGGCGTTGGTGACCGTCTCGATGGTGGTGAAGGTCTTCGACGCGACGATGAACAGTGTCTCGGCCGCGTCCAGGTCACGGATCGCCTCGTGCAGGTCGGCACCGTCCACGTTGGAGACGAAACGGACCGTCAGATCGCGCGCCGTGTAGCTGCGCAGCACCTCGTACGCCATCGCCGGTCCGAGGTCGGAGCCGCCGATGCCGATGTTGACGACGTTGCGGATCCGCTTGCCCGTGTGACCCGTCCACTCACCCGAGCGGACCCGCTCGGCGAACGCGGCCATCCTGTCGAGCACCGCGTGCACACCGGGCACGACGTTCTCGCCGTCGACCTCGATCACCGCGTCGCGCGGCGCGCGCAGCGCGGTGTGCAGCACCGCCCGCCGCTCCGTCGTGTTGATCTTCTCGCCGCGGAACATCGCGTCCCGCAGCCCGAACACATCGGTGGCGGCGGCCAGTTCGCGCAGCAGCCGCAGGGTCTCGTCGGTGATCAGGTGCTTGGAGTAGTCGATGTGCAGGTCACCGACCTGGAGCGTGTATCCGCTGCCGCGCCCGGGGTCGGCGGCGAACAGCTCACGCAGCCGCACCTCGCCGAGCTCCTCGCGGTGCCTGGCCAGAGCGGTCCACTCGGGCGTCTGGTTGAGCCTGGTACGGCCCTTCGCGTTCATGTCCGACGTCAGCCTTCTGTCGTGCCTGTTCCAGCCGTTCCAACCTAATTGATCAGCGCGGGGCGTGAGCCGCCGTCGCGGCGCCGTCCGGCGCGGCGTCGTCCGGCGCGGCAACGGGTACGTCCGCCGCGCGCACCGGTATCAGCGCGGCGACGGAGAGGGCGAAGAAGGCGGCGGCGAGCAGCGCGGGGGTGTGGAGCCCCCAGGCGGTGGCGACGGCTCCGCCGAGCAGTGCGCCCAGCGGCGCCCCGGCGACGGCGAGGGTGCGGAAGGCCGAGCCGACCCTGCCGAGCATCCCGGCGGGGCTGCGCTGCTGCATCAGTGTCGTGGTGTTGACGTTCCACACCATGCCCATGCAGCCGAAGACGGCCATGGCGGCGACCACGGCGGCCAGGCTGCGCACCGAGCCGATCACGACGAGCGCGCCGATCTGCGCGGTCCCGGCGAGCAGCACCGCTCTCAGGCGTCCCGTGCGGGCGACGAGCCGGCCGTTGACCGCCGCCCCGGCGAGGTTGCCGGCGGCGTACGCGGTGGCCGCCGCCGCGTATCCCGCGGTGCCCGCGTCCAGCCGGCCGGTCACGAGGACCACCAGGGTGGCGATGAGGGCGCCCATGCCGATGTTGCACAGGGTCGTGGCGGCGCACAGTCCCCGCAGCACGCGGTCGTGCCACAGGGCGCGCAGTCCGTCCGCGATCTCCCGGCGCAGGGTGCTGCCCGCGGGGCGGGGTCCGCGCTCGGGCGCGGTGGTGCGCAGCGAGGCCACCAGGGCGGCCGCGACCAGGAAGGTCGCGGCGTCGGCCGCGAACGGCACGGCGGCCCCGGCCGTCAGCAGCAGCGGCGCGGCGGGCGCGCCGAACAGGCCGCCCGCGACGCGCTGGCCGGTCATCAGGCGCGCGTTCGCGCCGCCGAGCGCCGCCGGGTCGACCAGGGCGGGCAGCAGGGCCGTGGCGGCGTTGTCGAAGAGGGTCTGGAGGGTGGTGAGGGCGACGGCCAGCGCGATCAGCAGGGCGATCGAGGCGTGCCCGAGGGCGACGGCGACCGCGAACGCGGCGACCAGCAGCCCGCGGACCACGTCCACCGTCCACATCGCGCGCCGCTGGTCCACACGGTCGGCGACGGCCCCGCCGAGCAGTCCGAAGACCAGCCAGGGCAGATAGCCGCAGGCGGTCACCGAGGCGACCAGCAGCGGCCGGTCCGTCAGTGTCACGGCGAGCAGCGGCAGGGCGGCCGTGCGCAGGGAGTCCCCGAAGGAGGAGAGCACGGCGGCGCTCCACAGCCGCCCGAACCCCCCGCGCCAGGCGGGCGCACGCACACCGACCGTCTCAGCCGTCGCCACGACTCCCCCTCACGATTCGCCCGATGAGCCAACCGTAGAGGGCGGCACTGACAATCGGTCCGCGAGCGGCCGCGCGGCCACGCCGCCCCGGCGGCGGGCTTCGCGGCCCGGCCGGGAAAAACAGCTCCGGCCAGGCACCTCTCGGTACCCGGCCGGTCGTCATGTCCTAGATCTCGCCCCGCAGTTTGGCGAGCGCCTCGGCGAGGATGGCCTCGCCGTCCGCGTCGCTGCGCCGCTCCCGGACGTACGCGAGGTGCGTCTTGTAGGGCTCGGTGCGCGGCGGGGCCGGCGGGTTGTCCCGGTCCTGTCCGGCGGGGAAGCCGCAGCGCGGGCAGTCCCAGGTGTCGGGAACCTGCGCGTCACTGGCGAAGCTCGGCTGCGTCTCGTGCCCGTTGGAGCACCAGAAGGAGATGCGCAGACGCGGCGCGGACTCGCCGCGCTCGGCCTCGCCCATCGGCCCCGCCCCGACCCGGCTTCCTCGGATCGCGTTGCCACTTGCCACGGTCGTAACTCCCTGCGTGATGGTGCCGCGAAGCGCGTCGGCGTTTCGCTTCGCTGCGAGCGCCCCAGTCTACGTAAGGCCCAACGCGCGTCCAGTGATGGGAGTTACAGACCCCACACAAAGACGCACGCCCCATGATAGGCCGCGCGCGAAGGCGCGTACCGTACATGGGGCGTTACGTGCGAAATCGTGCTGACCCGCGGGACGGTGCCGACCGGTCGGCGAAGGTCAGCCGACCTTCATCAGGATGCCGAGCACGACGATGCAGGCGAACCAGAGCAGACCGACCACGACGGTGATGCGGTCGAGGTTGCGCTCGGCGACCGAGGAGCCGCCGACGGTGGACTGCATGCCGCCACCGAACATGTCGGAGAGGCCGCCGCCCTTCCCCTTGTGCATCAGCACCAGCAGCATCAGCAGCAGGCTGAAGACGATCAGGGCGATCGAGAACCCCATAACCACGGCTGGACCAACTTCCTCGGCTTCGGATGGACGACGGGGGCCGACAGACTACTGCCGGCCCCCGCAAGGGTACGACGGAACGCCGCTACCGCATACTCACTGGTCGCGGAAGCGCACGATCTTGACGAACTCGTCGGCGTCGAGCGAGGCGCCGCCGACCAGCGCGCCGTCGATGTCGGCCTGCGCCATGATCTCGGCGACGTTGCCGGACTTGACGGAGCCGCCGTACTGGACGCGGACCTTGTCGGCCACGTCCTGCGAGTACAGCTCGGCGATCTTGCCGCGGATGGCGGCGCAGACCTCCTGGGCGTCCTCGGCGCCGCAGACCTTGCCGGTGCCGATGGCCCACACCGGCTCGTAGGCGATCACGATGGTCTCGGCCTGATCGGCCGGGACGTCCTTCAGACCGCCCTCGACCTGGGCCAGGGTGTGCGGGACGGCGTTGCCCGCCTCGCGGACGTCCAGCTCCTCGCCGACGCACATGATCGGCGTGAGGCCGTGCTTGAAGGCGGCCTTGACCTTGGCGTTGACGATCTCGTCGGTCTCGCCGTGGTACTGCCGGCGCTCGGAGTGGCCGACCGCCACGTAGGTGCACTTCAGCTTGGCCAGCATCGGGCCGGAGATCTCGCCGGTGTAGGCGCCGGAGTCGTGCGCCGAGATGTCCTGGGCGCCGTACTTGATCTTCAGCTTGTCGCCGTCGACCAGGGTCTGCACGGAGCGCAGGTCGGTGAAGGGCGGCAGGACGGCGACCTCGACGGCCTCGTAGTCCTTGTCCGCGAGGGCGAAGGCGAGCTTCTGGACGTGCGCGATGGCCTCGAGGTGGTTGAGGTTCATCTTCCAGTTGCCCGCCATCAGCGGCGTGCGAGTGGTCATGCGGGGTCAGTCCTCCAGTGCGGCGAGGCCGGGGAGCGTCTTGCCCTCGAGGTATTCGAGGGAGGCGCCGCCGCCGGTCGAGATGTGGCCGAATGCGTTCTCGTCGAAGCCCAGGGTGCGGACGGCCGCGGCGGAGTCGCCGCCGCCGACCACGGTGAAGCCCGGGGCGTCGACGAGGGCCTGGGCGACCGCCTTGGTGCCCTCGGCGTAGTCGGGGTGCTCGAAGACGCCCATGGGGCCGTTCCAGAAGACGGTGGCCGCGTCGGCGAGCTTCGAGGCGTAGAGCTTGCGGGTCTCCGGACCGATGTCCAGGCCCTCCTGGTCGGCGGGGATGGCGTCCGCGGCGACGGTGGTGGGGTTGGCCGGGGCCTTGGTCTTCAGGTCCGGGAACTCGGACGAGACCAGCACGTCGACCGGCAGGACCAGCTCGACGCCGTTCTTCTCGGCGCGCTCCATGTACTCCTTCACGGCCGGGATCTGGTCCTCCTGGAGGAGGGAGATGCCGACCTCGTGGCCCTTGGCCTTGAGGAAGGTGTAGGCCATGCCGCCGCCGATGAGGAGGCGGTCGGCCTTGCCGAGGAGCTGGTCGATGACGGCGAGCTTGTCGGAGACCTTGGCGCCGCCGAGGGCGACGACGTACGGGCGCTGGACGTCCTCGGTGAGCTTCTTCAGGACGCCGACCTCGGTGGCGATGAGGTACCCGGCGTAGTGCGGGAGCTTCTTCGGCAGGTCGAACACCGAGGCGTGCTTGCGGTGCACGGCGCCGAACCCGTCGCCCACGTAGACGTCGGCGAGGGCGGCGAGCTGGTCGGCGAAGGCGGCGCGCTCGGCGTCGTCCTTGGCCGTCTCGCCCGCGTTGAAGCGCAGGTTCTCGATGACGGCGACCTGGCCGTCGGCGAGGCCCGCGACGACGCCCCGGGCGGACTCGCCGACGGTGTCGGTGGCGAAGGCGACGTCCGCGCCGAGGAGTTCCCCGAGCCGGGCGGCGGCCGGGGCCAGCGAGAAGGCGGGGTCCGGGGCACCCTTGGGGCGGCCGAGGTGCGAGGCGACGACCACGCGGGCGCCCGCCTCGGCGAGGGCCTTGACGGTGGGCAGCACCGCGCGGATACGGCCGTCGTCGGTGATGGTGGTGCCGTCCAGCGGCACGTTGAGGTCGGCGCGGACGAAGACCCGCTTGCCCGCGACCCCGTCGGCGAGGAGTTCGTCGATCGTCTTCATGTCAGGGGACTCCTGAGGAGGCTCGTTCTGCTCGTGACCGGATGGCTCGTGACCGATGACCAGGCCTGATCCTAGAGAGGGCGGCCGGCCGTGACGTGCGTCAGGGCCCGGGCCGCGCGTCCTCGCGCCTGGCCCGAGCCCTGTGCTCACGTCAAGGTGCCTGCTTCAGCCGGTCAGAGCTGGTTGCCGACGAAGACCGTCAGGTCGACGAGGCGGTTGGAGTAGCCCCACTCGTTGTCGTACCAGCCGATGACCTTCACGTTCTTGCCCTCCTGGACCATGGTCAGGGAGGAGTCGAAGGTGCAGGACGCCGGGGCGTTGACGATGTCGGAGGAGACGATCGCGTCCTCGGTGTACTCGAGGATGCCCTTCAGCTCGCCCTCGGCGGCCTTCTGGAAGGCGGCGTTGACCTCTTCCTTGGTGACCTCGCGGGACAGCTCGACGACGAGGTCGGTGACCGAGCCGGTCGGGACCGGGACGCGCATGGCCATGCCGTCCAGCTTGCCCTTGAGCTGCGGCAGGACCAGCGCGGTGGCCTTGGCGGCACCCGTGGTGGTGGGGATGATGTTCTCGGCGGCGGCACGCGCGCGGCGCAGGTCCTTGTGCGGGAAGTCCAGGATGCGCTGGTCGTTCGTGTACGCGTGGACCGTCGTCATCAGGCCCTTGACGATGCCGAAGTTCTCGTCGAGGACCTTCGCCATCGGCGCCACACAGTTGGTGGTGCAGGAGGCGTTGGAGATGACGTGGTGGTTCGCCGCGTCGTAGGTGTCGTGGTTGACGCCCATGACGATGGTGACGTCCTCGTTCTTCGCCGGAGCGGAGATGATGACCTTCTTGGCGCCACCGGCGATGTGCTTCTCGGCGTCTTCCTTCTTGGTGAAGATGCCGGTCGACTCGATGACAATGTCGACGCCCAGGTCGCCCCACGGGATGTCGGCGGGGTTGCGCTCCGACAGGACCTTGATCGTCTTGTCGCCGACGGTGATGGTGTCCTCGGTGTGCGACACCTCCTGCTTGAGGCGGCCCAGGATGGTGTCGTACTTCAGCAGGTGGGCGGTGGTCGCGGTGTCACCCAGGTCGTTGACAGCCACGATCTCGATGTCTGCACCCTGCTCCAGCAGCGCGCGGAAGTAGTTACGACCGATGCGGCCAAAGCCGTTGATGCCTACGCGGATCGTCACGAACCGATCTCCTCGTTGGTACGCCGGCTCCGTTGTCGCCGGCGAGCTCTATTTGGGATGTCCCCGACCGCCTCCGACCCTACCTCCCCGGAGCCTCCGGAGTGACATCGAGACGGCCCATACACGGCACGCCGGCCCGTACCCGCCAGTAGGGGTACGGACCGGCTCAACTGTGGCGCGTCGCGCTCAGGTGCGCCCGCCTGTTTTCAGTCGTCCAGCGCGGCGAGCGCGCGGCCCAGCAGCCGGATACGGTCGGCCGCCGCGGTGACGTGCTCCAGGCCGAAGCCCAGCAGCACGGTGTCGTCCGTGGTGACCGCGCCGTACGTCTGGAACAGTTCCCCGGAAAGGCCCCAGTCCTTCACGACCGCGGGGCTTCCGGCGGGCGGACCGGGGGTGCTCCAGGCTCCCAGCGACGTCTCGAAGCCGTCCACCGGGCCCGCCGTGCCGCCGATGACGACGGTAGCGTTGTCGGCGAGGACGCCGTGGCCGCCGGTGCCGGGGTCGGTGATGTAGCTCAGGGACAGCTCGACCGTCTTCCCGGCGTACGCCGAGAGGTCGAAGGAGACCTCCTGCCAGCCGGCCGAGGCGCCGGTGAGGCTCTGCCAGGACCCGCTGGTGCCGGTGGGCGCGCACCCGCCGTCGCCGGGTGTCAGGTACCGCTTGAGCGCGGGGTGCGCCTGGACGAGGTACCCGGCCTCGCACTCGGCGGGCACCGCGGTGGACGTGGCGCCGCCGGCCTCCGGGAGGGTGGTCCAGTCGTCCCCGCCGGCGGTCCGGGCCTCCAGCACCGCGTGGTCGTAGCCCTGCTCGGTGTCCCACAGCAGGCGGGTGCGCAGCGTGGGCTTGTCGGCGGCGCTGACACCGGTGAGGTCAACGGTGCGGGTGAGGCGGTTCCAGGCGTAGTCGGAGTGCGTGACCGCGGCCATCGAGGAGCCCTCGTACGGGCCGTACGGGTTCACCGTGCCCGGGTACCGGCCCGCGCCCTCGCTCTCGAACTGCGGAAACGTCCGCGGGGGAAGCGTGTCGGAGGTGACGCCGAAGGAGCCGGCCGCGTTCAGCGGGTTGCCGGGGGCGTCGCCGAGCGGTGCCGTGAGGTCCGCGAGCGCGCCGGTGCCCTCGAAGCCGGTGGCCTTCGGCAGGCTCGTACGGCTGTACGCGCCCAGGTAGTACTGGCTGAAGTCGTTCGACAGGGTGCCGCCGCCGAGGTCGACGGAGCCGCCGGCCGTCTCGCCCGCCTCGATCAGCTTGCCGCCCTCGTTGAGGTAGGCGCGCAGCTCCAGCTGGGTGGCGTTGCCGGGGCGCACGGCGCCCGTGTAGTGGACGACCTTCTCGAAGTGGCCGAGGACGCCGAGCGCGTCGGGCGCGCCCTGCTTCGCCACGTCCCAGACGACGGCCTTCTCGCCGTTGGCCCTCAGCGCGTCGACGTAGGCCCGGGCGTTTGTGGCGGGCTGTCCCTCCTCGGCGACGACGAGGACGTCCGCGCGGGAGCGTTCGGCGACGGTGTAGGTGAAGTGCTCGCTCTCGGTGGGCCTGCCGGAGCGGGTCTCGCCGGTGAACCAGACCTCGACCTTGTCGCCGGGCGCGCCGTCGGCGACCTTCGCGCGGTACTCGTCGAAGTACAGGTTGTCCTCGCCGCCGTAGGTCTCGCCGCCCTTCCAGGGGCGCAGGGCCATGTCGTGGACGCGGCCGCCGTTGACGCGGTACCTCAGCTCCTTGTCCCGCACCGACTTGCGGACGACGACGGAGACCTCCTGGTCGGCGCCGCGCGAGTAGGAGGTGGTGAACGCGGCCGGGGTGAAGTCGGGGGCGGTCATGCCGACCGCGGACTTCGGCCGGTCGGGGCGGGCCGCGGACTCGGCGACGGAGAGCGCGAAGGGGATGTTCTTCTCGAACTCCTGCCGGATCAGCTTCTCGTCGTCCGGGAAGGTGAAGATCGACGCGCAGTCCTCGGGCTTCCAGGCGTCGGCCGGGTCCACGTTCGACGCCGTCTGGCAGGTCGACATCTCGGGGGTGAACATCGCCGTGCCGTTGACGTTGGCGGCGTGGCCGTCCGCCTCGCCGTTGGTGGTGTACAGCTCGGAGGAGACCTGCGGGTGGTAGCCCGGGATCGCCGGCTTCTCGGGGGTGCCGGCGAGCGCCTTGTAGAGGACGTCGTCGGGGGTGTCGGTGGCGACCTGCCAGCCGACGCCGTAGAGGATCAGCTCGGCGGCGGAGTGGTAGTTGATGCCGTACTCGAAGCCGATGCGCTTCTGGAGGGCGTCGAGGGCCTTGGTCTCGGGCTCGGAGTTCGGGCCGGGGCCGCGGTAGGTCTGGCTGGTGGGGTAGGGGGAGGAACCCTCGTCGTCGTAGCCCCACTTGTAGGCGAAGTTGCGGTTGAGGTCGACGCCGTCGCCGATGGTGATGGCGCCGTCGCCGTTGTTGTCGCGCAGGTTCTTGCGCCACTGGCGGTCGCCCCCGGCGGCGTGGGTGAAGTCGTAGCCGTCGGGGTTGGCGGAGATGACGAACCACAGTTCGGTGGTGTCGACGATCCTCTTGATGCGTTTGTCGGTGCGGTAGTTGTCCAGGTAGTGGTGCATCAGCCGGCGGGTCATCTCCGGCGTGATCCACTCGCGGGCGTGCTGGTTGGACAGGTACAGCACGGAGGGCCTGGCGCCGTCCTTGGTCTTCTTCGCGTTCCTGGTGAGCTTCAGGGCGAGGATGTCCTGCCCCTTGAGGGTCTTGCCGATGGAGACCACCTTGGTCAGGCCGGGGTGGTCCCGGCCGGCCTTCAGGATCTCCTCCTTGAGGCCGCCCGGTCCGCTGTACGGGCGGTAGACGCCGTCCCCGGCGGCGTCCACGCGGGCGCGCGCCCTGGCGGAGAGCGTGTGTTCGCGCAGGTCGACGCCCTTCTTCTCCAGCTGCGCGGCCTGCTTGTCGGTGAGGTAGACCTCGACGGAGGCGGTGCCCCGGTCGGGGGCCTGCTCGCCGAGTTCGTGGGCGTCCTGCCCGGCCGCGAGGAGCAGCGGGATCTGCTGCCGGGTGACCTCGGCACGGAAGACCTTGACTTCCTCGGCGTCGGGCTGCGAGGAAGTGCCGTGCTGTGCCTGGGCGATGGGTGCGATGCTCGCTCCGCCGATCAGGAGCGTGCCGATGGCGAGGATCGATCTCGCTCTGCGTCTCATGAACCCCCCTGCTGGTGGTTCGTCACGGCGACGAATAGGTGCCAGGCTCATGACAGATCATGATCGAGTCAAGGGTGTCTTCGGCAGGGGACGCGGACGTGAACACGCCGGTGCCGACGCCCGTTCGGACGTCGGCACCGGCGCGCGGACCGGGGTTGACGGTGTGTCAGCCCGCGAGGTTGTCGGCCAGCTCCTCGGTGAGGTTGGCCTCCGTGCCCGGGATGCCCAGGTCGGCGGCGCGCTTGTCGGCCATCGCCAGCAGCCGGCGGATGCGGCCCGCCACGGCGTCCTTGGTGAGCGGCGGGTCGGCGAGCGCGCCCAGCTCCTCCAGGGAGGCCTGCTTGTGCTCCATGCGCAGCCGGCCGGCGGCCGCCAGGTGCTCGGGGACGTCGTCGCCGAGGATCTCCAGCGCGCGCTGGACGCGGGCACCGGCGGCGACGGCCGCGCGCGCGGAGCGGCGCAGGTTGGCGTCGTCGAAGTTGGCCAGGCGGTTGGCGGTGGCCCGCACCTCCCGGCGCATCCGGCGCTCCTCCCAGGCCAGCACCGACTCATGGGCGCCGAGCCGGGTGAGCAGGGCGCCGATCGCGTCGCCGTCGCGGACCACCACGCGGTCCACGCCGCGCACCTCGCGGGCCTTGGCCGCGATGGACAGCCGGCGCGCGGCGCCGACGAGCGCGAGCGCCGCCTCCGGGCCCGGGCAGGTCACCTCCAGGGAGGAGGAGCGGCCGGGCTCGGTGAGCGAGCCGTGCGCCAGGAAGGCGCCCCGCCAAGCCGCCTCCGCGTCGCAGGTGGCCCCCGAGACCACCTGCGGGGGAAGCCCGCGGATCGGGCGGCCCCGGCCGTCCACCAGCCCGGTCTGCCGGGCCAGCTGGTCACCGCCCGCGACCACCCGCACCACGTACCGCGAGCCGCGCCGCAGCCCGCCGGGGGCCATCACGATCAGCTCCGAGCCGTGCCCGAAGATCTCCAGGATGTCCCGCTTGAGCCGGCGGGCCGCCATCGCGGTGTCCAGCTCCGCCTCGATCACGATGCGCCCGCTCACCAGATGGAGGCCGCCGGCGAACCGCAGAAGGGCGGAGACCTCCGCCTTCCTGCAGCAGGTCCGGGTGACGGGGAGCCGGG
This sequence comes from Streptomyces sp. NPDC052687, assembly GCF_040678395.1. Taxonomy (NCBI): domain Bacteria; kingdom Bacillati; phylum Actinomycetota; class Actinomycetes; order Kitasatosporales; family Streptomycetaceae; genus Streptomyces; species Streptomyces sp. NPDC052687. Next base: position 6,239 of record NZ_JBFATR010000080.1, on the reverse strand, counting down.
AGATCTCGTCCTTCACCGCTGCCGTCATCGCCATGGGCCGATCCTTCCATGCATCCGAAAAATACGGTCGTACGCGGCGGCCAGCAGCTCGGGATCGTGCCGCGGAGTTCCGTCCCTCCGGGCCACCGGCGCCAGCTCGACCGCGGCCCCGAAACGCTTGGCGGCGTCGGTCAGCGAGTCGCGGTCGGGCACGGCGGCCTCGTCGGCCAGCACCACGTCCAGGGCGAGTTTAGGGGCGTGTCGTCCCAAAACCTCCAAATGACGCTGCGGGGAGAAGCCGTCGGTTTCCCCGGGCTGCGGAGCGAGGTTCAGGGAGAGCACCCGGCGCGCCTTGGTCTCGGTGAGGGCGTCCAGCAGCTCGGGCACGAGCAGATGCGGGATGACCGAGGAGAACCAGGAGCCGGGGCCGAGCACCACCCAGTCCGCGTCCCGCACGGCCTCGACGGCCTCCGGGACGGCGGGCGGGTCGTGCGGGACGAGGTGCACGGACTGCACCTCGCCGGGGGTGAGGGCGACCGTGGCCTGGCCGCGGACGGTGTCGACGTCCTCGGGCCGGTCCGGGTCGTGGCCCTTGACCAGGGCCTGCAGCTCCAGCGGCACGGCGGACATGGGCAGCACCCGGCCCTGCGCGCCGAGCAGCCTGCCGACCAGGTCCAGCGCCTGGACGTGGTCGCCGAGCTGTTCCCACAGGGCGACGATCAGCAGGTTGCCGACCGCGTGGCCGTGCATCTCGCCGCCGGACTGGAAGCGGTGCTGGATGACCCGGGCCCAGGTCTGGCCCCAGTCGTCGTCGCCGCACAGCGCGGCCAGCGCCTTGCGCAGGTCGCCGGGCGGCAGCACGCCCAGCTCGTCGCGCAGCCGTCCGCTGGAGCCGCCGTCGTCGGCGACGGTGACCACGGCGGTGAGGTCGCCGGTGATGCGGCGCAGCGCGGCGAGCGAGGCGGACAGGCCCATGCCGCCGCCGAGGGCGACCACCTTGGGCTGGGCGGCCCGCCGGCGCGCCCGGCCGCCGCGGGGCTCGGCGGACCGGCCGCCGCGCCCCTCGGGGAGCGCCCGGCGCAGCCTGCTCAGCCGCGGAGTACGTCCGGTCATTCGCGTCCCATGTCCCGGTGCACGACCACCGTCTCCACGCCCTCGGCCGCGAGCCGCGCGGCCAGCCTCTCCGACATGGCCACCGAGCGGTGCTTGCCGCCGGTACAGCCGACCGCGATGGTCACATAGCGCTTGCCCTCGCGGCGGTAGCCGGCCGCGATCAGCTGGAGCAGTTCCGCGTACCGGTCCAGGAACTCCTTGGCGCCGGGCTGGTTGAAGACGTAGCCCGACACCTCCTCGTTCAGGCCGGTGAACGGGCGCAGCTCCGGGACCCAGTGCGGGTTGGGCAGGAAGCGGCAGTCGACGACGAGGTCGGCGTCCACGGGCAGGCCGTACTTGTACCCGAAGGACATCACGGTGGCCCGCAGCTCGGGCTCCTCCTCGCCGGCGAACTGGGCGTCCATCTTGGCGCGCAGCTCGTGCACGTTGAGGCTGGAGGTGTCGATCACCAGGTCGGCGTCGCCGCGCAGCTCGCGCAGCAGCTCGCGCTCGGCGGCGATGCCGTCGACGATCCGGCCGTCGCCCTGGAGCGGGTGCGGGCGGCGCACCGACTCGAAGCGGCGCACCAGCGCCTCGTCGGAGGACTCCAGGAAGACGATCCGCCGGGTGACGCCGCGCGTGTCGAGGTCGGCCAGGGATTCGCGCAGATTGTCGAAGAAGCGCCGGCCGCGCACGTCGACGACGACCGCGATCCGCGCCACGTTGCCCTGCGAGCGGGCGCCCAGCTCCACCATGGTGGGGATCAGGGCGGGCGGCAGGTTGTCGACGACGAACCAGCCGAGGTCCTCCAGGCACTTCGCGGCCGTGGAGCGCCCGGCGCCGGACATGCCGGAGATGATCACCAGCTCGGGGATGGCCGCCTCGGGGACGCCGGTGGCCTCCGTGCCGTTGGCCATCTGGGGTCCGTTGCCGTGGGCCGCGGTGCCGTGGGCCGCGGTGTTCTGCGCTCCGGCGGCCTGGGCTCCGTTGCCCTGGACTCCGTTGCTCTGGACTCCGTTGCTCTGGGATTGCGGGTGGGGCCGGTCCGCGCCGGCCGCCCCGGGGGTTTCCTGCGCGGGGGCCTGGGCGTCCGGCTCGCCGGTCGCGCGTTCGGGCCCCGCTGTGGGGTGGGTCTCGTGCTCGGTCATGTCTCCTGCCCCCGTCGCTCGTCCGGGGCGCCCGTGGGCACGGGCTCCCCTGGGGCATCCGCCGTCGTCTCGGGTGCCCCGTCTTCCACGTCATCCATGATCTCTCCCGTCGCCGTGTTGACGGCGGGCGCGGCCGGAGCCGCCTGGGCCAGGGCCGCGGCGATCGTCTCGGCCGTCTTGCGGCCTATGCCTGGAACCTCGCAGATCTGGTCAATTGTCGCGGATCGCAGCTTCTTCACCGAACCGAAGTGCTTGATCAGTGCCTGCTTGCGTGTCGCGCCGAGGCCGGGGACGTCGTCCAGCGGGCTGGAGCGGATGCGCTTGGCGCGCTTGCTGCGCTGGTAGGTGATCGCGAAGCGATGGGCCTCGTCGCGGACGCGCTGGAGCAGATACAGGCCCTCGCTGGTGCGGGGCAGGACCACCGGGTCGTCCTCGCCGGGCAGCCAGACCTCCTCCAGGCGCTTGGCGAGGCCGCAGACGGCGATGTCGTCGATGCCCAGCTCGTCCAGAGCCCGCTGGGCCGCCGCGACCTGCGGCTTGCCGCCGTCGACCACGACGAGCTGGGGCGGGTAGGCGAAGCGCTTGGGACGGCCGTCGTCCTCGGTGAGGGCGCCGGGGCCGTCGAGGACGTCGGTCTGCGCGGGGGTGCCGGTCCCGGTGAGGGTGCCCGGCGTGGTGCGGGTGCCCGGTATGGTGCGGGCGGGTTCCGCGTCGGTGCCGCCCGCGCCGTCCTCGGCCCACTCGCCCGTCCTCTCCTTCTCGGCCAGATAGCGGCGGAAGCGGCGGGTGATCACCTCGTGCATGGAGCGGACGTCGTCCTGCCCGGCGAAGCCCTTGATCTGGAAGCGGCGGTACTCGCTCTTGCGCTGGAGGCCGTCCTCGAAGACGACCATGGAGGCCACCACGTCCTCGCCCTGCAGGTGCGAGATGTCGTAGCACTCGATCCGCAGCGGGGCGCTGTCCAGGCCGAGGGCGTCGGCGATCTCCTCCAGCGCGCGCGAGCGCGTGGTCAGGTCGGAGGCGCGCTTGGTCTTGTGCAGCATCAGCGTCTGCTGGGCGTTGCGCTGCACGGTCTCCATGAGGGCCTTCTTGTCGCCGCGCTGCGGGATGCGCAGCGAGACGCCGGAGCCGCGCCGCTCGGTGAGCCACTGCTGCACGGGGTCGACCGGGTCGGGCAGCGCGGGGACCAGCACCTCGCGGGGGACGGCGTCGCCGGTCTCCTCGCCGTACAGCTGCTGGAGGGCGTGCTCGACCAGGGCGCCGGTGGTGATCTCCTCGACCTTGTCGGTGACCCAGCCGCGCTGGCCGCGGACCCGGCCGCCGCGCACGTGGAAGATCTGCACCGCCGCTTCCAGCTCGTCCTCGGCGACCGCGATGAGGTCGGCGTCGGTCGCGTCCGCGAGCACGACCGCGTTCTTCTCCATGGCCTTCTTCAGGGCCTCGATGTCGTCGCGCAGCCGGGCCGCCCGCTCGTACTCCAGCTCCTCGGCGGCCTCCGTCATCTGCTTCTCCAGACGGCGCAGGTAGGTGCCCGTGCGGCCGGCCATGAAGTCGCAGAACTCGTCCGCCAGGTCCCAGTGGTCCTCGGCGGAGATCCGGCCGACGCACGGCGCGGAGCACTTGCCGATGTAGCCCAGCAGGCAGGGGCGGTCGGTGCGGGCGGCGTTCTTGAAGACGCCGGCCGAGCAGGTGCGCACCGGGAAGACCCGCAGCAACAGGTCGACGGTGTCGCGGATGGCCCACGCGTGCGCGTACGGCCCGAAGTAGCGCACGCCCTTCTTCTTGTGGCCGCGCATCACCTGCACGCGCGGGAACTGCTCGTTCATCGTCACCGCGAGATACGGGTAGCTCTTGTCGTCGCGGTACTTGACGTTGAAGCGGGGGTCGAACTCCTTGATCCAGGAGTACTCCAGCTGCAGCGCCTCGACCTCCGTGGACACCACCGTCCACTCCACGGACGCGGCCGTGGTCACCATGGAGCGGGTGCGCGGGTGGAGGTTCGCCAGGTCCTGAAAGTAGTTCGCCAGGCGCTGGCGCAGGCTCTTCGCCTTTCCGACGTAGATCACCCGGCGGTGCTCGTCCCGGAATTTGTACACCCCCGGGCAGTCCGGGACGTCTCCCGGCCTGGGGCGGTAGCTGGAGGGGTCGGCCATGTCTCACACCCTACTGGCGAGGACTGACACTCCGGCGCCCGTGCCCGGCGGCCGCGGGGCCCGGACGTGACGTACCGGACAGCCCTCGTGCCGGACAGGGTCGAACCTCGGCCAGGAGTGCGCCGCGGTGGGGCGCCAGGTGTTGTCGGGGCCTGGTCAACACGCTTCAATGCGGGGGAACTCGGGGCCGTGCACCACGGCGTACGGATGTGACGACCCCTCCACGCCGGCGGGGGTGGCCCCGGCTCGGAATCCCACGAACGGTCCGACCAGCCGTTGTGAGCCACAGAAAGGCCCCTGCATGCCGCACGTCACACAGCACGCGGACGCCGCCGACGTCGCCGCCGCGGACCTGGACACGGCCCTGCGAGGCGGCCCCTTCCACGTCGCGCTGCGCGCCGCGATCGCCGCCCGGGGACTGCCCCTGCAACGAGTGCAGCACCATCTGTCGCGGTACGGCGTGAGAGTCGGCGTCACCAGCCTGAGCTACTGGCAGCAGGGCGCCCGCCGGCCGCAGCGCCCGGAGTCGCTGCGCGCCGTGCGCGCCCTGGAGGAGATACTCCAGCTGCCCGACGAGTCGCTGATCCGGCTGCTCGCGCAGAGTGACGAGCGCTCCGCGCGGCGGACCGCCGGCCGCTCCTACCGGTCCCTCGTCGAGGCCACGGACGTGCTGGACCGGCTGCTGGCCGAGCTGGGCACCCAGCTCGACGGCGGGCTGCACATGCTCGGCCACCACGAGCGGGTGCGAATCGGGGCGCGCCGCGAGCTGGCGGGGCGCGAGTCGCACCACATCGTGCGCGCCCACCAGGACGGGGTCGACCGCTTCGTCGCCGTGCACCACGGCGACCCGGGGTGCGCGCCGGACCGCATGACGGTGCATCCCCTGGACAACTGTCGCACCGGGCGCGTGCGCTGGGACCGGGACACCGGGGTGCTCGTCGCCGAGCTGCTGTTCGACACCCGGCTGCGGGCCGGTGACACCTTCCTGTTCCGCTACGGCGTCGAGGACGGCACCGCGGGGGTGTCACGCGAGTACGCGCGCGGGTTCGGTCCGGCGGGCGGGCAGTACGCGCTCCAGGTGCGGTTCGACGAGCGTGCCCTGCCGCTGCGCTGCCACCGGTTCACCCAGCACTCGGCGGCGGCACCGCGCAGCGGCCGGCAGGAACTGGCCCTGACCGGCCGGCACCGTTCCGTGCACCTCGTGGAGCCCCGGGTGCGGTCGGGGATCGTGGGGATCGCCTGGGACTGGGAGTGAGGGGGGTGAGGGTCCTGCCGCCGCTCGGGCGTCAGTCCCTCGGGCCCGCCACGATCCTGCCGTCCTCGCTGTGGACGGCCAGCTCGGTCAGCGGCACCGTGGCCGGCGGCTGAAGCACCTCGCCGGTGGCGGCGTCGAACTCGCTGCCGTGGCAGAAGCACGTCAGCCGGGTCCCCTCCAGCTTGGTGATGGGGCACCCCGCGTGCGTGCAGATCGAGCTGTACGCCTTCAGGGCGCCCTGGTCGTCCCGGCTGACCACCACGTTGTGGTCGCGGTACAGGCGGGCGGCGCCCTTCGCGACCTCGCTGTCCGCGCCGAGCTCGACCGGCGCGGTGGGAGCAGCCGGGGCGCCGCCGGAGCCCTCCGGGGAGCAGGCGGCGAGGCCGAGCCCGGCCACGGGGGCGAGTGCGGCCCCGCGCAGGACGGCGCGGCGGCTCGCGGAGGGGCGGGCGGGCATGGTTTCTCCCTGGGTCGGGCCGGTCCGGGGGCATGCCGACGATAACGGGGCCCGCCGGGACGGGCCGGGCGGGGGTGGGGGGGGGGGCCGGGCGGGGGTGGCGGGCGAGGCCGGGCGGGCGACCACGTCGACTACGCGCACAACGGCCATCTGCA
>NZ_JBFATR010000079.1:0-17971 GCF_040678395.1 Streptomyces sp. NPDC052687 | reverse complement strand
TCGCTACGACAAGACGGCCACCATCTACCTGGCCGGCCTCCACCTCGCCGCCATCTTCATCTGGTCGGCGAGATGATCCGGAGGAAACGGCCTAGCCCCACTGCGGCTCCGAGCCGCGCCCCGGCCCGCCCGTCTTCGTCAGAGCCCGGGCGGCAGGCCCAGTACGGCGCACCCGGCGCCAGCGACCCGCTCGGGTGCGTCCGCAGTCAGCGGGGAGGGCAGCAGCATGTGGCTGATGGTCAGCCGTACGACGAGGTCGGCGGCCTCCACCTGCCGCTCCCGCGCCACGTCCGGCACCACCTCGCCCAGCCAGTCCGCAAGCAGCCGCCACGCGCTGGTGAAGACGGGTTCGGGCCTGCTCGTCAGGAACGGCAGCAGCGCGTCCGTACCGCCGCGCGCCGCGGTCAGCACCGCGCCGATGAAGGGATTGGCGTCCGCCTCGGCCAAGGCGTGGGCGACCCCGGCCCGCAGCGCCGCGCCGAGGTCGTCTCGGCGGGCGTCCAGCACCATGGCGACGCCGGTCAGGAACTGGTCCGTCTCGCGCAGCACGAGCGCCTGCCCGATGCCCGCCCGGTCACCGAACTCCTTGTAGATCGATGGCCGGGACACCTCCGCCCGCAGCGCGAGATCGGCCACCCGCACCCGGTCCCAGCCGCCCTCGGCGGCCAGTGCGCGGGCTTCCTGGAGCACCCGCTCCCGCATCTGCCTGCGCCAGGCCACCCGGGGCGGATCGGGCCGGGGACCGGGCGGGAGGGGGAAAGGTCGGCTGCGCACCCCGGCAGTGTGCCACCGCCCGCACCCACCCGCCCACACCATAATTCTGATGACCAGTCAGAACATTGACATGGGGCCCCCTTTGTCAGCGCCGTCCTCCCCGTGGCACTGTCGGCCCGCCCCCTCACGCGCGCCTTCGCCGGTCCAGGACCGGGCGGCGGGAGCACGCGTCCCCCCCTTCAAGGAGTCCTCATGGAGCCAGCGCCGAATGACGCCCGCGCCTGGCGGGATCCCAGACGTCCCCTGTGGCCGCTCGCCCTCGCGGTACCGACACTGCCCTTCCAGGCCGGCGGCCTCGTGGCCCTCACCCACGTGCATGCGTTCTGGTGGTGGGGTCCCTTCTTCGCCTTCGTCCTCGTCCCGCTCGTCGACTGGCTGACCGGCCCGGACGGCGCCAACCCGCCGGACGAGGCCGTGCCGCGGCTGGAGGCCGACCGCTACTACCGCTGGTGCACCTACCTGTACCTTCCGATCCAGTTCGGTGCCCTCGTGTGGGCCTGCGCCCAGTGGGCGACCGGCCGCCTGCCGGTGGCCGACAGCCTCGGACTGGCCGTGACGACCGGGGTCGTGGCGGGCGTCGCCATCAACACCGCCCACGAACTCGGCCACAAGCGCGAGCAGTTGGAGCGACGAATGAGCCGGATGGCGCTCGCGCAGACGTGGTACGGCCACTTCTACGTCGAGCACAACCACGGCCATCACATCCGGGTCGCCACACCGCAGGACCCGGCCAGCAGCCGCATGGGCGAGAGCTTCTGGCGGTTCCTGCCGCGCACGGTGTGGGGCAGCCTGCGCTCGGCCTGGGAGCTGGAGGCGCGACGGCTTACCCGGCGCAAGCGCGCCGTGTTCGGCCCGCACAACGAGATCCTGACCGCGTGGGCGCTCTCGGCCGCGCTGTTCACCGTGCTCACGGCGGCGTTCGGCTGGCGGGTCCTGCCCTACCTGCTGCTCCAGGCCGTCCTCGGCTTCTGCCTGCTGGAGACGGTCAACTACCTCGAACACTACGGCCTGTTGCGGCGGCGGCGCCCGGACGGGCGCTACGAGCGGGTCGCCCCCCGCCACAGCTGGAACAGCGACAACACGGTCAGCAACCTGTTCCTCTTCCAGTTGCAGCGCCACTCCGACCATCATGCCAACCCGCTGCGCCGCTACCAGACCCTGCGCCACTTCGACGAGGCGCCCCAACTGCCCTCGGGATACGCCACCATGATCGTCCTGGCCTGGTTCCCGCCGCTGTGGCGCAAGGTGATGGACCGCCGGCTGCTCGCCCACTACGACGGCGACCTCACCCGGGCCAACCTTCACCCGCCCCTGCGGCGCCGCCTCTACGGCGACACGGACCTCGCGCCGGAGGCGTCGGTGGGGAGACGACGGGCCGGCTGACCACCGGTGACTGCGCTAGCGAGTCCGGCGCAGCCGCACCAGCGCGCTCGCGCGGTCGCCGCGCGGCAGTTCGGGCACCCGGCGCCCGAAGCCGGTCAGGGTCGCCCCCGACCACTCGGCGCCGGTGTCCTCGTCCCGGTAGCGGGCCCGCGGGTCCAGGCCGCGCAGCCGCAGCGGCCGGTGGGCGGGAGCGAAGAGCGGTCCGGTGCACGACGCGGCCGTCGAGCCGCTCCTTGAGCGGCCGGGCCGCGGCCCGGCCGACGTCCTCGGCCGGATACCGGATCGTGGTGAGCTGCGGCTGCAGCAGGGAGGCGAAGGAGGTGTCGTCGTAACCGACCGGAGCCATCTCGCCGGGCACGTCGACGCCCAGCTCACGCACCTTGTCGAGGGCGCCGACCGCGATCACGTCGTTGACGCAGAAGACGGCGTCAGGCCGGTAGCGCCGGGACATCAGCTCGGCGAACCCCGCGGCCCCCCGCCTCCCGGGTGTGCTCGCCCCGGATCACCAGCTCACGCGGCGGCGAGGTGCCGAACTGCCGGGGAGGGCGCGCAGGAGTTCCAGCCGTGGGTCTCCCCCGGTGGCGTCGCGCGGCCCCGCGATCATGGCAACCCGGCACCGCTGGGCCGCGGTCACCCGCTCCAGCGCCTGCCGGGTGGCCGAGCGCGCCTCGGGCGTCACCAGGTCGACGGACTTCCCCATGCCGGAGGTGACGCGCCGCGAACGGCGCCTGAACTCTGGCCTTCAACGTGACGACCGTCGACACGGGCGAGGACATGGGCCCCTTCGAGATCGCCCCCGGCACCCAGTGGGAGGACAGCCCCGAGTTCGAGCACGGCATGTTCCCGCCCCGGTCGCAGTACGGCCGCTACGTGGGGCGCGCGGTGCGCAAGTTCCCGCAGCGGGGGGACATATCCGCCCGTACGGCCCTGACGATCCACCGTGGCACGGCAAACCGGTCGGCCGTCCCCCGCCCCGTGCTCGTCCTCGGCGTCGACGGGCCGGACGCGACCAACGGCGAGCGGCACGACATGGCGGTCACCCAGGGCTACTGGGACACCTTGCCCCACCGGGTGCGCCGGCACCTGACCTGCCCGGTCGTCCGGGAGCTGACGCCGGTGACGCAGAAGCACACCATCGAGGGCCTGGTCATGGGCGACGCCTGAGACCCTGCGACACGCGTGTGGGCCCGGTGCCGTCCCCACGGCACCCGGCCCGCACGCGTCACCCGCCCGGCCTGAGCGGCTCTCAGCCCTTCAGACCCGACCGCGAGACCCCTTCGATCACCCAGCGCTGGGCCACCACGTACAACAGCAGCACCGGGACGCTGGCGATGACGGCCCCGGCCATCAGCAGGTCGTAGTGGATGTTGTTGGCGCTCTGGAAGTTCGCCAGACCAGCCGGGAGGGTCAGCGAGTCTGCACTGATCAGGACGTACAGCGGCCACAGGAAGTCGTTCCAGTTGGCGAGGAAGGACAGCAGTCCCAGCGTGGCCAGCGCGGGCTTGGCCAGCGGCAGGACCACCTTGATGAAGATCTGCCACCGGTTGCAGCCGTCGATCTCCGCCGCCTCTTCCAGCTCGCCCGGCAGGGTCAGGAAGAACTGCCGCAGGAAGAACACGCCGAAGGCGCTCGCCGCGCCCGGCACGATCACCGCGGGCAGGCTGTCCACCCAGGCCAACTCGTTGACGATGAGGAAGTTGGGGATGAGCAGGACCATCGGCGGCACGAACAGGGTGGCCACCACCGCCGTGAAGATCAGCGTGCGGCCCCGGAACCGCATCCGGGCCAGCGCGTACGCGGCCGGGGTGGCCGTCACCAGGACCAGCAGCATGTGCGCGGTGGCCGCGAGCACGCTGTTCAACAGCCACCGCAGCACCGGGCTGTCGGTGGCGCCGAGCACCGTCTCGTAGGCGTGCAGCGTGGCCGGGGACGGAACCCAGTCGGGAGTGGTGGCGCCGGCGTCCTCGCTGCTCTTGAACGACGTGACCAGCATGTACACCAGCGGGCTGAGGTACAGGGCCGCCACCACGGCGAGAATCAGGTGCAGCAGGGACCGCCGCAGCCTGCGCCGAGCGGTGGCCCCGGGCGGCGCGTCGGTCGCAACGGGTGCGTCCGGCCGCCGACCCTTGGAGGCCGCGGTGTGTCGGTGCTGGGTGAGCTGAGTCTCGGTCATCGGTGCTCCTGCCGCTCGCGGAAGACGCGGAAGACGACGGCGCTGGCGGCCATGAGCGCCAGGGCGAGGATGAAGCTCATCGCCGACGCCGAGCCCATCTCGAAGCGCCGCAGCCCGGTCTCGGCGATCAGGAAGATCGCCGTCTTGGTCTCGTCGGCCGGCGCTCCCGCGGTGATCAGGTACGACTGGCCGAACATGTTGGCCGAGGCCAGCAGCGTGGAGTTGACCACGAACAGGGCCACCGGCCGCAGACCGGGCAGCGTGACGTGCAGGAACCGCTGCCAGGCGTCGGCGCCGTCCACCTTGGCCGACTCGTACAGCTCGGCGGGGATGTCCTGGAGACCGGCGAGGTAGATCACCGCGTTGAAACCGAGCGTCCACCACACCGTGACCAGCACCAGCGCCCACCAGGCGGCCGGGGTGTCGGTGGTCCACTGGATGTCGTCGGGCAGGCCGAGCAGCCCCAGATAGTGGTTGACGAGGCCGATGTTGCCGTCGAGCAGGAAACGCCACAGCAGGCCGACCACAGCGACGCCCAGCACGTACGGGGCGAAGTAGACCGCCCGGTACAGGTTGCGCCCGCGGAACTTGCCGTTCATCAGCAGGGCCACCAGCAGCGGCACCACCAGCAGCAGCGGCAGGGACAGCGCGGTGAACACGCCGGTGGCGCGCATCGCCCGCCAGAACCTGGGGCCGTCCACGCTGTCCGGATCGAACAGCGTGCGGTAGTTGTCGAGGCCGACGAACGGCTTGGCGGGGAGGTTGATGTCCCAGTTGTGGAAGCTGATCCACAGCCCGTAGCCGATGGGAGCCACCACGAAGGTGAGGAAGAGCGCCAGGTACGGCGCCATGAACACGTACGGAGTCCACCACCGGTAGCGGTCGGCGCGGGGCGGTGTGCCGCCCCGCGCCGACCGGACCCGCGTGGCGGACGGCCCGGCTGTCAGCCGTTGCACCACGGGGACCGCCTCACTTCGCGTACTTCTGCTTGTTGTCGGCCAGGACCTTGTCGGCGGTCCGCACACCCTCGGCGAGCGCGTCGGCCGGCGACTTCTGACCCAGCACCGCCTGCTGGACGGCCAGCTCCAGCGCCTTGGTCTGGACGTCGCCGACTCCGGGCAGGGCGGGCAGGAACCGGAAGACCTCCACGTCCTCGGCGAGCCTGATCTGCGGCAGCTTCGCCACCTCCGGCGCGGCGCGGACGGTGTTGCGGGCGGGGATCATGCCGGCTTTGGCCCACTCGGTGGAGCGGGCGCTCATGTAGTCGATGAAGAACTTGGCGGCTTGTACCTTGTGCTTGTCCCGCCCGGCCTGGGTGGTGAGGACGAAGTTGTGGCCGGCCGTCCACACCGCGGCCTTCCCGCCGATGACGGGCACCGACGACAGGTGCCAGTCGACGCTCTTGGCGGTCTCCTTGAGGTCGTTGATCTGCCAGATGCCGTCCCAGGTGAAGCTGACCTTGTTGTTCTTGAAGGCGTTGTACTGGGCGTCCTGCGCGACCTGTGCGGGGCTGTGACCCTTGCGGATCTGCTCCACCATCCAGTTCAGGGCCTGCTCGCCGGCGTCGCCGCCCCACAGCGCCCTGGTGCCCTCCTCGTCGTACAGTTCACCGCCGAACTGCCACAGCAGGGTCATGAACATCAGGTGGGCGGGCCACTTGTTGGGCATCCAGAACGGGTGGGCGACGCCGGCGCCCTTCAGCTCGCCCAGCGCGTCCTCGAAGCCGGAACGGTCCTTGGGCGCCTCCTTCAGACCGGCTTTCGACAGGTGGCGGGCGTTCCAGTAGTCGGCCAGGCAGTGCACGTCGAGCGGCACGCTGTAGCGCTTGCCGTCGTAGACGCCGGCCTGCCACACGGCGGGGATGAAGTCGGACTCGCTCAGCCCGAGGGCGCCCACGACGTCGTCGAGCGGGATGAGGGTGCGGCGCGCGGCGAAGGTGGCGATCTGGTCGTTGTGGATGACTGCGACGTCCGGTCCCTTGCCCGCGGCGATCGCGGTGGGCATCGCCGGGTAGAAGTCGGCCCACTGGCGGGTGGTGTTCCTGACCTCGATACGGCCGGAGTAGCGCTGGTTGAACGAGCGCAGCATCGCCTGCATGTGCGGGCCGTCGCCGCCGGTGAAACCGTTCCAGTACTCCAGCGTGACCTTGGGTCCCTTGTACTCGCCGCCGCTGAAGGTGGGCGCGGCGTCGGTGCCGCCCTGGTCGGCACCGATCTTGGTGCCTCCGCTGCACGCGGTGAGCAGGCCCGCGGCGGCTGCGGCCGAGGCACCCAGCAGGGTTCTGCGGGGGAGGCGTCCGTCGGGTGTGGTGGTGCGCATGTCGTTGCTCCTCGAAGACAGGCCCGCTGCCGGGCCCGGGGACGGTGGAACCGGGTTCAGCGCGTGGCCAGGCGGATCATGCTCCAGGACACGGGGGGAAGTTCGACGGTGAGCGCACCGTCGCCCGCCTCGGTTTCCCCCACCGGGTGCGGGCGGACCCGGTCGGGCTGCTCGGCGGTGTTGGCCGCGGTCGGATCGGCGTCGTGCAGCAGCAGGTGCTCGGCCACCCGGGCACCGGGGAAGGCCCGCAGGTCGGCGGTGAGGGTCAGCGGACGCGTGCGGTCGCGGTTGACGGCGAACAGCACCACCTCCCCGGTCTCCTCGTCATGGGTGGCGGTCGCCCACAGGGCGGGCACCTCGCCGTACCGGGCGGTATCCACCACCGGGGAGTCCGGCTCGACGCGCAGCACGGTCCCGCGGGCGTGCCGCGCGGTCCGGGCGAAGGGGTGGAAGATCGTCTGCCGCCAGGCCGGGCCTTGCTCCCGGGTCATGATCGGCGCGATGACGTTCGCCAGCTGTGCCTGGCACGCGGCGCCCACACGGTCGGCGTGGCGCAGCAGGGTGATCAGCAGGCTGCCCACGACGACGGCGTCGGTGACGTCGTACACGTCCTCGATCAGTCCGGGTGCCGGGCGCCAGTCGAGGGAGTGCTCGCCGCCGAACCTGCTCTGGTACCAGACGTTCCACTCGTCGAAGGAGAGTTTGATCTTCTTCTTGTTGCGCAGCTTGGCGCCCACGTGGTCGGCCGTCGCCGTGACCGCCTCGATCATCTGGTCCATCTCGGCGGCACTGGCGAGGAATGAGTCGGTGTCCCCGCCGACCGGCTCGTAGTAGGCGTGCAGGGAGACGTAGTCGACGAACTCGTAGGTGTGCTCCAGGACCGTCGCCTCCCAGTGGGCGAAGGTGTCGATGTAGGCGTTGGAGCTGCCGCACGCGACCAGTTCGAGCGACGGGTCGAAGCGCTTCATGGCCCGCGCGGTCTCGGCGGCCACCCGGCCGTACTCGTGCGCCGTCTTGTGGCCCATCTGCCACGGGCCGTCCAGTTCGTTGCCCAGGCACCACATCCGCACGTCGTGGGGCTTCTCCGCGCCATGGGAGCGGCGCAGGTCGGACAGGGTCGTGCCGGAGGGGTAGTTGGTGTACTCCAGCAGGTCGAGCGCCTCGGCGGTGCCGCGGGTGCCGAGGTTGACGGCCATCATCGGTTCGACGCCCGCCTTGCCGGCCCAGGTCATGAACTCGTTGAGGCCGAAGGCGTTGGACTCGACGCTGCGCCAGGCGAGGTCCAGCCGGCGGGGGCGGTCCTCCCGGGGCCCGACGCCGTCCTCCCAGCGGTAGTTGGACACGAAGTTGCCGCCGGGGTAGCGCACGACGGTGACGCCGAGTTCGCGCACCAGGTCCAGGACGTCGGTGCGGAAGCCGTCCGCGTCGGCCGTGGGATGACCGGGCTCGTAGACGCCGGAGTAGACGCACCTGCCCATGTGCTCGACGAACGAGCCGAACAGTCGTCGGTCAACGGTCCCGACCCGGAAGGCCGGGTCCAGGGTGAGGCGGGCCGTGGGCATGAAGCAGGGCTCCTGGGGTGTCGTCGGGACGGTGGGGCGGGCACTGCCGGCCAGCGCGTCAGTGTCCCGGTGTTTGCGGTCGGCGGCGTCCGCAGGGCTCGGGGAGAGACGCGAACGCCGTTGCCCGTTACGATTACATCGTTGAAACAGCGTCGTAAATAGGCTTCGCCAAGGTTCTTTCCACAATGTGTCCGACGGCGGCCGGGGCGGGGCCGCGCCCGTGTGCGACGGTGAGTGACGTCACGGGGCAGAGAGCACCCGGGGGTGCGATGGAGGTGAGCAGGGTGGGGGCGAGTCTGAAGGACGTCGCGGCACTGGCCGGCGTGTCCGTCAAGACGGTGTCCAACGTTGTCAACGGCTACACGTACGTGGCGCCGCCGACGCGGGAGAAGGTCGAGCGGGCCCTGGCCGAACTCGACTACCGGCCCAACCTCTCGGCGCGCAACCTGCGCCAGGGCCGCACCGGGGTGATCGCGCTGGCGCTGCCCGAGCTGGACGCGCCCTACTTCGCCGAACTGAGCCGTTTCGTGATCGACGCCGCCACCGACCGCGGCTGGACCGTGCTCATCGAGCAGACCGACGGCCTGCCCGAGCGGGAACGGGAAGTGCTCGACGGGATCCGGGAGCAGCGCATCGACGGGCTGATCTTCAGCCCGATCGCGGTGGGCGGCGACGAGCTGGCGGCCCGCACGGACACCACGGCACTGGTCCTGCTCGGCGAGCGCGTGCTGGACCGGCCCACCCACCACGTGGCCATCGACAACCAGCGGGCCGCCCGGGAGGTCACCGAGCACCTGATCGCGTGCGGGCACACCCGGATCGCCGCCATCGGCCGGCAGGACAACCCGAGCGCGAACACCGCGCACCTGCGTCTCGCCGGCTACCGCGAGGCGCTGGAGGCAGCGGGCCTGCCCTACGACGAGCGCCTGGCTCCGCCGACCGCGACCTACCACCGTGCCGACGGCGCGCAGGTGATGCGGCACCTGCTGGACCTGCGGGAGCCCCCGCAGGCCGTCTTCTGCTTCAACGACCTGCTGGCCCTGGGCGCGCTGCGCACCGCGCTCTCCAGCGGACTGCGCGTGCCGCAGGACGTCGCGCTGGCCGGCTTCGACGACATCGAGGACGGCCGCTACAGCACCCCGACCCTCACCACCATCTCCCCCGACAAGGCGCAGATCGCCCAGGTCGCCGTGGACATGCTGGACGCCCAGCTGAACGGCGTTCGGCGCATGGGACGGCGGCGCGCGGAAGCACGGGAGGTGGCGGCCGACTACCGGTTGCTCGTACGGGAGAGCACCCGGCCGAAGCGATGACCTCCGCACCGTCCGCGCCAGGGGGCGGGCCGGGCGACGGCACCGCCCCCCGGACAAGGCGAGCTGCCGCGTGCCGGCGCACGACGGGATGCCCTTCCCTGCCTCGCACCCGGCGCCTTCCTCCCGCCGGACCAGGTCCCGCGACCCTCGTACCGCCCTTCACTTCGCTTTCGAACGGTCCTCGATACGCGCGCTCGGCGAGCGCGGTCCGCCGGCGACGTTGTCCAGTCGTGGGCGGGTCTCCTCGGGCGAGCATCTGCTCGGCGAACCGTCGACTGCGGCGCCCAGAGCCCTCAGGCACGCGGTGGATCCTGCCGGCCGTGCGGCGCACCGGCCCCTCCCGGTATTCGGCCCGCACGACGCACCGCCGTCGGCTGTGAAGCCGCCCGCACCGGGAGCGATGGGCATGTTTGCGGCCTGCAGGCCGGACACCGGTGCTCTGCAGCGCGCCCGGGATGATTCCGCCGCCGTCGCGGGAGGCGGGTGACTTGACACTCACATATGAAAGTGGTTGATTACTTCCATGAGTACCGCGAGGACAAGGCAACGCTCCACGGCTGAGGAGCGGCGGGCCACCGTGATGAGCACGGCGATCAAGACTTTTGCGGTGCGGGGCTACTACGGCACCTCAACCATGGATGTCGCCAAGGCCGCCGGGATCTCGCAGGGCTACCTCTACCGGCTCTTCCCGGACAAGGAAAGCCTGTTCGCTGCGCTGATCGACCACTGCTCTCACCTACTGCGAGAAGCCGCCGCCACCGCAGTGGCCAGGGTTCCCACCACCGACCCGGAAGCCGTCCTTGCCGCACTCAGCTCCTCCTATGAGGACGTCATCGCCGACCGTGACGTGCTGATGATCCTGATGCACGGCAACTGCGCGGCCGGCGAGCCTGTCATCGGCGAGGCCGTCCGCACCTGCTACGCCAAGCAGGTTGAGTACATCCGGGCCGTCTCCGGAGCCTCCGACGATCAGCTGCGCCGCTACTTCGCCGACGCCCTGCTCGGCAACGTAGTGCTGGCCGTCGGCGCCGACACGGTGGACGCTCCCTGGGCACGCACTCTACGCGGCTGAGCCCTCACCACCCCAGGCCGCTTCGGCGGCCTTTTCTCTGATCTATGAAGTAAGCGGTCAACCGCTTACTACAGTCGAGAGGACTTGTGATGACCAAGCGTCGGGGAACCGGGCTGCTGCTCGCTCTCCTGGCCTTCGCGCAATTCATCAGCGCGATCGACTACAACATCGTCTACGTGGCGCTCCCCGAAATCGGCCGCGCCGTCGGGTTCGACGCCCGCAGCCTGCAGTGGGTTGTCAGCGCCTACGCCGTCGCGTTCGGGGGGTTCCTGCTTCTGGGCGGCCGTATGGCCGATCTGCTGGGCCGTCGCCGCATGTTCGCCACAGCGCTCGCTCTCTACGGGCTGGCCTCGCTCGCAGGCGGCCTCGCCACGGGACCGGGCCTGCTGGTCGCGGCCCGCGCTGTTCAGGGCATCGGCGGAGCCCTGCTGCTGCCCGCCACTCTCTCGCTGATCAACACCAGCTTCGACGAGGGCGCCGAACGCAACCGGGCCCTGGCCGTGTGGGGCGGCGCCGGTGCGGTCGGGCTCGCCCTGGGGTCGCTCCTGGGCGGCGTGCTCACCAATTACCTCGGCTGGGAAGCCGTTTTCTATGTCAACGTGCCGCTGGCGCTCGGAGCGGCGGCCGTCGCGTGGAAGACCATCACGCCGGACGCGCCCCGCGAACGCGGCCGCGGCTTCGACATCACCGGCGCGCTGTCGGCGACGGTCGGCTTCACCGCCCTCGTCTTCGGCGTGGTGCAAGGGCCCGAGATGGGATGGTTCTCCGTCCAGGTCCTGGCCACTCTCTTGGCGGGGTTGGCCCTCATCGGCGTCTTCCTCGCTGTGGAGGCCCGCACGGCGCATCCGCTCATGCCGCTGCGGCTGCTGCGCAACCGCAATCTCGTGGCCGCGATGGGCGTCACCTTCATCTTCATGGGCACCTTCGGCGCGCAGTACTACTTCTTCACGCTGTATCTCCAGACCGTGCACCAGTACAGCGCAATGGCCACCGGCCTGGCCTTCCTGCCATCCGCGCTGACCGGCATGGCGGGCACGAAGGTCAGCGAAAAGCTCCTCGGGCGGGTGGGCACGCGCACGACTTTGGTGACCGGGCTGGTGCTGGGCGCCGCAGGTATGGCCGTGCTGGCCCTGGCCCTGTCACCCGCCGGACACTACCCCGCACTGCTTCCGGGCATCGTCCTGCTCGGCCTCGGGCAGGGCCTGGCCTGGACCGCCATGTTCGCTGCGGCCGGTACCGGCGTCGACGCGCATCATCAGGGCATTGCCTCCGCCATGGCCTCCACCACTCAGCAGATCGGCAGCGCCGTCGGCCTGGCCGTCCTGATCGCCGTGGCCTCCCACGGCACCCACGCCATCGCCGGACCCAGCCTCGTGCCCGGACTGCGCACCGCCGGATTCACTGCGGCGGCTCTCACTCTGCTCGGTGTGGCCATCGCGCTCACACTGCGACGCGAGGGGACCGCCCGTCCGGCAGCCGGCAGCGACGAAGACGTCGACACGCGGACCACCCATCCCGCTCTCTCTCCCTGACGCGGACGACGGCCGCTCCTCCCGGATCCGGAGCGGCCGTCGGGCCGTTGTGCTGGACACAACACGTTCACAGCCTCGAAGACCACGTCGACCAGCCAGTCGAGCTCCATGCGGAGGGCAGGCGTATCAGAAGCAGCCCCTGGCCGATGGAGAGTCGGTGACGACGCGCGGTGCGCCTTTCGAAAGATGAGGAGCTCCTGGCGGTCGGCGGTAGATGTGCGAGGCGGGTGTGGTCGTCCAGGGCAGTATGCAGGTGGACGTATGCGCCGTTGCGGCGGGTCCTTGGTGGGCTGCCGGCCGCGCGGCCCAGCACCTTGTGGCCGCCCTCGTCGGGGATTCCGCCCAGCTACTTGACGTCGATGTGGACCAGTTGCCCGGGCCGGGCGCCCAGCCCAGCGTGGTGAGGCGGTGCCGGACGAGGATGCGATGGGCGGTGGAGGCGGCGATGTTGCAGTGGGCGGCCAGCCGCACCGGCCCGATGCGGTGCTCGTGCCGCAGACGCAGAACGTGTGCCTCGACGGCGGCCGGGGCGCGGCAGGGCTGGTGGTGGGGGCGGCTGGAGCGGTCGTGCATCCCGGCCTCGCCGAGCTGAACGGCACACCCGGATCAACGGCCGAAGGACACCGACCGGATCGCCGTTCGTCAGATCGCCTGTCCTGTATGCAGACGTCGCACGTCCCGCCCGAGCGCATACAAGGCGCTGAGGAAAATCGCAGCTCCAGCTGCCATCCGGAGTGCCGATGCTTCGGAGCGGTACTCGCGAACGGCGCCAGCGAGCATCACCGTGCCGGCAAGAACGCCAAAGGCCGAGATCAGAGCGCTGACGCGGTTGGTCATACGAGCATCATCCCCGACGACCTCGGCCAGCGGGGGTGATCTGAAAGAATCAGCTGGGCGAAGCCGGGCTGGACGAGACCGAGCGCGGCCTGGACTGCCCGGACGCTCAACCCTCATGTGCTTGAGAGCTGGTCCGAGAAGAACAGGCCGCGCCCGAACCAGCCGGACGACCAGCGTATCTGGGCCGAGGACCCTACGGCACCCGGGTCTTCACCGTGCGCTCCGCACCGGCCACCGGAGCATCCGAGGGCCGCTTCAGCCGGCCCTGGATACGACCCTCAACGGCTCGCCGGAGTGACCACGCCTCAGATGAGCAGCCGGAATGACACAGGTCCTGCTCACCGACACTATGAGCAGGACCTGTGGTCACCGGCCGAAGGCGGAGACCATGTCCTCGGTGCCACCCCCCAGAGCCTCGATGGCAATCAGCGGGTTCCAGAAGTCGACGTAGCGACTGATCTTCCCATCGACGGTTTCGACGACGGAGATGTAGGTCTGGTTGTAGGGTCGCCCGGTCGTACGCGCGGTACCGACGCTCTGGAACTCGGCGATGACCAGCGACGGGTCGGCGGTCTCGTGAAAGCGCAGGTTGGTGAACTCAACCTCGAAGTGCTCGGGGAAGTTCTGCATGTAGGCGAACAGTTCCTCCTTGCCGGCGACCCGCTTCGGGTATCCGTCCGGCCCGTAGGGGAACTCGAGCACACCGTCCTCGGTGAACAGGTCCACCCACTCCGCGATGCGGCCGGCCGACAGACGGTCCAGGTGATTGCGGAAGGTCTCCTGCGCGGCTGCGCGGACCGAGTCAACGCTGTCGACTGCGATGGTGTCGGTCATGGTGAATCCGTTACCTTTCTTGCCCATGAGAAAAGCGGTTGTTCACTTACTGTCCTGACGAACAGACACGGCCAATGCTCCGAACCTGCACAGAGCCGTGGTCGTATGTAAGTAATTAACCACTCGCATACGCTTGATGTCAACCGGGGCCACATCACCACACGCGGCACCCGCCAACCGGACCGAGCCTCCGCTTCAGTCGCACGATGGGCACCCCGCAGAGCTGCAAGTGCGGGCTGGTCGCCGCGTCGCTGTGGCAGATGGTGCCGACGGCCTGGATGCAGGCGACCGCCTGGGTGGTGTCGGCCGACTGGGCGGCGGCACCCGCGGACGGCACTCGCGGGGGCGGCGGTGACCGTGCCGCCGACGATGGGGGCGTTTCGAGTCCCGTTCGTTGCGGGACGTCAACTCGCCGCCCGGCGCCCCCACGCCGTCCCCGCCAGCACCAGCGCGCCGCCCGCGAGTCCGACCGCGCCCAGCCGCTCCCCGCCGAGCGCGATTCCGGCCGCGGCGGCCCACAGCGGTTCGGTGCCCAGCAGCAGGCTGACCCGGGACGGGGAAGTACGGCGCACGGCCCACATCTGCACGAAGAAGGCGAACAGCGTGCAGCACACGGACAGGAACACCAGCCCCGCCCACTCGCGCGCGCCGAACGCGGCGGCGGTCTCCCAGGGCGTGGTGTCGGCACCGGTCGACAGCAGCGCGAACACCGCCACGGAGGTGCCCAGTTGGACGGTGGTCAGCGGCAGCGCGGGCGCGCCCTGGACCGCCTTCACGCGGGACATGGCGAGGACGTGCACGGTACGGGCGAGCGCGGCGAGCAGCATGAGCAGGTCGCCGAGGGAGGGCCGGGTGAAGCCGCCGCCCTGGGTGAGCAGGACGACTCCGAGCACCGAGAGCGCGGCGGCGGCAAGGAAGCCGCGCGAGGGCCGGGTGCGGGTCACGGCGGACTCCGCGAGCGGGGTGAAGATCATGGTGAGGCTGATGATGAGGCCCGCGTTGGTCGCCGAGGTGTGCACGACGCCGTACGTCTCCAGCAGGAAGATCCCGCCGAGGATCAGCCCGAGCAGCGCGGCCCCGCGCCACTGGGCCGGGGTGAGGTCGCGCAGCGCCCGCCGGCCGGCGACCACCAGCACGGGCAGCACCAGCGCGAACCGCAGCACGAGCACGGCCAGGACGGTCCGGGCGGTGGTGATGTCCTTGGCGGCGAGATAACTGCCGCCCCAGACCACCGCCACCAGCAGCACGGGCAGGTCGGTGAGCCAGGCACGGCGGGGCGCGAACGCGCCCGGTACGGCGATCGAGGAGGACATGCGGCGTGGACCTTCGTCTCCGGCATCGGGGTGCGGAGACGGCGGTGGCTCGCACGGGGGTGATCACCGTACCGGTGCGGCCGGCCGGCGGCCAGATGTTTCCGGCAGGGCGCCGGCGATCCACCGGAAGCGCGGGTGCGTGCGCACACCGAACGCGCCGGCTGACCGGTTCCGGCGGGGCCGCGCGACGCTCAGGCGTCCTCGGGCAGGTCGAAGGAGCCGTACTCGGGGCGTCCCGCCACGTCGTAGGACTGGATGGAGACGCCGGTGGTGGTGACGCGGCCGCCGGTGTGGCGGAAGGCGGTCGGGGCGGCGCCGTCGGCGAAGAAGCGACGGCCGGTGCCGAGGACGACCGGGAAGGTGAGCAGGTGGACGGTGTCGACGAGGCCCAGGTCGAGCAGGGACTGGACCAGCGCGCCGCTGCCGTGCGTCTGGACTTCGCCGTCGGTGCGCTCCTTGAGGGCCGTGACCTCCTTGGCGAGGTCGCCGCGGAGCACGGTGGTGCCGGACCAGCCGGGCTCGGCGAGGGTGCTGGAGGGGACGTACTTCGGCAGCCGGTTCAGGGGGCCGGCGACCGGGTCGTCCGGGTCGGTGACCTTCGGCCAGTAAGAGGCGAAGATGTCGTAGGTGCGGCGGCCGAGCAGGAAGGCGCCGACGCGCCCGAAGACGTCGTCGATGAACCGGCCGAAGTCCTCGTCGGCGTACGGGAAGACCCAGCCGCCGTGGGGGAAGCCGTCGCGGGTGTCCTCCTGGGGGCCGCCCGGAGCCTGGTAGACGCCGTCGAGGGTGACGAAGATGGTGGAGACGAGCTTGCCCATGGCGGGTGCCTTTCGTGGAGCGCGGGGTCTGCTGTCATCAGGGCAGACCCCGCGGGGCCCCGCAACTCATCGGTCCGGCCGGTGGTCGTCGGTCCGGCCCGTGCTCCCCGGTTCACCCGCCCGTTTCCCGGCCTCACCCCGTGTGCGTGGAGAACAGGCCGCCGGTCGGGCCCTGCTTGTCGCCGCCCTGGGCCTTCTTCAGGGCGTTGGCCAGGCTCTCGATGGTCAGGGACTGGAGGATCACCCGGCCGTTGCCCTCCAGGGTGGCCAGGGACAGGCCCTCGCCGCCGAACACGGCGTTCATCAGGCCCTGGCGGTTGAGGCCCCCGACGCGCTGGACGCCGTACTGGATGCCCTCCTCGAAGGCGACCACACACCCGGTGTCGACCTCGATGCGCCCGCCGAAGTCGGCAGGGTTGAGGTCGATGAAGTTGCCCGCGCCCGCGATGATCACCGTGCCGCGCCCGGTGAACTTCTCCAGGATGAAGCCCTCGCCGCCCTTCATGCCGGTGCGTCCGCCCTGGAAGGCGATGCCGAAGTCGACGGTGGACTCGGCGGCCACGAAGGCGTCCTTCTCGGCGAACCACGCGCGCGTGCCGTCCAGCTCCAGGGCGCGCATCTCGCCCGGGAGGACGCCCGCGAAGCCGACGGTGCCCTCGCCGCCCTGCGCGGTGAAGTACTGGAACGCGATCGACTCGCCCGCGAGCACGCGCTGGCCGACCTGCATGGCGGTGCCCATCGCCTGCCGCAGCAGACCACCCATACCACCCGCGCCGCCCGCGCCGCCCGCGCCGCCGCCCTGCGCCTGCTGGCCGCCGCCACTGTCGGAGGGGCCGGTCAGCCGGGTCTCCATGGTCACGTTCGCCGTCTTGAACAGGAACTTTCCCGCCTCGCAGTACACCGTCTGGCCGGGCTGCAGGCTCACGACCGCCATCTGCATGGCGTTGCCGACGATCTCTTGCCGAAGAGTCACACGGGGAGAACGTGAGAGGGGGACCGCCGAGTTCCGCCAAGTTCCTGACGGGGCGAGGTCGACGTCCGTTCACCGCCGGTCCGGGGGGCCGCCGGCGGCTGCAATGGGCGCATGAACTCGATGAAGCTCGAAGCGACTCTCGTCGGCAAGGTCGCGCTCGTGACGGGCGGCAGCCGTGGCATCGGCGCGGCGACCGCGCTGCGGCTCGCCCGGGAGGGTGCGAACGTGGCGGTGACGTACGTACGGGGCAAGGAGGCGGCCGAGGAGGTCGTCCGGGGTGTGGAGGCGCTGGGGCGCCGCGCGGTGGCGCTGCGGGCGGACTCCGCGGACCCGCGGGAGGCGGCCGGGGCGGTCGATCACGCGGCCGAGGCGCTCGGGGGCCTCGACGTGCTGGTGAACAACGTGGGCGTCGGTCTGCTCGGACCGCTGGACGGCATCGCGCTCGCCGATGTCGACCGGGTGCTGTCGGTCAACGTGCGCGGGGTGTTCCTGGCCTCCCAGGCGGCCGCCGCGCGCATGGCCGACGGCGGCCGGATCATCACCATCGGCACCTGCATGACCCAGCGGGTGCCCGGCCCCGGCGGCACGCTCTACGCGATGAGCAAGGCCGCGCTCACCGGCCTGACCAAGGCCCTGGCCCGTGAGCTGGGGCCGCGCGGCATCACCGCGAACATCGTCCATCCCGGCCCGATCGACACCGACATGAACCCGGCGGACGGTCCCTACGCGGCCGGCCAGGCCGCCCTGACCGCCCTGGGCCGTTTCGGCACCGCCGAGGAGGTGGCCTCCACGGTCGCCCACCTGGCGAGCGCGGCGTACGTCACCGGCGCGGAGTTCTCGGTGGACGGCGGGCACGCGGCGTAGGGGCGGGCTGCCGGCAGACGGCAGGCGGTCAGCCGGACGGCTGAGGACTGGGGACTGAGGACTGAGGACTCAGAGGGCGGCGGTCCGCCCGGGAGCGCCCGGTCCGCCGGGGAGCGCGCGGGGCGCCCCGGTCTGTCCCGACCAGGACGCCCCGCGCAGGGCCTGTCCGTCCGGTGCGCGGCCTGGAGGGACCGTGCCCTCCCC
>NZ_JBFATR010000078.1:0-18573 GCF_040678395.1 Streptomyces sp. NPDC052687 | reverse complement strand
CTGGCGTTGACTTTTGGCACGCTGTTGAGTTCTCAAGGAACGGACGCTTCCTTTGTACTCACCCTCTCGGGCTTTCCTCCGGGCGCTTCCCTTCGCTGTCTCCAACTCTATCAGGCTTTTTCCGTCTCTCTGACCACCCTCCTGCAGGCATGCAGAAGGAGACCCCGAGATAGGATCTGACAGGTTGGGTTCCGCCGGGCGAGGACGCCTTGGTTGCGTCGCTCAGCCCCAAGCAGGAGTACGACTGTACACGGGGCTGTCGAGCGGGTGCAAATCGCTGGAGGAGGTGGTCTAGACCTCTATTCAGGAGCTATCGTGCGGAACCGCCACTTCCTGTGACATACGCTGCTGCTCAGTGCGTTCGTCCGGGACGGGCAGTGACGGCCCATACATCTCCACCCCTGGGAGGCTTCCCATGACCACCGTGACGTCCCCGTTGTCAGGACGCGCCATCGGACTGGCGGCTGTGCCGGATCCGGTCTTCTCCGGGGCCATGGTCGGCCCGGGTACCGCCATCGACCCCGTGCGTGAGCCCTCCGAAGCGGTCGCGCCCGTCGACGGCGTCATCGTCTCCCTCCACCCGCACGCCTTCGTGGTCGTCGACCCGGACGGACACGGCGTGCTCACCCATCTCGGCATCGACACCGTGCAGCTCAACGGCGAGGGCTTCGAGCTGCTGGTGAACAAGGGCGACACCGTGACGCGCGGCCAGGCCGTCGTGCGCTGGGACCCCGCCGCCGTCGAGGCCGCGGGCAAGTCCCCGGTGTGCCCCGTCGTGGCACTGGAGGCCACCGTCGAGGCGCTCTCCGAGCTTCGCGAGGACGGCGAGGTCAAGGTCGGCGACAGTCTCTTCGTCTGGAAGTGACGTCACTGCCGTCCTAGGACGGCCTGGTAGGACAACCACCGCGGCGGCGGGGCCCGCCGCACTTATCGGAGACGGGTGAGATGGAGACAACGCTGCGAGGCGTCGGCGTGAGCCACGGTGTGGCGATCGGCCAGGTTCGGCACATGGGGACGGCGGTGCTCGAACCGCCCGCCAAGCAGATTCCGGCCGAAGAGGCGGAGCGTGAGCAGGGGCGCGCCCGCAAGGCCGTGGAGGCTGTGGCGGCCGACCTGATCGCGCGCGGCAATCTGGCGGGCGGCGAGGCCCAGGCGGTGCTCGAGGCACAGGCCATGATGGCGCAGGACCCCGAGCTGATCGCGGATGTGGACCGGCGGATCGCCGTGGGCAGCACGGCCGAGCGCGCCGTGTACGACGCGTTCGCCGCCTACCGGGATCTGCTGGCCGGTGCCGGTGAGTACCTGGCGGGCCGGGTCGCGGACCTCGACGATGTGCGGAATCGTATCGTCGCCCGGCTGCTGGGCGTTCCGATGCCGGGTGTGCCGGACAGTGACGAGCCCTATGTGCTGGTGGCGCGTGATCTGGCGCCGGCGGACACGGCGCTGCTCGATCCGGCGCTGGTGCTCGGGTTCGTGACCGAGGAGGGCGGGCCGACCAGCCACAGCGCGATCCTGGCCCGGGCGCTCGGTGTGCCGGCCGTGGTGGCGCTGCCGGGCGCCGGCGAGCTGGCCGAGGGAACGGTCGTCGCGGTGGACGGCAGCACCGGCGAGGTCTTCGTCGACCCGAGCGAGGAGAAGAAGGCGGCGCTGGAGGCGGCGGCCGCCGAGCGCAAGGCCGCGCTGGCCGCGTCGTCCGGTCCTGGTGCCACCTCCGACGGTCACAAGGTGCCGCTGCTCGCCAACATCGGCGGGATCGCGGATGTGGCCGCGGCAGTGGAGGCCGGTGCGGAGGGGGTCGGTCTGTTCCGGACCGAGTTCCTGTTCCTGGACGACAACAAGAAGGCTCCTTCGGAGGAGAAGCAGGTCGAGGCCTACCGGCAGGTGCTGGAGGCGTTCCCCGAGGGCCGGGTCGTGGTGCGGGTGCTGGACGCCGGGGCGGACAAACCGCTCGACTTCCTGACGCCGGCCGACGAGCCGAACCCGGCGCTGGGTGTGCGCGGTCTGCGGACGCTGCTGGACCACCCCGAGGTGCTGCGCACCCAGCTGACGGCGCTGGCGAAGGCCGCCGAGGGGCTGCCGGTCCACCTCGAGGTCATGGCGCCGATGGTGGCGGACCGTACGGACGCGAAGGCGTTCGCCGACGCGTGCCGGGCGGCGGGGCTGCGGGCGAAGTTCGGGGCGATGGTGGAGATCCCGTCGGCCGCGCTGCGGGCGCGGGCGATCCTCCAGGAGGTCGAGTTCCTGTCCCTGGGCACGAACGACCTCGCTCAGTACACCTTCGCCGCGGACCGGCAGGTGGGTGCGGTGTCCCGGTTGCAGGACCCGTGGCAGCCGGCGCTGCTCGACCTGGTGGCGATGGCGGCCGAGGCCGCCAAGGCCGAGGGCAAGAGCTGTGGTGTCTGTGGTGAGGCGGCGTCCGACCCGCTGCTCGCCTGTGTGCTGACCGGTCTGGGGGTCACCTCGCTGTCCATGGGCGCGGCGTCGATTCCTTATGTCCGGGCGGCGCTGGCGAAGTACACGCTGGCGCAGTGCGAGCGTGCCGCGGCGGCCGCGCGGGCGGCGGACACGGCCGAGGACGCGCGCAATGCCGCTCAGGCGGTGCTGTCCGGCGAGTGATCCGGAAGGCCGGTCGAGGCTGTGGCCAGGGGCGCTCCACCGTCGGGTGGGGCGCCCCTGGCGCGTTTAGTGCCGGTGGGGTGGCGGTGCGTCGTCGCCCAGGTCGGGCGGCTCGCAGTAGTCGACGCCCGACTCGGGTGAGATCAGGTCGCCGGATTCGACGTCGGTGCAGTAGGCGTCGAAGACCTCTCCGGCGGTGAGGGGTTCGAGTCCGTTGCCGCGCAGGCGCCAGCCGTAGACGCGGTCGGAGGCGCCGGGGGCGCTGGTGCGCATGACGAGGCCGCCGGGGCTGCGGGTGGCGATGCCGAGGGCGAGGACGGTGGTGAACTCGAGGGCTTCGGTCTCGTCGAGTTCGGTGGCGCCGTCGTGGTCGTCGGCGTGCAGGACGGCGACGAGGGTCTCGGTGGTCGCCGAGACGCTGCACACGAGGTGGCGGTGGCCCGGTGGGGCCGTGTCGAGGATGCGGACGAGGAGGGCGGAGGCGCGGGTGAAGGCGGCGCGTCCGAGGTCCTCGCCGCAGGTGGCGCAGGTGCCGGCGCGGGCCAGCAGCGTCGACGCGTACTCCCAGGTGGCCTGGCGGACGGCCGCGTCGACCAGTTCGGGGACGAGGTCGGTGAGGGGTCGGCCGTCGTAGGGGATGCTGGGGCCTTCGGCGGCCAGTTCGGCGGTGAAGCGGCTGCGGCTGGCCGGGGCGTCGGGGTCGAGGCCGGTGGCGGCGCAGTAGTCGGCGTATTCCTGCGGGTCGAAGAGGGCGACCGTGGTGTGGGTGCCCTGGGCGGCTCGGCTCTTGAGCAGGGCTTCGACCTGCTGGAGGTAGGTCCGGTGGTCGTCGAAGGTGAAGCTGCGGTAGCGCCGCATGGCTCGGAAGTCGTGCTCGTCGGTGAGCAGGCCGATGGTGCCGGCGATCTCGCGGTGCAGGACGCGCCGCATGGTCAGGTTGTCGGTGTGCGCCATTGTTTCCCCCTGTGCGCGCAGTCGATCAGTGCTCACTCACCGTAACGGGTGGCACTGACAACGGCGTCCGAGCGGCCTCGGCCGGCGCCGCGGGGCGCGGGTGCCGGGGCCGCTCGGCGGGGTGGGCGCCGGGTGCGGTCAGGCGCGTTTGCGGGCCAGGTCCTCGTAGAAGTGGAGCAGGTCGAGGTTGTCGACGGAGCCGGGGTTGACGGCTTTGTCGAGGGGGGTGCCCTGGAGGAGGCGCTTGACGGGGACCTCGATGCGTTTGCCGGTGAGGGTGTGCGGGACGCCGGGCACTTCGATGATCTCGTCGGGGACGTGGCGGGGTGAGAGCTGTTCGCGGATGGTCCGCTTGACGCGGTCGCGGAGGGCGTCGTCGAGGACGGCTCCGGGGGCCAGGTGGACGAACAGGGGCATCCAGTAGCCGCCGTCGGGCTGTTCGATGCCGATGACGAGGGATTCCCTGATCTCCGGGAGGCGTTCGACGGCTTCGTAGATGTCGGCCGAGCCCATGCGCACGCCCTGCCGGTTGAGGGTGGAGTCGGAGCGGCCGTGGATGACGACGGAGCCGCGGGAGGTGACGGTGATCCAGTCGCCGTGGCGCCAGACGCCAGGGTAGGTGTCGAAGTAGCTGTCGTGGTAGCGGCTGCCGTCGGGGTCGTTCCAGAAGTAGATCGGCATGGACGGCATGGGGTTGGTGACCACGAGTTCGCCGACCTCGTCGGTCAGGGGTTTGCCGCTGGGGTCCCAGGACTGCAGGTCGGTGCCGAGGCCGGGGGCCTGGAGTTCGCCGATGTACACGGGGAGGGTGGGGACGGCTCCGGCGAAGCAGGAGCAGACGTCGGTGCCGCCGCTGACGGAGGCGATCCAGAGGTCGTCACGGACCTCGTCGTGCAGCCAGCGGAAGCCGTCGGGCGGGAGGGGGGAGCCGGTGGTGGCGACGCAGCGCACGGCGGACAGGTCGTGGTCCCGCGCGGGGTGGACGTCCGCCTTGCGGCAGGCCATGACGTAGGCGGCGGAGGTGCCGTAGAGGGTGGCCCGGGTGCGTTCGGCGATGCGCCACTGGGCGCCGGTGTCGGGGTGTCCGGGGCTGCCGTCGTAGAGGACGATCGTGGTGCCGGTGAGGAGGCCGGAGACGAGGAAGTTCCACATCATCCAGCCGGTCGAGGTGTACCAGAAGAAGCGGTCCTCGGGGCCGAGGTCGCAGTGCAGGCCGAGCTGTTTGAGGTGCTCGACGAGGATGCCGCCCTGGGATTGGACGATCGGCTTGGGCAGGCCCGTGGTGCCCGAGGAGTAGAGGACCCACAGGGGGTGGTCGAAGGGGACCTGCTCGAATGCGGGCTCGGCGTCCGCGCTGGTGAGGGCCGGCCATTCCAGGGTTCCCTCGGGTGCCCCGGTGCCGAGGAGGGGGATGTGGACGACCGCGCGGAGGCTGGGCAGCTCGCGGCGCAGTTCGGCGACGGTGTCGCGGCGGTCGTGTTCCTTGCCGCCGTAGCGGTAGCCGTCGACGGTGAACAGGACGACGGGTTCGACCTGCTGGAAGCGGTCGAGGACGCTGCGGGCGCCGAAGTCGGGGGCGCAGGAGGTCCACACGCCGCCGACCGCGGCGGTGGCCAGGAGGGCGACGACGGCTTCGGGGATGTTGGGGAGGTAGCCGCTGACGCGGTCGCCGGGGCGGACGCCGAGGGCGCGCAGTTCCGCGGCCAGGGAGCCGACCTGGCGGCGCAGCTCGGACCAGGTCACCGCGCGGGGCTCGTGTGTCTCGTCGACGCAGAGGAGGGCCGGTTCGTCCCCGCGGGTCGCGCTCGCGCGCAGGGCGTGCTCGGCGTAGTTCAGGGTGGCTCCGGGGAACCACTGGGCGCCGGGCATGGCGCGGTCGCCGAGCACGCGCGCGTAGGGGGTGGAGAAGCGGACGTCGAACCATTCGGTGACGGCTTTCCAGAAGGTGTCCAGCTCGTCGACGGACCAGCGGTGCAGTGCGGCGTATCCGCCCTCGGCGGGGGCGCCGTGGTGTTCGGCGGCCCAGGCCTGGAACCTGGTGATCTGTGCCTGGGCGATGCGTTCCGGATCGGGCTGCCAGAGCGGCTGGGGGTTCACGGTCGACATGGGCGGCTCCCGGACTGTGCGCGTCGTGTGCGTCCTCCGCGCACGGGCTGGGGTGTGCGCGTGACGCGGCTGACACGGACGATGCCATGTGATCGACTTCAGCACCAGGGTCCGCCCCACATAGTCCGTGTCGTGAAGATGTGGTCCTGGCACGGGTGAACGGCAGTTGAACGCGACGCGCCGACCGTCCGGACAGTGGCAGGGTGAGCAGCATGGACGGTCGTGACCTGGTGCGTTCGGTGAAGGCGGTCGGTTCCGTGGGGGCGGCGCAGGGGTTGCGTATCGTGCGGGCGACGTGGCGCAGGAGGCGCGCGGACGCCGTGGGGCTGCCGCCGCGGGGCGCGGAGCGGGCGCGGGTGCCCGGTGTCCTGGAGTCCGCGGAGCCCGGGCCTGGTGGCGGCACGCTGCGGTTCAGCCGGTCGGAGCTGCGGGTGACCGTCACGGTGAGCGGGGCGGTCTTCTGGGGGTGGGACGGGGCCGGTCCGGAGCCGTCGTACGCGCTCGCGGGGCGGTGTCCGGAGCCGGATCCGCGGGCGGTGCTGGAGCCCGACAAGGACGGCGGCTGGCGGGTGGTGGCCGAGCGGATGACGGTCGTGGTGTCGCGGCAGGGGGCGATCGAGGTGCGTACGCCCGGTGGGGTGACCCTGCGCCGCGATCTGCCGCCGCGGTGGTGGGAGCCGGCCGGTGGGGGCACCGCGCGGTGGCGGCAGCGGTCGGAGGTGCCGGCGGACGCGCGGTTCTTCGGGCTGGGCGGACGGGCGTGCGGGCCCCGGTTGCGGGACGGCGCCTACCGGTTGTGGAACACCGACCCGGGGCGGCCCTTCGGGCCCGGGGACGATCCGCTGTACATCACGATGCCGGTGCACCTGGTGGTGGCCGACGCGGGCACGCATCTGGTGTTCCACGACACCACGTGGGACGGGACGGTGCTGCTGCGCGAGGGCGAGGAGGGCGCGGGTTCGGGGCACGACCGCGGTGGGATGTGCGAGCTGCGGATGGACGGGGGGCCGCTGCGCTGCTGGGTGGTGGTGGGGTCCCCCGCGCGCGTGCTGCTCGGCTGGGCGTCGCTGACGGGGGCGCCCGCGCTGCCGCCGGTCTGGGCGCTGGGCCATCACCACGCGCGGTGGGGTTTCGGCAGTGAGCAGGAGGTGCGGCGGATCGTCGCGGGCTACCAGGAGCGCGGTCTGCCGCTGGACGCGGTCCATCTGGGCATCGATCACCACGAGGAGCACCGGGTCTTCACCGTCGATCCGGATCGCTTCGCGAAGCTGCCGCAGCTCGCCGAGGACCTGCGGCGGGACGGGATACGGCTGGTGTCGGTCGTGGACGCGGCGGTGCAGGCGGAGCCGGG
Source organism: Streptomyces sp. NPDC052687 (assembly GCF_040678395.1). Lineage (NCBI taxonomy): Bacteria > Bacillati > Actinomycetota > Actinomycetes > Kitasatosporales > Streptomycetaceae > Streptomyces > Streptomyces sp. NPDC052687. The sequence goes on along the minus strand of NZ_JBFATR010000078.1, from coordinate 11,546 downwards.
GGACGCCGTGTACGACAGCGGGACGGCCGGGGACGCGTTCGTGCGGGACGCGTCGGGGCGGCTCGTGCGGGGTGTCGGATGGCCCGGCGAGTCGGTGTTCCCGGATTTCACGGATGCGCGGGTGCGGCGGTGGTGGGGCCGGCTGTACGAGGAGCGGCTGGCGCAGGGGTTCTCCGGGTTCTGGCATGACATGAACGAGCCGACGTCGTTCGCGGCGTTCGGGGAGACGACGCTGCCGCGGTCGGCCCGGCACTCCCTGGAGGGGCGTGGGGGTGATCATCGGGAGGCGCACAACGTGTACGGGCTGTGCATGGCGCGGGCCGGCTACGAGGGGCTGGCCGGGCCGGCGCCGGGGCAGCGGCCGTTCGTGTTCTCGCGTTCGGGCTGGGTGGGCATGCAGCGTTACGGCGGTGCGTGGTCGGGTGATGTGGCGACGGGCTGGCCGGGGCTGCGGGCGTCGCTGTCGCTGGTCATGGGGCTCGGTCTGTGCGGGGTGCCGTACTCGGGGCCGGACGTGGGCGGCTACGACGGCCGTCCTTCTCCGGAGCTGTATCTGCGCTGGTTCCAGCTCGCCGCGTACCTGCCGCTGTTCCGCACGCATGCCGGGCCGGAGGCGGGGCGCCGGGAGCCGTGGGAGTTCGGCCCGCAGGTGCTGGAGCACGCGCGCGTGGCGCTGCTGGAGCGGCGGCGGCTGCTGCCGTACTTCGTGACGCTGGCGCATCTGGCCCGGCGTACGGGGGCTCCCTATGTGCGGCCGTTGTGGTGGGCGGTGCCGGAGGACCGGGCGCTGCGGGACTGTGAGGACGCCTTTCTGCTGGGCGACTGTCTGCTGGTGGCGCCGGTGCTGCAGCCGGGCACGGAGCGGCGGGTGGTGCGGCTGCCGCGCGGGCGGTGGTACGACACGGCGACGGAGCGGGCGTACGAGGGTCCGGGGCGGGTGCTGGTGGATGCGCCCCTGTCGCGGATTCCGGTGTTCGCGCGCGCGGGTGCGGTGATTCCCGTCCGTGGGGACGACGGCGGCCTGGAGCTGGAGGTGTGGGCTCCCGCGCGGGGGCGGACGGGGCGTGGGCTGGTGGTGCGGGATGCCGGGGACGGCTGGGAGGAGGCGGCGATCGAGCGGTACACGTCCCGCCGGGCGGGCCGGCGGGTGGTGGTCGAGCGGTCGGGTGAGGGCGGCGGGGCGGAGCCGCCGTGCTCGGTGCGGGTGCGGGGGCTGGGCGGGGAGTGAGCCGGTGGGGACAGCCGCAGCGGTGACAGCCGTGGCGCGGTGTCCGGCGGGGGCAGGCGCGGCTGCGACGGATTCGGCTGCGGTGCCCGGCTGCGGCGGATCGGCTGCGGTGTCCGGGGATGGCCCGGCTGCGGTCGACTCGGCGGCGGCCTCAGATGTAGCGGCCCTCGAACCAGCCGCGGACGGCGAGCGTGTGGAGGGGGAAGGCCAGTTCCTGCGGTCTGCGCAGGAGGTGCCAGCCCTCCGTCTCGTCGGTGGGGGCGGAGGCCGGAAGCCCGTCGGCGGGGCGTTCCGGAAGGAGGCCGAAGAGCAGCAGGTGGCCGTCGGGGGAGCTCATCGCGTCGGCGAGGCGTACGTCGCGGGCCGCGGCGTCGATGCCGGTCTCCTCCGCGAGTTCCCGGACGACGGCCTGGCGCCAGTCCTCGCGGTCGTTGACGAATCCGCCGGGCAGGGCGATGCCGCCGCGCGCGGGGGCCACGGTTCGGGTGATGACGACGAGGGCGGTGCCCTGGGTGTCGTACACGGGCTGGAGGGCCACCGCGACCGGCAGGGGGTTGCGGTAGGCCACGGTGCCGCAGGAGGGGCAGGTGCGGGGCCAGCCGGAGGCGCCCTCTCCGTAGGGCGCGCCGCAGCTCGAACAGTGCGAGCCTGGGCCGGTGTTGGAGTACAGGGATTCGGACACGGCGCGGACTGTATCCGATCGCGGAGAGGGCGCCGGCGGGGGGGCGTCGTTCAGTGGGCGTGCGCGAGGGACCGCGCGGAGACGGGGAAGTCGAAGTAGGTGTCCGGGTGGGGCTCGGGCTTGTAGGTGAAGTGCCACCACTCCTCGGGGAGGTTGACGAATCCGAGGTCTTCTAGGGTGTGCTTCAGCAGCAGACGGTTGGCGCGCTGCTCGCCCTGGACGCGCGGGTCGAGGGTGTGGGAGAGGGTGTCGAAGCAGTCGTAACCGGTGCCCATGTCGACGGAGTTGTCGGGGAAGCGCTCGTCCTGAGGGGCGTGGCAGGGCACGAGCGGCTGTCCGGGCACGTACGGCCTGGTCGGCTTCGCGGGGAGCTTGACGAGGGTCAGGTCGACGGTGGAGCCGCGGCTGTGGCCGGATTTCTCGGCGATGTAACCGTCCGCGAACAGGCGGGTCTTGTCGACGTTCGGGTAGAACTCGGCCTTCATGGCCTGGTCGTCGAGGTCCTTGGCCCAGCGGACGAAGTGGTCCACCGCGCGCTGCGGCCGGTAGCAGTCGTAGACCTTGAGGCTGTAGCCCCGGCGGAGCAGCGAGGACTGGGCCCGGTGGAGGGCTTCGGCGGCGGGGCGGGTGAGGATGCACAAGGGCTGCCGGTAGCCGTCGATGCGCTCGCCGACGAAGTTGTGGCGGGTGAAGTACCGCATCTCCTGGATGATCGTCGGGTCGACGGTGCGCAGCGCCACGAAGTCGTCCGGCGCGGTGGGCTCGGTCGTCGCCCGAGCGGGGGCGGTGGTGGCGGTGAGGGCCAGGAGGGCGGCGGCCGCGGCGATCAGGCCACGGGCCGCGCGGGTGAGTCGTCGTGTCATGTCCTGCATCTATCAGGGGCGGGTCGCGTGGGGAAGCCACCGGAGGGGCGGCAGGCTGTTCGTACGCTGTGTGACCGGCCGGGAATGCTGCGTGAACGTCTCATGAACTGCGCCGGGGCGGGTGTGCGGGCGGCGCCATCATGCTCCCGTGCACTCCTGGTCGGACACGCTCCGCTTCGCTTTCCAGCCGGTGGTCAATCTGTCCACCGGCGGGATCGCGGCGCAGGAGGTCCTCGCCCGCCCGGAAACCGGTGACGTGCTGGCCGAGGCCCGCCGGGATCCCGAACTCGACGGCCGGCTGGCCGCCTCGGCGGTCCGGGCGGCGGTGCGTCACGAGACGCTGCTGCCGCTGCACGTCAACGTGTTCGCCGGGACGCTCGCGGATCTCGGCGGGCTCGGGCCGCTGCACGACGCGGTGCGCGCGGCGGGACGGCTGCCGGGCGAGGTGACCGTCGACATCGGCCCGCCGTACACCCATGTGCCGCAGCGCGGCCTGCTGGACGCCGTGGGCGCCCTGCGGGGGCTCGGCTTCCGGATCAGCGCGGACGGTGTGGGGGACGGCGACCTGCCGCTGCGGCTGCTCGCGGATCTGGCGCCCGACCTGGTGAAGCTGGACGCGTCACTGCTGGCCCGGCCGGCCGCCGTGCGGGCCATGCGGACGCTGTGCGACGAGCTGGGAGCGCTGCTGGCCGTCGAGGGGGTGGAGACCGAGGCGCAGTGCGCGGCCGCGCTGTCGGCCGGGGCGCAGCTGGCGCAGGGCACGCTGTTCGCCCCGCCGACCAGGCTGCCCGCAGCGGGGGTGTACGTCCCGGCCCGCTCCCCCGCCGTCGAGGGCGGGTCGCGGACCGGGCCGTCGGTACGGGAGTTCGTACGGCCGGCCGCGCTGCTGCCCGACACCGCGTCGGCGTCCGAGGTGCGGTCGCTGCTGACCGGGTCGCCGGACGTGTCCGGGGTGCTGCTCGTCGACCGCGACGGCGTGCCGGTCCGCTCGGTGCACCGGTCTCGGTTCCTGCTGTCCATGTCGGGGCGGTACGGGCACGCGCTGTACGCCGACCGGCCGGCGGCGCGGCTGGGCGATCCGCCGCGCACGGTGGGTGTCGACGCCACCGCGTGGGAGGTGCTGGACGTGGTGGCGGACGGCGAGCGGGGCCGGACATCGGACGATGTGGCGGTCGTCGACGGGTACGGGCGATGCGTGGGTGTCGTACGGCTCGCGGATCTGGTGCGGGCGCTGGCGGAGTCGCGCGTGGAGGAAGCGGCCGGGCTCAATCCGCTGACCCGGCTGCCGGGTTCGGACGCGATCACCGCAGAGGTGGACCGGTGGATCGCCGACGGGCGGGAGTTCGCGCTGAGCTGGCTGGATGTGGACCACTTCAAGCAGGTGAACGACGGGGCCGGGTTCGCGGCGGGGGACGAGCTGATCCGGTCGGTGGGGTGGGCGCTGCAGCGTGCGGCGTCGGGGAGTACCCGCGTGGGGCACATCGGCGGGGACGACTTCCTGGTGCTGAGCGAGCCGGAAGCCCTCGGTCCGCTCGCCGCGTCGGTGCTCGACAGCCCGTGGTCGGCGGGCGGACGGCCGGTGACGCTGTCCTTGGCCACGGTCGTGTGCCGGCCCGGCAGTGTAGGCGATCACCGGCAGGCGGCGGCCTGTCTGGCGCCGCTGAAGAAGGCCGCGAAGGCGTTGAGCGGGGCGAGTTGGGTGCTGGGGCGCGCGGGGTTGCCGGGGCGTCGGGTGTTGCGGGGTGTGGAGGGGGTGCCTCGGGCGGCGGAGCGTCGGGAGGCAGGTGCGGGGGCGGGCGCGGAGGCGGGTGCGGGTGAGGGCGCGGAGGCGGGTGCGGAGGCGGGGAGTGGGGTGCCCGCGTGGTGAGGTGCCGGTGCGCGAACGGGAGTACCGCGACGGGCGCGGGGCCGTGGAGAAGGGCCTCGGGTGGGGCGGGGCGAGGCGCCTAAGCGTGCGCGCGCGGGGTAGCCGGAACCGCGGCCCGTACCTCAGTCGGCGGAGGTACGGGCCGTTCCGGAGCTGTGGCCGACCTCAGGTCGCGACCGCCTGGCGGCGGTCCGCGGCCTGGGCCATGGCGTGCTGGACGACGCCGACGAGGACCTCCTTGACCGATTCGCGGTCGCGGGCGTCGCACAGCACGAGGGGAACGTGGTCGTCCAGGTCGAGGGCCCTGCGGACCTCGTCGGCCGGGTAACGGACGGCGCCCTCGAAGCAGTTGACGCCGACCAGGAAGGGGATCGCGCGCCGCTCGAAGTAGTCGATGGCGGCGAAGCAGTCCTCCAGGCGGCGGGTGTCGGCGAGGACGACGGCGCCGAGCGCGCCCTCGGACAGCTCGTCCCACATGAACCAGAACCGCTCCTGGCCGGGCGTTCCGAAGAGGTAGAGGACCAGGTCCTCGCGGAGGGTGATGCGGCCGAAGTCCATGGCGACGGTCGTGGTGTGCTTGCCCTCGACGCCGCTGGTGTCGTCGACCGGGCGGCTGACCTCGGTGAGAGGTTCCTCGGTGCGCAGCGGTCTGATCTCGCTGACCGCGCCGACGAGGGTGGTCTTGCCCACGCCGAAGCCGCCGGCCACGAGGATCTTGAGCGTGACGGGCTCGACCGGGGGCTTGCCGCGCTCAGAACGCCCGAAGATCATCGGTCTCTACTCCTGCTCGATGGGGGGGTGAGTGGGCGGTGGGCCCGCTGTTCACGTGCCCGGTTCACAGTGCCCCTTTGACAGTGCTCCGTTGACAGTGCCCCGTTGACAGTGGCCGGTTCACCGTGCTCGTTTCACAGTGCCCGGAGGCCGTTGATCACGTCGCGCAGAATACTTTCGTCCGGGAGTTCGGCCGGTGGTACCGGCCGGGTCACATGGACGAACTCCGCGTCCACGAGATCGCCGATGAGCACCCGTACCACGCCGATGGGCAGGTCGAGTTCGGCGGCGAGTTCCGCGACCGACTGCGGGGTGTCACGGCACAGTCCGACGATGCGCACGTGTTCCGGGGACAGCGTCGGGTCGGTCTCGGGGTCGCCCGCGTCGAGCTCCGTGACGACCACCGCGATCACGTCGAGGCGGTGCTGGGCCGCGTGGCTGGTGCGGCCGCGCGTCATGGCGTAGGGGCGGACGACCGGTCCTGCCTCGTCGTCGAACCAGTGGCTTCTCGCCTGTCCGTCTGCGCTCATGCCATCCCACTACCCGCCGGCGGGCAGGTCGGTGCGCGGAGCGGTGCCCAGGTGCACCCCGACCCGCTTCACGAGGAGCGTCATCTCGTAGGCGACCTGGCCGATGTCGGAGTCGGCGTCGGACAGGACGGCGAGGCAGCTGCCGTCGCCCGCGGCCGTGACGAACAGGAAGGCGTCGTCCAGTTCGACCACCGTCTGCCGGACGCTGCCCGCCTCGAAGTGGCGGCCGACGCCCTTGGCCAGGCTGTGGAAGCCGGAGGCCACGGCGGCCAGGTGCTCGCTGTCCTCGCGGGTCAGGTCCTTGGAGGCCCCGGTGGGCAGTCCGTCGCCGGACAGGACGAGGGCCTTGCGGATGCTCGCCACGCGGTCCACCAGTTCGTCGAGCAGCCAGTTCAGCTCGCCCGACTTGCCGGTCGTGGCGTGGTCGGTCGCCTTCGGTGCGGTCATCGACCGTCCCCCTTAGTCGTTCGGTGTGGTGCCGTGCCGCTGTGGGCGTCGTCGCCCGCGGCGTTCTCCTCGCGGCCGCGCCGCCAGCCTCGCTGGAGGGAGGCCATACGGTCGCGGACCTCGTCGGCGTCCCGTTCCTCGGGTGCCGCGCGGTCGTCGGTACGGTGCGCCGGTCCCTGCCGCAGCTGCGGCGCGAGGCTGGCCTGCCGCACGCGGCGGGGCAGCGGGCCGGAGCCGGGGTCGGTTCCGGGGTGAGTGCCGGCTCCGGGGTCAGTGCCAACGCCGGGTCCGCGGTCAGTGCCGGTTCCGGTGTCGGGGCCGGGTGCGCGGTCCGGGCTTTCGGCGCGGCCCCGCAGGGCGCGCAGTGAGGTCGTCGCGCGGTCGCTCGGGTGGGAGTCGCCGCTGTCACGGGAGTCCGCGTTCTCGCGGGTCTCCCGGTGGGCCGGTGAGGTGGTGCCGCGGCCGAGCGGGGAGCTGCCGCGGCGGCGGGTCGGGAGCGGGGTCGCGCGGTCCGGATCGGCGGGGCGCGGGGCGGGGCCCGCCGGCGGTTCGTCGTCCGGGTCGGCGCCGCGGGTGCGCTGCTCGGTGACCGGGCGCCCGTGGGAGCTGACCAGCTTGGGTGTACGGCGGCGGGGCAGCGGGACGGGCGCGTCGAGGTGGTCGTCCTCGTCGGTGCCGTCGCCCGCGGACGCGTCGCGGGTGCGGGAGGCTCCGTGGTGACGTGGGCCGGGGCGTCCCGGTGTGTCCTCGTCGGCGGCGAGGAGGGAGCGGCGGGGGCGGAAGAGGCCGCCGCGGTCGGTGTCCTCGCTGTCGAGCACGCCGGGGAAGTCGTCGATGGCATCGATCGCGTCGATGGCGTCGATGGCGTCGAGGCCGACGGGGGCCTCCAGTTCGACCGGACCGTCGAGCAGCGCGGGGGGCAGGCCGGGGACCTTCACGGGCGCCTTGGAGAGCGCGGTCCGGCGGCCGCCGGCCTCGGTGTCCTTGGCGGGCCGCGGCCGGTCGAGGCGGAAACCGATGCCGTTGGTGTCCGGGACGTCGTCCGTCAGCAGGGTGTCGGGGATGAAGACGACGGCGGTGGTGCCGCCGTACGGGGACGGCTGGAGGGAGACCCGGACGTTCTGCCGTTGCGCGAGCCGGCTGACCACGAACAGGCCGAGCCGGTCGGTGTCGGACAGCTCGAACTCCGGGGTCTCGGCGAGCCGGAGGTTGGCTTCGAGGAGTGCGTCGGCCGCCATGCCGAGGCCGCGGTCGTGGATCTCCAGGGTGAAGCCGTTGGCGACCCGCTCCCCCACGACCTGGACGGCGGTGTGCGGCGGGGAGAAGACGGTGGCGTTCTCCAGGAGTTCGGCCACGAGGTGGGTGAGGTCGGCTACGGCCGGGCCGGTCACGGCGATCCGCGGCAGTCTGCGGACCTCGATGCGCTCGTAGTCCTCGACCTCGGCGACGGCGGCCCGTACGACGTCCATGAGCTGGATCGGCTTGCGCCACTGCCGGGACGGGGCCGCGCCGGAGAGGATCACCAGGCCCTCGGCGTGCCGGCGCATCCGCGTGGTGAGGTGGTCGAGGCGGAAGAGGTCGGCCAGTTCCTCGGTGTCCTCGGTGCGGCGCTCCATGGTGTCGAGGAGCGTGAGCTGCTTGTGCAGCAGGACCTGGCTGCGGCGGGCGAGGTTGACGAAGACCTCGGAGACCCCGGCGCGCAGTTCGGCCTGCTTGACGGCGGCTTCGACGGCGGCCCGCTGAAGGGTGTTGAGGGCCTGGCCGACCTCGCCGATCTCGTTCTTGTCGTACTCCAGGCGCGGCACCTCGGTCTCCACGTCGACCTGCTCGCCCGCGGAGAGCCGGCGCATCACGCTCGGCAGCCGCACGCCGGACGCCTCGTGGGCCTCCAGGCGGAGCTGGCGCAGGTCCCGGATCAGGCCGCGGCCGATGCGCACCGAGACGACGAGGGAGACGAGCAGGGCGGCGAGGCCGAGGGCGCCGGCGACGACGACCTTGGCGATGACGCCGGTCGCGATCGGGCGGACGCGTTCCTGGTAGCGGTCGGCGGTCTCGTCGTCGAGGGTGCCGAGTTCGGCGAGGACATCGCCGGCGGCGGTGTCCCAGGTCCGCGCGGTGACACCGCTGGGGGTGCCGGACCTGGTGGCGACGGCGGCTTCCTCGGCGACCCGGAGGGGGGCGGTCTCGGCGTTCTTCCAGAACCGCTCGTAGCGGTCCCGGTCCGAGGCCGGGAGCAGGGCCCGGTTGGCGTCGTAGAGCAGGGTGCGCTGGGCGATGAGGTCGGAGATCTGGCGCACCTCGGCGCGGGAGAGCCGGCCGACGACCAGGGCGGAGCCGAGCAGGGCGTCCTCGCGGGAGAGGAGTTCGCGGGCGCGGGAGAGGTTGACGAGGGCGCGGTACTGGGTGTCCATCTCCACGTTGTCGACGACGTGGAGGTTGGCCAGCAGCGCGTAGCACGGGTCGACCAGGCGGTTGTACAGCTCGAAGGCCTGGGCGCGGTCGACGGTGCCGTCGGCGATGCTGCGGCGCAGGGACTCGATGCCGTCGAACGCCTCCAGGACGGCGGTCAGCCGCTCACCGTCGCTCGCGCCGAGGGCGTCCCGCACATCGGGGTCGCGTGCGTTTCCGCGGATCTCGGTCACGGCCGCGTCGGTGACGGCCTGGCTGCGCTTGAGGGCGGAGAGGCCGTTGGAGGCGCGGGGATCGGCGAGGTAGACGAGGGCCTGGCGGCGCTCCTGCTGGAGTACGCGGACGGTGTCCTCGGTGGGGTAACCGATCTCCTCGACGAGGGACGACACACTGAACAGCCGGGCTGCCTCGCGCCCCGTGAGCACCGTGGCGAACGCCCAGATCGCCGTCAGGGACACCAACGGCACGAGCAGCAGTGCCACGATCTTCCGGCGGATGGACTTCCCGCGAAAGCGCATGGCCTCCCCCAGCTCGACCCCCACCGGCAGGGGGTACACATGTGCGTCAACAAACGGCGCGAGCCTACTACCGTCACACGGGGAACTCGAAGAGCGTTCCGGAGGGCGAACTTCCGTACTGGCCGCCCATCATGGGGAGTTGTCGGGTCATTGCGGGAGATTGCCTCCCCGATTCGGGCGGCGCGCCGACGGCCGCACCCGATGGGTTCGACCGGACGATTGGCCGGAATTTTTCGGCGGCGGGGAATCTTCGCGGAGTGCCGTTCGTCCTTCATGACAGGGAATGGGGGCGGAATCGGCCACAGGAGCCGCATCCCGCACCCGGGCGGCGTAAAACAGCGCAAGCCGGGCAGCCACACGGGGAGTCGGGTCTTCGGACCGAGGCGAGCGGATCTGCTGGGCGGTGGGGAGTGGACACGATGATGGGCACGGCGGAGCGGCAGGAGGCGCCCGTGGCGAGCACGGCGGGTGCCCGCAGGTCCGACGAGCCGGGCGGCGTTCAGGAACGGCCGTATTACCGGACGTTGTGGGTCGAGGAGCCGGCGAAGCGGCGCCGGCTGCCCGATCCGGTGCGTACGGCGGCCGTGCGGGCGGTGCTCATCATCGCGGTGACGCTGATTCAGGCGATGGTGGCGTTCCTGTGCACTCTGGCCGGATCCTGGCTGGCGTTCCCGATGGTGCTCAGCGGCGTGGCGAGCACGGTGGTGGCCACGTGGGCGGCGCTGGACGTGTGGGTGACGCGTCAGGTGTGGACCCAGCGCAACGGCGTGGTGTCGACGCCGAGCAGCACGGCACGCGCGCTGCGCCGCGAACGCCGCCGGGCGCGTCGGCAGGCCCGCGTCGCCGAGCGGAGGCAGGAGCGCATACGCCGGTCCGGCGGGGCCGAGCAGCTGTCGCATTCCTGAGGACAGCGGAGCGGGCACCAGTCGGGATCCGGACGCTTCGGTAGCATGTCGTCTCGCATGGCGCACTGGCTGGCGCAGTGCGCAACAGAACCCACGCGTCAGGCGGGGCGACCGCCGCCTCCCGGGTTCCCGCAGATGCGGCCCGAAGCGGCCGTCAGGCAGTAAGAGTCGAGTGATGGTCCGCACGCAGAACCAGTCCGCGCCCGGCGGCGACGGCGCCGCGCCCCCGGCGAAGCGGGGCGGCCGGGGAGCCACCAGTGCCGTGCAGTCGGTGGATCGCGCCGTCAGCGTCCTGGAGATCCTGGCCCGGCTCGGGGAGGCGGGCGTCACGGAGATCGCCGAAGAGCTGGACGTGCACAAGTCCACCGCGTTCCGGCTGCTCGGCGTCCTGGAGAACCGCGGCCTGGTGGCGCAGGCGAAGGACCGCGGCAAGTACTACCTGGGAGCCGGTGTGCTGCGGCTGGCGGGTGCGGCGGCGGTCCGGCTGGACATCTCGCAGGAGGGCGTCCCGGTGTGCCGGGAGCTGGCCGACGAGCTGGGCGAGACCGTGAACATCGCGGTCCTCGACGACGACGCGGCCGTCAACATCATGCAGGCCCGCGGCACGGCATCCGTGACCGCGCAGAACTGGCTCGGCCGCCGCACCCCGCTGCACGCCACGTCCAGCGGAAAGGTGCTGCTCGCACACATGCCGCCGGCCCTGCGCGAGGGCCTGCTGGCCCGCCCGCTGCCCCGGTTCACCGAGCGCACCGTCACCGGCGCCTCCACGCTCCGCGGCGAGCTGGAGGCCGTGGTCCGGCAGGGCTACGGGATGACCGTCGAGGAGCTGGAGCTGGGACTCGCCGCCGTGGCCGCGCCGGTCCGGGCGCACGACGGCAAGGTGATCGCCGCGATCAGCGTCTCGGGGCCGGTCTACCGGCTGGATTCGGACCGGCTGCCGGAACTGGCCCAGCGCATGGTGGCGGCCGGCGCCGAGCTGTCGCGCCGTATGGGCTACGGCTTCTGAACCGCTCTGCGGCTTCCAGAGGGGCCGGCCGCCGCAAGGGCTGAGCACTCCCGCGGCGACTGCTGGGCACTCCCCGGCGACTGCCGAGTACTCCCGCGGCGACCGTTGCGCACCCGCCGACGGTGTCGCTGCACAGGGCACCTGTTTCAGCCGACGTGGACCGCTGACGGATGGCATAACGGCCGGTTCCGCGTCGGATCAGGCATCCCATGTCCCGATGAGTGCCGACTACAACAACAACGACAAGCGCACCAAGACGGTCTACCCCGGCGGCACCACCCAGTCGGCCACCATCGACAAGAACGGCCGCCCGTCCGCGA
>NZ_JBFATR010000077.1:0-18682 GCF_040678395.1 Streptomyces sp. NPDC052687 | reverse complement strand
GGTCAGGCCTCGGGGGCGGGGACCACGCTGAGGTGGCCCGCCGCGCGGCGGACGCCGGCGCGCCGGCGCGAGGCGGACGCCGCGCGGCGCGGCTGTCGCATCACCAGCGTCAGCCGGGTGTAGCCCAGCCTCTGCAGCGTCCGGGGGGTTTCGCCGACGATACGGCAGTCGGTGGCGCCCCAGCGGGGGTCGGGGTGCAGCAGTGGGCGGATCGCGCCGTCGTGTTCGACGGCCGCGTCGCCCACCGCGCGGATCCAGTGCGGCAGCCCTTGCCGGAAGGCGGCCTCCATGATGGGGTCCTGGGCGATCTCCCGGCGGATCGCCTGGAGCCGGGAGTCCTGCGCGTGCCGCTCCACGGCGTCGGCGAAGTGCGCCAGCATCGGCAGGCACCAGCGCGCCTCGTGCTCCCCGAGGACCGTGCCGGCGTCGGGGTGGAACAGGACGAATCTGAGGAAGTTGTCCCACGGCATGGCCGTCGGATGCGGTCCCACGCCCCGGAAAAGTGACTCGAAGGCGTTGTTGGCCAGGACGACGTCCCATCCCCGGTCGACGACGACCGACGGGAAGGGAACGGTCTGGAGCAGTGCGGCGTAATCCTCCAGGTACGCCTGGGCCTCGGGACACTCGGGTACGGGCCGCAGCTCGGACCGCTGCCCTCCTGCCTGATATGCCATCGGGAGGTCACCCCTCTTGCCTCTGCGGCCTTCACGCGGCGCCTTGATCCTGAGGCCCCGACGCGAGGCGTGTCAACTATCGTGGCATTTCATGCCTGTTGACGGCTGAAATTGGCCACAGTTGTGGCGAGACCTGGATGTGAGTTCGAAGCACCGGCTAATCTCCGGGAAGTTCACGGCAACCAGTTGTGAGAAGCCTGTGAGAGACGTAGGAGACCTGCCGGTGACGGATGGCTACGAGGTTCCGGGCGCCACGGCGACGGCTGTGCTGCCGGCCGTGGTCGCCCGCGTCACCGCGCTCGCCGACCGGCTCGGCGTGCCGCACGCCGAGGTCTTCGACACCGCCCGGCTGTCCGTCGCCTGCGGTGTCCCCGAGCCGGTGGTCAGGGACCTGCTGCGCGGCCGGCCCGCCGGCGAGCCCGATGTGCAGGCGCGCTTCCTCCAGCGGCTGGACCTGCTGCGGCGCACCCGGCTGAAGCCGAACGGCCGCCGGTACACCCAGCAGGAGATCGCCGACGGGGCCGGCATGTCCCGCCAGCAGGCCGGGGCGCTGATCAACGGCGACCGCCGCCCCACCATGGAGCACTGCGACGCCATCCAGCGCTTCTTCCGGGTGCACGCGGGCTTCCTGACGGCCGAGGACCCCGAGGCCCTGGCGGGCGCCCTCCAGCGCACCGAGCAGGAACTGCTGCAGAAGCTGGCCGACCGTGAGCGCGAGGCGGCCGCCGCGGCCGACGACCCGCTGGAGCGGCTGCTGCAGGACCACGGGGTGCGCGGCATCGCCTGGCGCGCGGCCCAACTCCCCACCGACCAGCACCGCGACAAGGTCGCCGAGTGGCTGGACATGCTTCTCGAGAGCGTCAAGCGACCGGACAGCTGATCCCCCGGCACCGCTCGCGGTCGCCATGGCAGTCGCTGACGTCACGTCACATGCGGCGTTCAAACCCGCAGCGGGCGCGATGTCGACCGTTCGGCCCGGCGTAGGGAGGCTTTCCCGGCTCGTACCGCCGTGGTCTCGGCTCCGCTGAGCGGGCGAACCGCGCGGGCGCGAGGCCCGATTGTCAGTGGTGGGCGGCAAGCTGGAGACAGGCCCCGCGCTGTGCGGGGCACGCTGTCGAGACGGGGAGAGCCGACCGATGTCCACTGTCGTACCGACCGACCGCGAGCGCGCCGCCGTCCAGGCCTATCTGCGCCTGCTGCACACCGTGCGGGCGGCCTTCGACGGCGCGACGGGTCCGCACGGGGCGCCCCGGCCGCCCGTCGTGCCGCCCGCCGTGCTCGCCGAGGCGGAACAGGCGCTCGCGGAGGCGGGCCTGAGCGGCAACGAGGAGGCGTTCTTCCGGCTGCTGCACAGCTGGTGCCCGCCGATCGCGGTGGTGCGCGAGGCGTACGGCCCGGCCGGGCACGGTCCCGCCGCGACGCCCGGCCCCGGCTGCTGACCCGCCGGGCGGAAAGCACCGGCGCGGGGGGGGAACGCCAAGGGGGCGTGGGTTCGAGGCGGACCGGTGCGGCTCAGGGGTGGGGCACCGTCACCGCCGTCGCCACCAGCCCCCGGCGCACGGTCCAGCGGCCCTCGAAGTGGCCCACGCGGCGGTCGCCGAGCAGCGGTCCGGGGACGAGGAGTTCGGCGCGGAAAGCGCCGCGGGCGGGGTCCTCGGGGTCGGCGGTGATGTCGATGTCGGCCTCGGAGAAGTCCAGCCACCGCCCGGTGAGCGGGTACCACGCCTTGTAGACGGACTCCTTGGCGCTGAACAGCAGCCGGTCGCCGCGCAGTCCGGGCAGCGCGGTGGCCAGCCGGCGCAGCCGCTCCCGCTCGGCGGGCAGGGCCACGGCGTCGAGCACGCCGTCCGGGAGCGGCGCGTGCGGTTCGGCGTCTATGCCGAGGGAGGCCAGGTCGGTGGCGCGCACCAGCGCGGCGGCGCAGTAACCGTCGCAGTGGGTCATGCTGCCGAGCAGCCCGTCGGGCCACCGCGGCGCGCCCCGTTCGCCGGGCAGGATGGCCTGCGGGGGCACTCCCAGTTTCTCCATGGCGCGGCGGGCGCAGGCGCGCACGGCGGTGAACTCGCGGCGCCGCTTGGCCACGGCGCGCGCCACGAACACCTCTTCCTCGGGGAAGAGCGGGGCGGTCTCACCCGTTCCGTGGGCTTCGACCGCGACGACCGTGCCGGGCAGCAGTTCCTCGATCACCGGCTCAGGCCTCCGTCGGGAGAATGCGGCGCGGCCGGCCCGGCGGTTGCGGGCGCTTGCGCCATTCACGGGGGTATCCCACCGACACCTCCTCGAAGCGGACCCCCTCGTGCACGGTGGTCCGCGGGATGTGCAGATGGCCGTAGACCACGGCCGCGACCGGGAAGCGGCGGTGCCAGTCGGCGGTGAGCCGGGTGCCGCACCACATGGCGAACTCGGGGTACCACAGCACCTCGGTCGGATGGCGCTCCAGCGGCCAGTGGTTGACCAGGACGACCGGCAGGTCATCGGGGAGCGCGGCGAGGCGGGCCTCGGTCGCGGCGACCCGGGCCCGGCACCAGTCGTCGCGGGTCGGGTAGGGGTCGGGGTGGAGCAGGTACTCGTCGTTGCACACGACGCCGGTCTTGTGCGCGTACGACAGTCCCTCCTCCTTGGTCGCGCAGCCCGCGGGGAGGAAGGAGTAGTCGTAGAGAAGGAACAGCGGGGCGACGGCGACGGGGCCGCCGGGGCCCTCCCAGACGGGGTAGGGGTCCTCGGGGGTGACGACGCCGAGGCCGCGGCACATCTCGACCAGGTGCTCGTAGCGGGCGACGCCGCGCAGGGTGACCGGGTCCGAGGGGTGGGTCCACAGCTCGTGGTTGCCGGGGACCCAGACGACCTTGCGGAAGCGTCCGGCGAGGGTCTTCAGGGCCCACTCGATGGAGGAGACCTTCTCGGCGACGTCTCCGGCCACCAGGAGCCAGTCGTCGTCGGTGCCGGGGCGCAGCTTCTCGACCAGCGCCCGGTTGTCCTCGTATCCGATGTGCAGGTCGCTGATGGCCAGCAGCTGCCCGGCACCACCGGCCGTCGATGTCACTGTGGCCCCCTTCGATCACGTGATCACGCGGACGGCACCACGAGAACACACGCGCGCCGCGTCGGGCAAGGGTGACCCGCCCGCTCGGCGCGCCCCGCCGGCGGGGCGGGGAAAGGAGAGGCGGGCGGGTCTGTCGGGATCCGTGATCCCGGTGTGCGTGATCGGACGATCCTTAACGCGCGCGTTGCACGCGACGGCTCCGGAAAGCCGTATGATCTGCCCCAACACCACCGTCTCAACCCCCTTTCCGGGGGCGGTTTGGTGTCCCTCCCTTCATCCCTCTGGCCGGGCCGGCCGTGCTCCGCCGTGCCCGCGAACCGTGAAAGGCGGCCTGCATGGTCTCTCGCGTACGCGTCTGGCTGAACCGCACGTACGCGGAGAACGTGTTCTTCATGGATCAGCTGCGCCGAAATCCCAGCGACCGGGCGGTGGAGATCCACGCGACCCACGCGGATCCGGACTCGCCGGTGCTGGCCGCCGCCGACACCGCGGAGCTGGAGCCCGAGGGCCTGTCCCCGGCGGCGTACGTGGAGTTCGCCCTCGATCTGTGCGCGCGGCGCGGGATCGACGTGTTCGTGCCGCGGTTGCACCAGGCGGCGATCGTGGCGCACCGCGCCGAGTTCGAGGCGGTCGGCACGGCGCTGCTGGCGCCGCCTCCCCAGGCGGTGGCCGTCTTCGAGGACAAGGTGATCGCCTACGAGGCCGTGCAGGCCGTCGGAGTGCCGGTGCCGCCGTGGTGGCGGGTCCGTGACGCCGACGAACTCGTCGCCGCCGTCGACGAGTTGGAGGCGGCCGGGCACAAGGCGTGCTTCAAGCCGGTGTCCGGTGCGGGCGGGGTGGGCTTCCGCGTCGTAACGCGCGCCCCCTTCTCGCTCGTTCACCTCAGCGGGTTCCCGAGCCCTTACGTCCCGCTCGACCTGGTGGTGGAGGCGATGCGGCAGGCGGAGGAGCCGGTCGACTGGCTGGTGATGCCCCGTCTGGAACAGCCGGAGGTGTCGGTGGACTGCCTGACCGGTCCGGACAACCGGGTGCGGCTGGCGGTGGGCCGCACGAAGAACGGCCGCCGGCGCGGGTTCACCCTGCACGAGCAGTGGCTGGAGCCGGCGCGGCTGATCGCCGAGGGGTTCGGGCTGCACTATCTGTCCAACATCCAGTTCCGGATGTTCGGCGACCGTCCGGTGCTGATGGATGTGAACACGCGGCCCGCGGGCGGGCTGCACCAGCTGTCGCTGTGCGGGGTGAACGCGCCGTGGGCCGCGGTGCGGATGGCGCTCGGGGACGACCCCGGCGAGATCACCCCGCCGTTCCTCGGGCAGGACTACACGGTGGTGGCGGGACCCCGGCTGCTGCGGCCGCTCTCGCTGCCGCAGCAGCGGGCGGACGAGACGGTGCCGCTGCCGGCGGTGCCCGCTCCCGCCGGGGCGGCCTCGGCCGAGGCGCTGCCGCTGTGACCGGGGCGCCCGCCGGGAGGAGGACTGCTCAGCGGCGCTGCCCGATGCGGTCGACCACCTGGAGCTCCTCCAGCGACCGGGTCTCGTAGTACCAGCCGGTCTGGATCCACTTGCCGTCGGCCTTCTCCGGCACGCTGCCCTTGGTGCGCAGCCCCAGGTAGTCGTACGTGGTCCGGTCGAAGAGGAACGTGAACTCCGTGTCGGGGTAGGAGACTCCGACGGCTTCGCGGCCGGCCCCGTCCACGGCGTCGTGGTCGAGGCGGATGCGGGGCAGCTTGGACAGCGCTTCGAAGGTGGCGGCCTGGAGGCCGGGGGGCATCACGCGCGGGCCCTTCAGGAGCATGCAGCCCTCGAAGAACACGTGCATGTCCGACTCGGGGCTCGCCTTGTCGCCGAGTCGGAGCACGTCCAGGAGCTTGTCCGGGTCGGTCGGCATCTTCTGCAGCCCGCTGTAGACGGTGGGGGGCCAGATCACCTCGTGCTCGCCGAGCGGGGGATCGCGGTGGACCTTCCCGTGGTCCTCGCGCAGGGACGGCTTGGACCCGTCCACCGACAGCCAGCTCTCGTCGGTCCACGTCCTGGTCCGGCCGGTCTCCAGCGGCGTCCGCCTGATGTGGGTCCGCGTGTAGAAGTACTGGTCGTCGCGCGGCACGGGGAGGTCGCTGCCCAGGGCGCGGGTCCGCGCGGCGGCCCGCCGCAGCACGTCCTGGGCGCTGACCGGTTCCAGGGCGGGTGTGCGCGCGGAGCCGGCATCCCGCGTCATGACGACGCCGGCGCCCACCGCGGCGGCGGCCGCGCCCCCCAGCGCGGCCCGGAACACCAGGCGCCGGCTCAGCGGGCGGACCGGGGCGGCGGCGCGGTCCTCCGCGGCCACCGCGGCGAGGAGTCGGGTCCGGGCGGCGGCGCGGGCCTCGTCGGACAGTCCGCCGCCGTCGGCGTCCCACGCGCGCACCCTGGTCAGTTCATCCATGGTCGGTCTCCTTGCGGGAAGCGGTGGAGGGAGTGAGGTCCGGGCCGGGAGTGCGGTCCGGGCCGCCGAGCGACCTCCGCAGCCGGGTGCGGGCCCGGTGCAGCCGGGAGCGGACCGTGCCGACGGGCAGGCCCAGGGCCCGTGCCGCCTCCGCGTAGTCGAGTTGGCCCCAGGCGATCACCAGCAGCACGTCCCGGTAGCGGGCGGGCAGCGCGGCGAGGGCGGCGGCCAGGGCGCCGTCCGCCACGGCGCCGCCGAGCCGGCCGGTGACCCCGTCCTCCGGGCGATCGTGTTCCGGGCCGGGTGCCAGGGACGCCAGGCGGGACAGGGCCTTGAGCCGGCGCGCCTCGTCCCTGCGGTGCCGGCCGACCAGGTTGGTGGCGATGCCGTACAGCCAGGGCCGGGCGTGTCCGTGGGCCGGGTCGTAGCGCCGGCGCCGCTGGAAGGCGATGACGAACGTCTCCGCCGTCAGGTCGTCCGCGGTGTCGGAGCCCAGGCGTCGGGCGATGTAGCGGTGGATGTCGTCGGCGTAGCGGTCGAAGATCGCGGCGAACGCCTCGGGTGTCTCCAGGGACCTTTCGATGATCGAGTTGTCGGAGCTGCCGGTCCGGTCCGCTGCCCTGGCCTGAGCGGTACGGGTGTCCGGCAGGAGCGTCACGTCCTGCCTCTGTGCTGCATGTCCTGCCTTCTGAGGAGCCGTGGGATGGTCTCCTGCTGTTCGCCGATGCCCGGCGCGGAGTTCCACACAGCGATGTGACGTGCGCCACACCCTTCAGAGGCGGGGGCCGGCGCGGGGCGTCAGCGCCGGGCGAGGTAGGCGAGGCCGGGGTGGACGGCTGTGTAGGCGTCGACGAGGCGGCGGGCCACGGTCACCGAGTCGACGAGCGGGTGCAGGGCGAACGCCTTGACGGCGGTGGCGCGGGAGCCGGTCTCGGCGGCGGTCAGGATCTCCCGTTCGACCGCCTTGACCGAGCAGACCAGTGCGGTGGCGTGGCCGGGCAGCGGGTCGACGGCGACCGGGTGGGCGCCGTTCGCGTCGACCAGGCAGGGCACCTCGATCACCGCGTCGGCGTCGAGCGCGGAGAGGGTGGAGCGGTTGCGGACGTTGAGGATGAGCGTGGTGCGCTCGTCGCGGGCGATCGCCCGCATCAGGGCGAGGGCGACCTTCTCGTAGCCGCCGGACAGGTCGTCGGCGTCGCGCTCGCCGGCCCCGGCGGCCTCCCGGTTCTCCGCCATGTAGGTGGCCTCGCGTTCGGCGCGGGTGCGGTCCCAGGCGGCCAGCGCGGAGACGGCCGGGTCGCCGGCCTCGGCGTAGAAGCGGGCCTGCTGGTCGCGCAGGAAGGCGCCGCGGGTGCGCTCGGCCTCCTGGTAGGCGCGCACGGCCTCGCGGTTGAAGTAGTAGTAGTGCAGGTACTCGTTGGGGATCGCGCCCAGCGCCCGCAGCCAGTCGGCGCCGAACAGCTTGCCCTCCTCGAAGGAGCCGAGCAGCGCCGGGTCGGCCAGCAGCCGCGGCAGTTCGTCGCGGCCGCCCACCCGCAGGCCGCGCACCCAGCCGAGGTGGTTGAGGCCGACGTAGTCGATCCACGCCTCGGCCGGGTCGGTGACGCCGAGGACGCGGGCGATACGGCGGCCGAGGCCGACCGGTGAGTCACAGATGCCGATGACGCGGTCGCCGAGCGCCCGGGACATGGCCTCGGTGACCAGGCCGGCCGGGTTGGTGAAGTTGATGACCCACGCGTCCGGCGCGAGGCGGGCGACGCGGTGGGCGATGTCCACCGCGACGGGGACCGTCCGCAGACCGTAGGCGATGCCTCCGGCGCCGACCGTCTCCTGGCCGAGCACCCCTTCCGCGAGGGCGACCCGCTCGTCGTGCGCGCGCCCCTCCAGGCCGCCGACGCGGATCGCGGAGAAGACGAAGTCGGCGCCGCGCAGGGCGTCGTCGAGGTCGGTGGTGGCGGTGACCGCGGGGGCGTCCGGGACGTCGGCGGCCTGTTCCGCCAGCACCCGGGAGACCGCGCGCAGCCGGCCGGCGTCGGTGTCCTGGAGGACGACCTGAGTCACCCGTCCCTCGCCCCGGTCCCCGAGAAGCGCCCCGTACACCAGCGGCACCCGGAATCCGCCGCCGCCCAGAATCGTCAGCCTCACGCCGCTCCCGCCTTCTTCGCACCTGCCGGCCGGGCCCACCTGCCGCGCCCGGCACGGTGTGCACAGTACTCGCCGGGTCCCGCCGCGCCCGCCACGGTGACCGGCGGGCCGGTCCGTGGTTCGATGCGAGACGCCATCTCCCACGCTCGGACAGGAGTCTGATGAGACGTCAACTGTGCACCCTGGCCGCCGTCACCGCCGCGCTCGCCCTGGGCGCGGGCACCGCCTCCGCCGCGGGCGCGCCGGCCTGGACGGAGACCGCGACGGCGTACACCGACACCCTCGGCGGCGGCCAGGGGCTCGCCAGCCACGCGGACGGCTCCCTGCTGTACCGGGGGCTCGCCGACATCCCGCTGGGCCTGCGGCTGAAGGGCTGGAACCACGTCGGGGACCCGGACATCGCGCGCGGCCATGTCGTGGACGCCTACCAGGGCGCCGACACGGCCACGTCGAAGATGTTCGCGGTGACCACCCCGGCCGGGAAGCGCTACGAGTACGTCCATCCGCTGAGCCAGGGCGAGAAGGTGAACAACTCCTTCGCCGCCGTCTCGCCCGACGCGCGGTGGCTGGTGGCCGGCGAGTGGGGCGAGCAGCACCGGCTCCAGGTGTTCCCCGCCCCGCTGCTCAACCCGAGCACCCCGGCGGCCGGCGGCACGCTGCCGAAGGCCGGGCAGATCACGCTGGACCGGCCGGTGCGGGACATCCAGGGCTGCGACTTCGTGACCGCCACCCGTCTGGTGTGCGCCTCCAACGACGCCACCCGCACCCACTTCCCCGAGGCGCGTCCGCTGCTCCAGGTCGATCTGGAGCGCGCGCTGGACGGCGCGCCCGTCGCCGGGACGGTCACCAGCCTGTTCGCCGTGCCGCAGCGCAGCGCGTGCGCGGGTGACGCCTACGAGACGGAAGGCGTCGACTACGACACCGGCAGCGGCACGCTCCGGGTGCAGATGATCCAGCCCGGAGTGTGCGCGGTGGCGACGACCGTGTACGCGTACCGGCAGACCGGCGGCTGACCCGTCCCCGTTTGCCCCCTTCGGGAGAGTGCGCTCCCCCTTCAGGGAGTGAACTCCCCTGACGGGCAAGGACTTTCTCGGTTTCACCTCTTGACGCCGACGGTGGCGGCGAGCACATTGGGCGCACTCTGAGAGCGCTCTCAGCCCCACTGGGGCGCTCTCGGCGCACACCCGCGCATCCACTTCCGTACCCGAGAGGCACCCCCACATGAGTGCAACCTCCGGCACCCCGCACAGACGGTTCCCGCTGCGGCGGGCGCTGACCGCCGTCGCCGGCGTCCTGAGCCTGGCGGCGGCCGCGGCGACGGTCACCGCGCCCTCCGCGACGGCGGCGGCCCCACCGCCCCCGTCCGGCTGGACGCAGGTCTTCGCCGACGACTTCGACGGCCCCGCGGGCAGCGGCGTGAACACCGCCAACTGGCAGTACGCGACCGGCACCGGCTACCCGGGCGGCCCCGCCAACTGGGGCACCGGCGAGATCGAGACGATGACGTCCAGCCGGGACAACGTCTCCCTCGACGGCAACGGCAACCTGCGCATCACGCCGCGCCGGGACGCCTCCGGCCGCTGGACCTCCGGCCGGATCGAGACCAACCGCGCCGACTTCCAGCCCCCGGCGAACGGCACGCTGCGCGTCGAGGCGCGCATCCAGGTGCCGAACGTCACCGGCGCCGCCGCCAAGGGTTACTGGCCCGCGTTCTGGATGCTGGGCGCGCCGTACCGGGGCAACTACTGGAACTGGCCCGCGGTCGGCGAGCTGGACATCATGGAGAACACCCAGGGCCTGAACACCGTGTGGGCCACGATGCACTGCGGCACCTCGCCGGGCGGCCCGTGCAACGAGACCAGCGGCATCGGCGGCTCCACCACGTGTCCCGGCACCACCTGCCAGGCCGGCTTCCACACGTACCGCATGGAGTGGGACCGCTCGACCAGCGTGGAGGAGATCCGCTTCTACGTCGACGGCGTCAACTACCACACCGTGCGCGAGAACCAGGTGGACGCGACGACCTGGGCCAACGCCACCGACCACGGCTTCTTCATCATTCTCAACGTGGCGATGGGCGGCGGCTTCCCCGACGCCTTCGGCGGCGGTCCGGACGCGGGCACGGTCCCCGGGCACTCGATGGTCGTCGACTACGTGCAGGTGCTGTCGTCCGGCGGGGGCGGTACCACTCCCCCGCCGACCGGAAACCGTGACGCCTACAGCACCATCCAGGCCGAGTCGTTCGACGGCCAGTCCGGTGTGATCACCGAGTCCACCTCCGACACCGGCGGCGGCCAGAACATCGGCGCCGTCGCCAACGGGGACTGGACGGTCTACCGGGGCGTCAACTTCGGTTCCACGCCCGCCCGTCAGTTCGTCGCCCGGGTCGCGAGCGGGGCGGCCTCCGGGGTGAGCGGCCTGGTCGAGGTGCGGCTGGACAGCCGGAGCAACCCGCCGATCGGCAGCTTCGCGGTCGGCAACACGGGCGGCTGGCAGTCGTGGCGCACCATCCCGGCGAACATCTCCTCGGTCACCGGCACGCACGACGTGTATCTGACGTTCACCAGCGGACAGCCCGCGGACTTCGTGAACGTGAACTGGTTCCACTTCGGCCGCTGACGGCGGCCGGCCTCCCCGGAAAAGGGGCTCCACGCGCGCGTGGAGCCCCTTTTCGCGTCGTCGGCGCCCGTCCTGCGGTCATCTCAGCTCCGCGCGGAACGCCGCCGGCGTCATGTCCGTGTGCTGGTGGAAGAACTTGGAGAAGTTCGCCGCGTCGGGGAAGCCGACCGCGGCGCCCACCCGGCCGATGGGCAGGTCGGTGTGGGCGAGCAGGCGCTTGGCCTCCAGCACCACCCGCTTGTCGATGAAGGCCTTCGGCGTCTCGCCGGTCGCGGCGCGCACCGCGCGGACGAGGGTGCGGCGGGAGTAGCCGAGCGCGTCGGCGTAGGCGCTGACGCTGTGGTTGGTGGCGAAGCCCGCCTCGACGGCGTCCCGGAAGAGGGTGAACGTGGTGTCGGTGTGCTGCGGGGACGGCTCCACGGAGCCGGCCGCGAGATGGGCGAGGCGCAGCAGGAACGCGGTGAGGGAGTGGCGCAGTACGGCGGTGTGCAGGCCGAGGGGGAGGGTGGCGGTGTCCTCGTACTCGCGGCGCAGCTGGGCGAGGGAGGCCTGCAGGGCGGCGAGTCGTGGCGGGTCGGGGTGGAGCAGGGGCGGCAGGTCGTAGCGGTACAGGCCGGTGGCCTCGACGGTGGCGCGGGGCAGGAAACCGGGCTGCATGGTGAGGACGGTTCCGCGGTACTCGCTCGTGGTCGTGAAACGGTGCACCTGTCCCGGGCGGATCCACAGCACGTCGCCGGCCGTCGCCTCGTACTCGGTGAAGTCGATCATGTGGCGTACGGGGCCGGCAGCGAAGACCATCACGACGTGGAAGTCGATGCGGTGGACGCGGCCGCGCGGTGCCTCGGAGTGCCAGGTGTGGCCGGTGCCCATCGGGCCGACCTGCATGCCGACGCCGCTGATGCTGCGGTCGGCGGGGAAGGCGAAGGTCCTGATGCCGTCGTCGTCGCCGTCGTGCCGGGTTCTGTCCGCCATGTCGTTCTTGTGCCGCCTCGGTCGCGCGCTGTGCCGTCTGGGTGTCCCACTTTCACCACAGGCTGACACACCCGGACCTTCCTGCGAAAAAGTCAGACTTTTAGAGTCGAACGCGGCTGACCAGCGAATACAAGCGGATTCAATGACTTTTTGAAGGGGACTGCGATCAGATGAGCACGCAGACAACCGACGGCCTCGAGTGGACCGACCTGGACCGGCGTGCCGTCGACACCGCGCGCCTGCTGGCGGCCGACGCCGTGCAGCGGGTCGGGAACGGCCACCCGGGCACCGCCATGAGCCTCGCCCCCGCCGCGTACACGATCTTTCAGAAGCTGATGCGGCACGACCCCGCCGACCCCGAGTGGACGGGCCGTGACCGCTTCGTCCTCTCCCCCGGCCACACCTCGCTGACGCTCTACACCCAGCTGTACCTGGCCGGGTACGAGGTGTCCCTGGACGACCTGAAGGCCTTCCGCACCCACGGCTCGAAGACGCCCGGCCACCCCGAGTACGGGCACACCGCCGGGGTGGAGACCACGACCGGCCCGCTCGGCCAGGGCGTGGCCAACGCCGTAGGGATGGCGATGGCCGCCCGCTACGAGCGCGGCCTGTTCGACCCGGACGCCCCGGCCGGCGAGTCGCCGTTCGACCACACCATCTGGGCGATCGTCTCCGACGGTGACCTGCAGGAGGGCGTGTCCGCCGAGGCCTCCTCGTTCGCCGGGCACCAGAAGCTGGGCAACCTGGTCTTCCTCTACGACGACAACCACATCTCGATCGAGGGCGACACCGCGACCGCGTTCTCCGAGGACGTGCTGAAGCGGTACGAGGCCTACGGCTGGCACACCCAGCGGATCGAGCCCGCCGAGGACGGCGACATCGACGTGCACGCCCTGTACGCGGCGCTGACGGCGGCGCGGGCCGAGACCGGGCGGCCGTCCCTCATCGCGATGCGCACGATCATCGCCTGGCCCGCGCCGAACGCGCGGAACACCGAGGCCGCGCACGGCTCCGCGCTGGGCGAGGCGGAGGTCGCCGCCACCAAGCGGCTCCTCGGCTTCGACCCGGAGAAGACCTTCGAGGTCGCCGACGAGGTGCTGGCCCACACCCGCCGGGCGCTGGACCGCGGCGCCGAGACGCACGCCGCCTGGGACAAGCGGATCGCCGCCTGGCGCGACGCCCACCCCGAGCGCGCCGCCGAGTTCGACCGGATCAGCAAGGGCGAGCTGCCCGCGGGCTGGGAGGAGCGGCTGCCGGTCTTCGAGCCGGGCAAGTCCGTCGCCACGCGTGCCGCGTCCGGGAAGGTGCTCCAGGCGCTGGGCGAGGTCATCCCCGAGCTGTGGGGCGGCTCCGCCGACCTCGCGGGCTCCAACAACACCACCATCGACAAGACCAGCTCCTTCCTCCCGGAGGGCAACCCGCTGCCGGAGGCGGACCCGTACGGCCGCACGATCCACTTCGGCATCCGCGAGTTCTCGATGGCCGCGGAGATGAACGGCATCGCGCTGCACGGCAACACCCGCGTCTACGGCGGTACGTTCCTGGTGTTCTCCGACTACATGCGCAACGCGGTACGCATGTCCGCGCTGATGCAGCTGCCGGTGACGTACGTGTGGACGCACGACTCCATCGGTCTCGGCGAGGACGGGCCGACCCACCAGCCGGTCGAGCACCTGGCCGCGCTGCGCGCCATCCCCGGTCTGAACGTGGTCCGCCCGGCCGACGCCAACGAGACCGCCATCGCCTGGCGCGAGATCCTGCGCCGGCACGCCACCGATCCCGCCCCGCACGGGCTCGCCCTCACCCGTCAGGGCGTACCGACGTACGAGCCCCACGAGGAGGCGGCCCGCGGCGGCTACGTGCTGCGCGAGGCCGACGGCGGCGAGCCGCGGGTGATCCTCATCGCCACCGGCTCCGAGGTGCGGCTCGCCGTCGAGGCGCGCGAGCGGCTGCAGGCCTCCGGTGTGCCGACGCGGGTGGTGTCGATGCCGTGCGTGGAGTGGTTCGAGGAGCAGGACCGGGGCTACCGCGACAGCGTCCTTCCGCCGTCCGTGCGGGCTCGTGTCGCGGTGGAAGCCGGGGTGGGCCTGACGTGGTACCGGTTCACAGGTGACGCAGGACGCATCGTCTCCCTCGAACACTTCGGTGCCTCCGCCGACGCCGAGACCCTGTTCGCCGCCTACGGCTTCACCGCCGACCACGTCGTCGCCGCCGCCCGGGAATCCCTGGCCGCCGCACGCGGTTGATCCGACCGCAGAAAGAAGATGATCACAGTGACCGAAGCAACCGCGAGTGCGGGAGCCCTCAAGCGCCTGTCCGAGCAGGGCGTGTCGATCTGGCTGGACGACCTGTCCCGCGGCCGGATCGCGTCCGGCAACCTCGCCGAACTCGTGGAGACGAGCCATGTGGTGGGCGTGACCACCAACCCGTCCATCTTCCAGGCCGCCATCGGCTCCGGCGCCGGGTACGAGGAGCAGCTGGCGGAGCTGGCCGTGAGGGGGGTGACGGTCGACGAGGCCGTGCGGATGATGACGACCGCCGACGTACGGGCCGCCGCCGACGTCCTGGAGCCCGTGTACCGGGCCACCGGCGGCCGGGACGGGCGGGTCTCCATCGAGGTCGACCCGCGCCTCGCGCACGACACCGGGGCGACCGTCGCCGAGGCCAAGCAGCTGGCCTGGCTGGTCGACCGCCCCAACGTGATGATCAAGATCCCGGCGACGAGGGCCGGTCTGCCCGCGATCACCGAGGTCGTCGCCCAGGGCATCAGCGTCAACGTCACGCTGATCTTCTCGCTGGAGCGCTACCGGGAGGTCATGGACGCCTACCTCGCGGGCCTGGAGAAGGCGCAGCGGGCGGGCCGCGACCTGAGCACCATCCACTCCGTGGCCTCCTTCTTCGTCTCCCGCGTCGACAGCGAGATCGACAAGCGGCTGACCGTCCTCGGCACCGAGGAGGCGCTCGCCCTGAAGGGCCGGGCGGCGCTCGCCAACGCGCGGCTGGCCTACGCCGCGTACGAGGAGGTCTTCGGCGGCGACCGCTGGCTGGCCCTGGCCGGCGCGAAGGCCAACAAGCAGCGCCCGCTGTGGGCGTCGACGGGGGTGAAGGACCCGGCGTACAAGGACACTCTGTACGTCGACGAACTGGTCGCCCCCGGCACGGTCAACACCATGCCCGAGGCCACCCTGGACGCGGTCCGCGACCACGGCGAGATCACCGGCGACACGGTCACCGGCGGCTACGCCCAGGCCCGCGCCGACCTCGCGGCCGTGGAGCGGCTGGGCATCTCCTACGACGAGATCGTCCAGCAGCTGGAGGACGAGGGAGTCGCCAAGTTCGAGACCGCGTGGCAGGACCTGCTGGACGCGGTGACGAAGTCCCTGCTGAGCAAGGGAGCTGACGCGTAAATGAGCCAGAAGCCGCTCGAAGCGCCGGCCGCACCGGCGGCCGGCTGGACCAACCCGCTGCGTGATGTGCGCGACCGCCGGCTGCCGCGGATCGCGGGCCCGTCCGGGCTCGTCATCTTCGGTGTCACCGGCGACCTGTCCCGCAAGAAGCTGATGCCGGCCGTCTACGACCTGGCCAACCGCGGCCTGCTGCCGCCGGGCTTCTCCCTCGTCGGGTTCGCCCGCCGGGACTGGGAGAACCAGGACTTCGCCGAGGTGGTGCACGACGCGGTGCGCGAGCACTCCCGCACCCCGTTCCGCGAGGAGGTCTGGCAGCAGCTCGCCGAGGGCATGCGGTTCATCCCCGGCGACTTCGACGACGACGAGGCGTTCGAGCAGCTGCGCAAGTCGGTGGAGGAGCTGGACGCCTCCCGCGGCACCAGCGGCAACTACGCCTTCTATCTCTCCGTACCGCCGAAGTTCTTCCCGAAGGTCGTGCAGCAGCTGAAGAAGCACGGTCTGGCGGACGCCCCGGAGGGCTCCTGGCGGCGCGCGGTCATCGAGAAGCCGTTCGGTCACGACCTGAAGAGCGCCTGCGAGCTGAACGCGATCGTGCACGACGTGTTCGAGCCGGACCAGGTCTTCCGGATCGACCACTACCTGGGCAAGGAGACCGTCCAGAACATCCTGGCGCTGCGCTTCGCCAACCAGATGTTCGAACCGATCTGGAACCGGTCGTACGTCGACCACGTGCAGATCACGATGGCCGAGGACATCGGCATCGGCGGCCGGGCCGGCTACTACGACGGCATCGGCTCGGCACGTGACGTCATCCAGAACCACCTGCTGCAGCTGATGGCGCTCACCGCCATGGAGGAACCGGCCGCGTTCGACGCCGAGTCGCTGCTCACCGAGAAGCTGAAGGTGCTGAAGGCCGTCCGCCTCCCGGAGGACCTGGGCCGGCACACCGTGCGCGGACAGTACGCGCCGGCGTGGCAGGGCGGCGCGAAGGTGCGCGGCTACCTGGAGGAGGACGGCATCGACCCCGACTCCACCACCGACACCTACGCGGCGGTCAAGCTCGGCGTCGACAACCGCCGCTGGGCGGGCGTCCCGTTCTACCTGCGCACCGGCAAGCGGCTCGGCCGGCGGGTGACGGAGATCGCGGTCGTCTTCCAGCGGGCCCCGCACTCCCCCTTCGACGCGACGGCCACCGAGGAGCTGGGCCAGAACGCCATCGTCATCCGCGTCCAGCCCGACGAGGGCGTCACGGTCCGCTTCGGCTCCAAGGTGCCGGGCACCTCGATGGAGATCCGGGACGTGACGATGGACTTCGCCTACGGCGAGTCCTTCACCGAGTCCAGCCCGGAGGCCTACGAGCGGCTGATCCTGGACGTGCTGCTCGGCGACGCCAACCTGTTCCCCCGTCACCAGGAAGTGGAAGAGTCCTGGAGGATCCTCGACCCGATCGAGGAGTACTGGGCCACGCACGGCAGGCCCGCCCAGTACGCGTCGGGCAGCTGGGGACCGAAGGAAGCCGACGAGATGCTCGCACGAGACGGACGGAGCTGGCGCAGGCCATGAAGATCGACCTGACCGACACCACGGCAAGCAAGATCAACAAGGCGCTCGTGCAGGGCCGCCGCGCCATCGGCACCCCGGCCGTCGGCATGGTCCTCACGATGGTGATCGTCACGGACGAGGAGAACGCCTACGACTCCATCAAGGCGGCCGAGCAGGCCTCCCACGAGCATCCCTCGCGCACCCTGGTCGTGATCAAGCGGCACGCCCGCACCCCGCGCGAGCGCACCCGGTCCCGGCTGGACGCCGAGGTCCGGGTCGGCTCGGAGGCCGGCACCGGCGAGACCGTCGTGCTGCGCACCTACGGCGAGGTGTCCGACCACGCCGACTCGGTGGTGCTGCCGCTGCTGCTGCCCGACGCGCCCGTGGTCGTGTGGTGGCCGGTGGACGCGCCCGAGGTGCCCGCCAAGGACCCGCTGGGCGCGCTGGCCCAGCGCAGGATCACCGACATGTACGCCGTCGAGCGGCCCCTGAAGGCCCTGGAGGCCCGCGCCCGCTCGTACGCGCCCGGCGACACCGACCTCGCCTGGACCCGGCTCACCCCGTGGCGGTCCATGCTGGCCGCCGCCCTCGACCAGGCCCGGCTGCCCATCACCTCGGCGGCCGTGGAGAGCGAGGCCGACAACCCCAGCGCCGAGCTGCTGGCCCGCTGGCTGGAGGCCCGGCTGCATGTGACGGTCGAGCGGGTGGAGACCGCCGGTCCGGTCGTCACCGGGGTCCGGCTCGGCACCGAGAAGGGCGAGATCGTCATCGACCGGCCCGAGGGCCCGCTCGCCACCCTGACCCTGCCGGGCCAGCCGCCGCGCACCCTCGCCCTGAAGGTGCGCCCCACTTCCGAACTCATCGCCGAGGAGCTGCGGCGCCTCGACGCGGACGAGATGTACGCCGTCGCCCTGCGCGGCGAGGACACCGAGGAGAACGCCTGAGATGTCCGAATCCACCCGGCTCACCCGGCGTCCCGAGTGGACGGCCCTGGAGGACCACCGCGCCGCCTGGCAGGCGCATCTGCGCGAGCTGTTCGCCGACGACCCGGACCGCGCCGAGCGGTATGTGGTGCGCGTCGGTGACCTGCGCATCGACTACTCCAAGCACCTGATCACCGACGAGACCCTGCGGCTGCTGCGCGAACTGGCCGCCGCCACCGATGTCTTCGGGCTGCGGGACGCCATGTTCCGCGGCGAGAAGATCAACACGACGGAGCAGCGGGCGGTGCTGCACACCGCGCTGCGCGCGCCGCGCGACGCGGTGATCGAGGTCGACGGCGAGAACGTCGTGCCCGGTGTGCACGCGGTGCTCGACAAGATGGCCGCGTTCGCCGAGCGGGTCCGCTCGGGTGAGTGGACGGGTCACACGGGCAAGCGGATCCGCAACGTCGTCAACATCGGCATCGGCGGCTCCGATCTCGGGCCCGCGATGGCGTACGACGCGCTGCGTCCGTACGGGGCACGCGAGTTGACGGTCCGTTTCGTGTCCAACGTGGACGGCTCCGACCTGCACGAGGCCACCCGCGACCTGGACCCGGCCGAGACGCTGTTCATCGTCGCCTCGAAGACCTTCACCACCATCGAGACGGTCACCAACGCCACCTCGGCCCGCGACTGGCTGCTGAACGGACCGGCCGGGCTCGGCGACGAGAAGGCGGTGGCCCGGCACTTCGTCGCCCTGTCGACGAACGCGGACAAGGTCACCGAGTTCGGCATCGACCCGGACAACATGTTCGAGTTCTGGGACTGGGTCGGCGGCCGGTACTCCTTCGACTCGGCGATCGGTCTGTCGCTGATGATCGCCATCGGCCCGGACCGCTTCCGGGAGATGCTGGACGGCTTCCGCACGGTCGACGA
>NZ_JBFATR010000076.1:0-19290 GCF_040678395.1 Streptomyces sp. NPDC052687 | reverse complement strand
GGCGGCGGCCTGTTCGGCGGCGGCGAGGTCGGCGGGCGGCAGCCCGGCCGCGGCGGCGGTGTCGGCCTCGGCGAGCACCGCGCGGACGGCGGCGTCCTCGGTCTGCCAGGCGTCCAGCCGGCGTTGCAGGTCACGGTGGGCGGCGTCGTCGAGGAGGGCGTCGGCGGCGGCCTGCGGGGTGTCGAAACCGGCCCGGAAGGCGGCGTCGGCGAGCCGCGCGTCGGCGCTCTTCAGGCGCTGGGCGGTGTCCTCGGCGGTGCGGGCGGCCTCGGCCGCCTCGGTGAGCCGGGCGGCCCGCAGCTCCAGCTCGGCGGCGCGCGCGGCCACGCTCTCGGCCGTGCCCCGCGCGGTGGTCAGCTCCTCCTCCAGCGCGGCCCGTTCGCTCTCCAGGCGTTCCCGGTGGCCGACGCGTGCGGCGGCCCGGACGGCGGCCTGCTGCCGGGCGGCGGTGCGCCGCTCGTGCTCCTGCTCGGCGTGGCGCAGCTCCTCCTGGGCGGCGTGCAGCGCGGAGGCGGCGGCGCGCGCCTGCTGGTACCGCCGCTCCAGCTCTTCGGCCTCGCGGGCGAGGTCGTCGGCGGGGGTGTCCCCGGCCTCGGCGGTGGCGGCGGCCAGTGCCTCCCGTACGGCGGCCAGGCGTCGTTCGTGCTCGGCGCGCTGGTCCTCGGCACGCTGGTAGGCGGCGAGGGCGCGTTCCTCGGTCTCCCGGTCGACGTGCGCGGCGTCCTTGCGGGCGGGTGCGGGGTGGTCGGTGGCACCGCAGACGGCGCAGGGCACGCCGGCGACGAGGTTCGCGGCGAGTTCGGCGGCGATGCCGTTCAGCCGCTGTTCCTTGAGGTCGAGCCAGTGGGCGCGGGCCTCGACGGCGTCGTGGGCGGCGGCGAGGGCCTGCCGTTCGGCGGCGTCCGCCTGGCCGGCGAGCCGGTCGCGTTCGCGGGCCGCGGCCAGCCGCCGCCGGGCGGGTTCGCGCCGCTCGGCGAGCTGTTCCGCCCGCCCCGCGGCCTCCTGCGCGGACTCGATGCGGGACCGCAGCTCCGCGCGGGTGGTCTCCCATCCGGCGAGCCAGGAGTCGGCCTCCTGGAGGATCTCGTCGTCGGCGCGCTCCTGGCGGTCGAGGCCGTCGCGTTCGGCGACGAGGTCGGCGAGGCGGCGTTCCGCGCGGCGGGCCGATTCCAGTCCGCCCAGTTCCTCGGCGGCCCGGCGGGCGGCGGCGGCGAGCCCGGCGGCTCCGGCGCCGGCGTACCGCTCGGGCAGCGCGGCCCGCGCGCGGGCCTCG
The DNA here is from genome assembly GCF_040678395.1 of Streptomyces sp. NPDC052687. Classification (NCBI taxonomy): domain Bacteria; kingdom Bacillati; phylum Actinomycetota; class Actinomycetes; order Kitasatosporales; family Streptomycetaceae; genus Streptomyces; species Streptomyces sp. NPDC052687. Next base: position 18,017 of record NZ_JBFATR010000076.1, on the reverse strand, counting down.
GCGGCGGCCGCGCGGCGGTGCTCGGCGTCGGCGGCGTCACGCAGCTCCAGGGCGGGCGCCACGGACTCGGCCTTGCGGGCGCGCTCCATCCGGGCCTGCGCCTCGCGGTGGGCGTCGGCCCGCTCCTGCAACCGCAGCGCCCGCTGCCGGGCCTCGGCGAACCGCCGTTGCAACCGGGCCAGTTCGCGGACGTCCTCCAGGGTGCGGCCGGCGGCGGCCCGCGCGGACTCGGCGGCGGCGAGCCGCGAGTGGGCGATGGCCAGCTCCTCGCGGGCGGTGCTGCGGGCGATGGCGGCGGCGCCGAGCACGGCGTCGGCCAGGCCGGGGTCGCCGGGGGCCAGCTCGGGCAGGTCCAGGGCGCCGCCGGCCGCCTGCTGCATCCGGTGGGCGTCGGCGAGCAGGGCCGCGTCGCCGTCGCGGACACCGGCCTCGGTGGCGCGGCGGCGGTCGGCGAGCCGCTTCTCCACGTCGGCGAAGCGCTGGGTGTCGAAGAGCCGGCCGAGCAGCTTGCCGCGGGCCTCGGCGTCGGCGCGCAGGAACCGCGCGAAGTCGCCCTGCGGCAACAGCACGACCTGGCAGAACTGCTCCCGGCTCATGCCGAGCAGCTGGGTGATCTCCTCGCCGATCTCCTGGTGCGAGCGGCTGCGGTCCCGCCAGCTTCCGGCCGCGGCGTCGTACTCGCGCAGCCACGTCTGGGCCTTGTCCACCGTGGTGCCCTTGCCGCGCTTCTTGGGGCGCTCCCAGGGCGGCTGCCGGGTGATCTCCAGCCGGCGGCCGGCGACGGTCAGCTCCAGCGTCACCGACGTCCGGGTCCCCGGCGCCGCGTGATCGCTGCGCAGCCCGGTTCCCTGCCCGCTCTGCCGCGCACCGGGTACGGAGCCGTAGAGCGCGTAGCACACCGCGTCCAGCACGGACGTCTTGCCCGCGCCGGTCGGGCCGTGCAGCAGGAACAGCCCGGCCGCGGACAGCGCGTCGAAGTCGACGCTCTGCGACCCGCCGAACGGCCCGAAGGCGGTGATGTCGAGCCGGTGCAACCTCATCGACCGACCTCCGGGGTGCGCGGGCCGCGGGCACGGCGGGGGTGAGACGCGGGACGGGCGCCGGGTGCGCGGCGGTCACGGGGCCCGTGACCGGCGTCGTGACGCGCGGGGTGGGCCGCACTGACGGAGTGGGCCGGACCGACGGGGTGAGCCGCACTGACGGAGTGGGCCGGACCGACGGGGTGAGCTTCAGTGACGGGGTGGGCTTCACAGGCGGGGTGGCCCTCGCAGCGGGAGCAGGCCTCGCCCACGCGGGCGGCAGACCACGCGCGGTGTGCTTCGGGCACGCGGCGGCCGGCACCCGAGCAGCCGGCATCGCCCACCACAGAGCGCGCCTTCGCGACGCGGACCGCCCCGGCCACGCGGCGGTCACCGGGCAGGCCGCAGACGGGAGTCACGCGACGGTCACCAGGCACCCCGCAGGCAGGACCCACGCGACGGTCGCCAGGCACACCGCAGGCAAGACCGACACGACGGTCGCCGGGCACCCCGCAGACAGGAGCCCCGCGACCGGCACCGCTGCCCGCGGGGTGCCCCGCCGCGGCGCGGCACGCGCGCGGCGGCGCGCCGCCGGTGCCGGGCACGCGGCAGAGGGAGGCAGCGCACCCCTCACCGTCGGCCGCAGCCCGCGCCCCCGGAAGGTGCCCGGTGCGGGACGCGCGAGCGGCGTACGGCACGCGGCGGCGGTCCTGGGGCTTCACGGGGTCACCTCCCGCACCGCGCGGTCCGCGCGGACCGCGTCGAAGGCCTCGCGGAGGACCGCGCGCTCCCGGTCGTCGGGACCGGCGCCGCGGACGTGGGCGACGAAGTCCTCGGCGATCTGCTGGTCGGTGCGGCCGGCCAGGCGGCGGGCGTAGGAGACCTCGGGGTCGTCGGGGGCCCGTTCGGGGGCGAAGACGAGGCTGAGGGTGTGCGGGAAGCGCTCGGTGAGGCGGGCCATGGGCTCGGTGGGGCGGACCGCGTCGGTGAGGGTGGCCTCGACCCACGCCTCCTCGTGCCGCGCCAGCTCCGGGTCGGCGAGCAGCTCCTCCAGGGTGCCGCGGATGCGGGCCAGGGGGCGTGGCACCGGGCAGTCGACGCGTTCGGCGGTGACCGCGCCGCCGGCGTCGAGGTCGACGAGCCACATGCTCTTGCGGTGCTCGGCCTCCGAGAAGGAGTACGGCAGCGGGGAGCCGGAGTAGCGCACGCGGTCGGTGATGGTCTGGCAGCCGTGCAGATGCCCCAGCGCGGCGTAGTCGACTCCGTCGAAGACTCCGGCCGGGACGGCGGCGACTCCGCCGACGGTGATGTCGCGCTCGCTGTCGCTGGCCTGGCCGCCGGTGACGAAGGCGTGGGCGAGGACGACGGACCGGGTGCCCGGCGCGCGGGTGGCGAGGTCCGCGCGGACCCGGTCCATGGCGGCGGCCAGCACCGCCTCGTGCCCGGCCTTCTCCACGCCGAACTGGTCCTTCACCAGGGCGGGTTCGAGATACGGCAGCCCGTAGAAGGCCACGTCCCCGTGGGTGTCCCGCAGGACGACCGGTGTGCCGCACGCCGCCGGGTCGGTCCGCAGGTGGATGCCCGCCCGGTCGATGAGTCCGGCGCCGACCCCGAGGCGGCGTGCCGAGTCGTGGTTGCCGGAGATCATCACCGTGGGCACGCCGAGGGCGGCCAGCCGGTGCAGGGCGTCGTCGAACAGCTCGACGGCGGCGAGCGGCGGCACCGCGCGGTCGTACACGTCTCCCGACACGACCACCGCGTCCACGCCGCGCTCCCGCACGGTGGTGACGAGATGACCGATGAACTCGGCCTGGGCCCCGAGCATGTTCACCCGGTGGAACGCCCGGCCGAGATGCCAGTCGGAAGTGTGCAGCAGTCGCATGATCCCCGAGACTAACGGCCGGCACTGACATCACGGCCGGTTACTCCGGTATCGCCCGTCATGCCCGCACGAAATCACGGCAGTTACAGCCGTTATGCCCGGATTGTCATGCGTCTCCGTACGCCTCTCCGCCCAGTTCGAACCCGGCCGTCCCGGCCGTCGCGTCCGCGAGCCAGGCCCGGAAGGCGTCCACGTCGGCGTCGGGCAGCCCGATCTCGATGGTGACCGCCTCCCCGTAGCGCACGTCCCGCACCTCCCGCCCGGTCGCGCGCAGATCGTTCTGGACCTTGCCCGCGCGCTGGTGGTCGACGGTCACCGTGGCCAGCCGGAACCGCCGCCGGGTGATCGTGCCGAGCGCGTCCAGGGCCTCCCCGACGGCTCCGCCGTAGGCCCGGATGAGGCCGCCGGCGCCGAGCTTGACGCCGCCGTAGTAGCGGGTGACGACGGCGACGACGTACCGCATGTCGCGGCGCAGCAGCATCTGGAGCATGGGGACGCCGGCGGTGCCGCCGGGTTCGCCGTCGTCGCTGGCCTTCTGGATCGCGGCGTCGGCGCCGATGACGTACGCCCAGCAGTTGTGGGTGGCGTCGGCGTGTTCCTTGCGCACGGCGGCGACGAAGTCCTGGGCCTCCCGCTCGGTGGCCGCCGGCGCCAGGGCGCACAGGAAGCGGGAGCGGTTGACCTCGGTCTCGTGCACGCCCGCGCGGGCGACCGTGCGGTACTCGTCCTGCATCCGGCCAGCCTATGCGGCGGCTACTTCTTCCTCCCCCTCGGTACCGTCACCCAGGTCAGCAGCGCCGCGCCGGGGTCCAGCTCCGGCCAGCCGGTGCCGCGCCAGGACAGGACGGCGAGCGCCGAGGTGGGGAACTTCGCGCGGACCCGCTCCAGGGTGTCGTCGAGGCCGTCTCCGGCCAGGTCGAGCACCAGGTCCTCCAGTGCCGGGTTGTGGCCGACGAGGAGCAGGGTGCCCACGCGGGGCGGTGTCTCGCGCACGACGTCGAGCAGGCCGGGCGCGTCGGCGGCGTAGAGCCGCGGGTCGTGCCGGACCGGTGGCGGGGTGCCCCACTGGGCGGCGGCCAGCTCCCAGGTCTGCCGCGCGCGGACGGCGGTGGAGCACAGGGCGAGGTCGGGCAGGCAGTCGGCCGCGGCGAGGGCCCGTCCGGCGGCCGGGGCGTCGCGGCGCCCGCGCGGGGCGAGCGGCCGGTCGTGGTCGGGCACGCCGGGCGGCCGCGCGGACTTGGCGTGCCGCAGCACGACCAGTCGGCGCAGCGGGCCGGCCTCGGCGCGCTCGATCACGGCAGGGCTCCCAGGTCGCGGGCGAGGTCGAGGCCGAGGAGCCGGTCCGCGTGGACGTAGGTCTCGAAGCGCGCCCCGTCCGGCAGCTCCGGCTCGCCCTCCACCCAGCGCAGGACGCGCAGCACCCCGGGCACGTCCAGGTCGTCCTCCCAGGCCGCGCGGAGCCGCGCGCGGACCTCGTCGGGCACGGGCCGCGAGGGCTGGCGCGCCCATTCGGCGACGATCCCCCGCCACCGGTCCAGCGTCTCCCGGGCCTCCGTCAGAGCCCGCGCGTCGAGCCGGACGGGCTCGCTCCTGCGCCGCGACAGCAGCGCGAGGCGCAGGACGGCCGGGTCACCGTCCAGCAGCGGCCCCAGCGGCCCCAGCCGCAGTCCGGGCGGCACGCCCTCCCCCGGCACGCCCTCCCCCGGCACGGCCGCCGCCGGTTCCCGCGGCAGCCGCCCCGCCACGGCCGAAACCTCCACCGCCGCCACGCCCACCCGCACGCCCTCCGGTGCCGTGCCCTCGTCCGCGACCACGTGCAGGATCTGCCGTTCCCCGAGGCCCGGACCCGCCGCCGAGCGGTCCTCCAGGGGGCGCACGCCGAGCGCGGCGGCCGCCGCGCGCAGCTCCGCCTGCTGCCGCTCTCCGGCGAGCAGTCCCCACACGGGTGTCCCGCCGAGCTCCAGGGCCCGTACCAGGACGTCGGCGACCAGCAGCACGCGCAGGGCGGTGGGATCGAGGCCCCGCGCGTGCGCCTCGACACGGGTGAGACCGCGGCGGGCGGGGGCGGCCTCGACGGGTTCGCCGGTTTGGGCGTCGATGATGCGCAGCACGGTGCGAGCGTAGGCCCGCCACCGCGCGGACGCAGGTGCGCGGGCCGGGAATCTTCGTCCGTCGTCGGCCGTTGTCCTGCTCGAAGCGCTTCGGGATCCGAAGCGACAGGAGAAGCCCCAAGGCCCGGGAGGCCCCGTGTACGGCGACGCAGCCACCGTTCGCAAGATCCTCACCGAGAGCGGCGACACCTGGGCCGTGGTGGGTCTGTCGAACAACGAGCGGCGCGCGGCGTACGGCGTCGCCCGCGTGCTCCAGCGCTTCGGCAAGCGCGTCGTGCCCGTCCACCCGAAGGCGGAGACGGTGCACGGGGAGCAGGGGTACGCCTCGCTCGCCGACATCCCCTTCGACGTGGACGTCGTGGACGTCTTCGTCAACAGCGACCTCGCCGGAGCCGTCGCCGACGAGGCGGTCGCGAAGGGCGCGAAGGCGGTCTGGTTCCAGCTGGACGTCATCGACGAGGCGGCGTACGAGCGCACCCGCGCGGCCGGGCTCGACATGGTGATGGACCGGTGCCCCGCCATCGAGATCCCGCGGCTCGGCTGACCGCCATAATGTCCGGGTGACCAGCACCCCCCACGCCAACTCTCCTTCCCCGCAAGGCTTTCCGGTCGTCATCGTCGGCGCCGGGCCCGCCGGGCTCACCCTCGGCAACATCCTGCGGGCCGCCTCGGTGGACTGCGTGGTGCTGGAGGCGGAGAGCAGGGAGTTCATCGAGCGGCGGCCCCGGGCCGGGGTGCTGGAGGAGTGGGCGGTACGCGGCCTGGAGCGGCACGGTCTGGCAAGCAACCTGCTGGCGCGTGCCCAGCGGCACACCCGGTGCGAGTTCCGCGTCGACGGCCGGCGGCACCGGCTGCCGTACACCGAGCTGACGGGACATCACCACTTCGTCTACCCACAGCCGTTGCTGGTGACGGACCTGGTGCGGGAGTACGCGGACGTGCGCGGCGGCGATATCCGGTTCGGGGTGCGGGACGTACGGCTGCACGACCTGGACACCGACCGTCCGTCAGTGTCGTATCTCTGCCCGGAGAGCGGCGAACGGCAGCTGATCCGCTGTGACTTCGTCGCGGGGTGCGACGGGGCGCGCGGCGTGACGCGCGCCGCGCTGCCCCCGCACGCGGCCCGGTTCGCCCGGCACGACTACGGCGTGGGCTGGCTGGCCCTGCTCGCCGAGGCGCCGCCGTCCTCGGACTGCGTGGTGTTCGGCGTCCACCCCCACGGGTTCGCCGGGCACATGGCGCGCAGCCCCGAGGTCACCCGCTACTACCTGCAGTGCCCGCCCGGCGACGACCCGGCGAACTGGCCGCACGAGCGGGTCTGGGCCGAGCTGCGGCTGCGGCTCGGCGCGGCGGACGCCCCGCCGCTGACCGAGGGACGGCTGCTCGAGAAGCGGGTGCTGGACATGCACAACTACGTCGTGGAGCCCATGACGTACGGCCGTCTGTTCCTGGCCGGGGACGCGGCGCACCTGACCGCGCCGATCGCCGCCAAGGGGATGAACCTCGCCCTGCACGACGCGTTCCTGCTCGGCGGCGCGCTCGTCGCGTACCTGACCCGCGGCGACGGCGACGGACTGGCCGGGTACTCGGCGGCCTGCCTGGAGCGCGTCTGGGACTGCCAGGAGTTCTCGCAGTGGCTGTCCGAGGTGTACCACGGCACGGCCTCGGGCGATCCCTACCGCGCGGGCACCACGCTCGCCCGGCTGCGCCGCCTTTTCTTCTCCCCGCGCGCGGCGACCGCGTTCGCGGAGCAGTACCTGGGCATCATGCCGCGCACCTCCTGATGACCGGGCGCCCGCGCTGTCCGGAGCATCCCGCGCGGTCCGGCCCCCGCACGCGGTCCGGCGCGTGATGCGCTGTGCGCAGTCTGCGCAGGTAACAGGTGCATGCGTGCGCTCTTGCGCACATAATGGCGGAGGGCGCCGCGCACCCGCCCTCCGCCGCGCACCGGAAGGAGCACCTCGTGAGCGACCACCCCCACGACAGCGGCCACGGCCACGACCACGGCCACGACCACCCACACCCTCACCCTCACCCGCACCCGCACCCGCACCCGCACGACCACGGGCACCCTCTCCGCCACCCCCACCCCGACGACCGCCCTCACTGCGTCCGCCGCATCCGCCACCGCCTCGCCCACCTCCTCACCCCCCACTCCCACGACAGCGCCGACAAAGTGGACTCCGCCCTGGAGTCCTCCGCCCGCGGCATCCGCGCCCTCTGGGTCTCCCTGGCGGTCCTCGGCGCGACGGCGCTGGCGCAGGCCGTCGTGGTGGCGCTGTCGGGGTCGGTGGCGCTGCTCGGCGACACGGTGCACAACACCGCGGACGCGCTGACCGCCGTACCGCTCGGCATCGCCTTCGTGCTCGGCCGGCGCGCGGCCACCCGGCGCTTCACCTACGGCTACGGCCGCGCCGAGGATCTGGCCGGCATCGTGATCGTGCTGACCATCGCCGCGTCCGCCGCGTTCGCCGGGTGGACGGCGGTCGAGCGGCTGCTCGACCCGCGTCCGGTGACGCATGTCCCGGCGGTGGCGGTGGCCGCGCTCGTGGGGTGCGTGGGGAACGAGTGGGTGGCCCGGTACCGGATCCGCGTGGGACGCGAGATCGGCTCGGCCGCGCTGGTCGCCGACGGGCTGCACGCCCGCACCGACGGCTTCACCTCGCTGGCGGTGCTGCTCGGCGCGGGCGGCTCGGCGCTCGGCCTGCAGCTGGCCGATCCGCTCGTCGGACTGGCGATCACCGCGGCGATCGTCGCGGTGCTGCGGGACGCGGCGCGCGAGGTGGTGCGGCGGGTGATGGACGCCGTCGACCCCGCGCTGGTGGACCGCGCCGAGCAGGCACTCGGCGCGGTGCCGGGCGTGCGCGGGGTGGGCGAGCTGCGGCTGCGCTGGATCGGGCACCGGCTGCGGGCCGAGGTGGCGGTGGTCGTGGACGGCGAGGCGACGGTCCGCGAGGCGCACGCGATCGCGGTGGAGGCCGAACACGCCCTGCTGCACGCCGTACCGCGGCTCACCGCCGCCCTGGTGCACGCCGATCCGGCACCGGTGCCGGGCGAGGCGGACCCGCACCTGGCGCTGGCCCACCACGCCCCGGCCCGGCACGCGCAGACCCACGGCACGCGGCCGCACCACGCGCGGGCCTGATCCGCGGCGCCGCGCGCCGCGCGCCGTGCGTCAGACGGGCACGCCCAGCCCGTCCAGCACGTCGGCGCCCGGCAGCTCGGCGAACGCCTTGCCGGGCACGAGGAGTTTGCCGCGCCGCCGCCCGCTGCCGACCAGGACGTACGGCAGGTCGACGACCGCGGAGTCCACCAGTACCGGCCAGCCGGCGGGCAGTCCGATCGGCGTGATGCCGCCGTACTCCATGCCGGTCCCCCCGGTGGCCGTGTCCATGGACGCGAAGGAGGCCTTGCGGGCGCCGAGCCGGCGGCGGACCACGCCGTTGACGTCGACCCGCGTGGTGGAGAGCACCACACAGGCGGCGAGGGTGCTCTCGCCTCCGCGCTTCCCGGCGACGACCACGCAGTTCGCGGACTGCTCCAGCAGCTCCCGGCCGTAGTGCTCCACGAAGACGGCGGTGTCGGCCCAGCGCGGGTCGGTGTCGACGTAGAGGATCTGCTCGGCGGGGACGGCGCCGGTCCACCGGCGTACGGCGTCGGCGACCGGGCCGGTCAGTTCTGCGAGGCAGTCGGGGGCAGGGGTGGCCTGGTCGAAGTCTCCGATGGGTGCGCGCATGGCCGCACGGTAACAGCCGTACGGCGGCGGGAGTCCGGGCGTCTCAGCCGGCGGGCCGGCAGCAGCAAGCGGGAGGCGCCTCCGCCGACGGGCGGCGGAGACGCGTCTCAGCCGACGGGCGGGACCGAGACGGCGAGCACCATCTCCATCGGGACGTCGCCGTCGTTGCCGTAGGTGTGCGGGGCCGAGGCCTCGAAGGAGGCGCTGGCGCCGGCCGGGACGCGGTACTCGGTCCCGTCGACGGTCAGGGTGAGTTCCCCGGCCGTGACGTGGACGAGTTCGACGGTGCCCGCCGGATGCGGGTCGGAGGAGCTGGACTCCCCCGGCATCAGCCGCCAGTCCCACAGCTCCAGCGGGCCGGGGGCCTCGGTGCCGGCGAGCAGCCGGTTGTAGCTGCCCGCCTCGGTGTGCCACATCCGGACGGCCTGGTCGGCGGGGACGACCCGGACCTTGGGCCCCTGCTCGTAGTCGAGCAGGGTGGTGATGCTGACGCCGAGTGCGTCGCCGATCTTGACGACGGTGCCGAGGCTGGGGTTGGTGCGGGCCTGTTCGATCTGGATGAGCATGCCGCGGCTGACTCCGGCCCGCGCGGCCAGCGTGTCCAGGGTGAAGCCCCGCTCGGCGCGCCAGCGCTTGACGTTGCGGGCCAGGGACTGGGTCAGCAGGTCGAGGTCCGACACATTCCGTCCAATATTCTGGATGACAGAGTTCAGTTCACTGAACTACGGTGGGGTGTACCCGATCGTTCACCGAACTGTACTGCGAGGCGACCCGTGACAGCACTCTTCGCCCTGGCCACCAGCCTCCTGTGGGGCCTGGCCGACTTCGGCGGCGGCCTGCTGACCCGGCGCACGCCCGCGCTCACGGTCGTCGTGGTCTCGCAGTCCATCGCCGTCTTCGTGCTCGGCGCGCTCGTGGTCGCCACCGGCGGCTGGAGCGAGGCCGGACCGCGGCTGTGGTTCGCCGTCGGCGCCGGCCTGGTGGGCCCGGTGGCGATGCTCGCCTTCTACAAGGCGCTCGCCCTCGGACCGATGGGCGTGGTCTCGCCGCTCGGCTCGCTGGGCGTGGCCGTGCCGGTGGGGGTGGGCCTCGTCCTGGGCGAGCGGCCGGGGCTGCTCCAGCTCGCCGGGATCGCGGTGGCCGTGGCCGGGGTGGTGCTCGCGGGCGGGCCGCAGTTCCGCGGCGCCCCGGTGCAGCGGCAGGCCGTGCTGCTGACCCTGCTGGCGGCGTTCGGGTTCGGCGCGGTCATGGCGCTGATCGCCGAGGCGTCGACCACGGTGACCGGGCTGTTCCTCGCGCTGTTCGTCCAGCGGGTCACCAACGTCGTGGCCGGTGGCGCCGCCCTGTGGGTCTCGGTGCGGCGCGGCTCCCCCGCCCTCCCGGCGGACGGCTTCCCGTGGCGCGCGCTGCCCGCGCTCGCCTTCGTCGGGCTCGCCGACGTCGCGGCCAACGGCACGTACGCGCTCGCCGCCCGGCACGGGCCGGTCACGGTCGCCGCCGTGCTCGCCTCCCTCTACCCGGTCGTGACGGCCCTGGCCGCGCGCGGCTTCCTCAGCGAGCGGCTCCGCGCGGTGCAGGCCGCGGGCGCCGGACTGGCCCTCGCCGGTTCCCTGCTGCTGGCCACCGGGTGACGGCCGGCCACGGGCTCGCCGCCGACGGCCACCGCACGGGTCAGGACTCCGCGTCGACCGCGTCGACCGTGCCGGCCACGTCCGCGTCGTCCAGCTCCGCCAGCCGGGCCACCGCCTCCTCGTCCAGCCCCGCCAGCGTCAGCAGCTGATCCGAGGTCACGCCGTCCGGTATCGGCACCGGCGCCGGGGTGCGCAGCGGCGGCTGCCAGCCCTCCGCGGGCGTCCAGCGCCGTACGACCCGGGCGGGCGCCCCCGCGACCACGGCGTGGTCGGGCACCGTGCCCCGCACCACCGCGCCGGCCGCGACCACGACGTTCCGCCCGATCCGCGCGCCCGGCAGGATCACCGCGCCGGTGCCGATCCAGCAGCCGGGGCCGATCTCCACCGGCTCCATGCGCGGCCACTGCTTGCCGATCGGCTGGTGCGGATCGTCGTAGGAGTGGTTGGTGGACGTGACATAGACGTACGGGCCGAAGTAGCAGTCGCTGCCGATGGTGACCGTCGTGTCCGCGATGACGTGGCTGCCGCGGCCGAGGACGACGCCGTCGCCGATGCGCAGGATCGGCTCCGGGCCGAGGTCGAGGTCCGGCATCAGACCGGCGGTCAGGGTGACCTGCTCGCCGACGATGCAGTACGCGCCGAGGTGGATCCATGGTTCGCCGAAGACCGTGCCGAGCGGGAACGCCAGCCGGGTGCCGGTACCGATGGCGCCGAAGCGGAACCGGCCGGGCTGTTCGGCGGTGACCGAGCCGGTGCGCTGCACCCAGGCCCAGCCCGCGTGGACCACGCGCTGCGCCAGGCGGCGGCGCCGGGACGAGAACGTGTTCTTGGGCTTCGGCACCCGCTCACGGTACTCACGGCGGAGGTGCCGTACGGGGCCGGAGCCCTGTGATCTTCGCCCTACCGGGTGACGTACGGTGCGGGGGTACTCGACGACGAGGAGGCGACGATGACGCACCAGGCGCTGATCAGGGCGATCGGGGGCAGGGAACCGGCAGTCCACCCGGAGGCCTTCGTGGCGCCGGGGGCCACCGTGATCGGGGACGTGACGCTGGGGGCGGGCGCGAGCGTCTGGTACGGGGCGGTGCTGCGCGGCGACGTCGAGCGGATCTCGGTGGGCGCGAACAGCAACGTTCAAGATAATTGCACGCTGCATGCCGACCCCGGTTTTCCCGTCACCGTCGGCGAGCGCGTCTCCATCGGGCACAACGCCGTCGTGCACGGCGCGACGGTGGAGGACGACTGCCTGATCGGGATGGGCGCGACCGTGCTGAACGGCGCGGTCATCGGGGCCGGTTCGCTGGTCGCGGCGCAGGCGCTGGTGCCGCAGGGGATGCGGGTGCCCCCGGGCTCGCTCGTCGCGGGCGTACCCGCGAAGGTCAGGCGGGAGCTGACCGAGGAGGAGCGCGAGGGCATCACGCTGAACGGGACGATGTACGCGGAGCTGGCCAAGGCACACGGCGAGGCGCACACCGAGGGGCACACCGGGGGCTGAGCCGTGTCTCCCAGCTCTTGGGCGGAGGCATGAAGGCACCTCTGGGCGGAGGCATGAAGGGCTTCGCCGTGCTCGTAGAATGATGACGTGGCATTCATGAGCACCCCGCACTGCTGCTTCCTGTGATCGGAAGGCGCTGAGGGCGATGCCGGACGGCGTCGCCCTCCTTGGTGTGCCTGCCGCGTGAAGTCACGTCCCGATGCTGCCCGTTCCTTCCTGAGGCAGTGACGCTCTGATCGCGCAGGCACGATCCCTTCCCTTCACCCCCTGCCAGGAGTGTCTCGTGCCCGTGTCGCTTCCCCCTGCCCTCGATCTGTCCCTCGACCTGCTGCGTTGCCCGACGTGCCGTACGCGCCGCCTCCACCCCGACCACGGTGCACTGCGTTGCCCGGTGGGCCATGCCTTCGACATCTCCCGCCACGGCTATGCCGGCCTGCTGACGGGCACCCGCGCCACCAGCGGCGATGACGCAGCCATGGTCCGGGCTCGGGACCGGTTCCTGTCGACCGGCACCTACGCGCCCATTCGCGAAGTCGGGGCCCGCCTGGCGGCCGGCGCCGTGGCTGAGCGGGGCACGGTGGTGGACGTGGGGTGCGGCACGGGCTACTACCTGGCCGGCGTACTCGATCAGCTGCCTGGCGCCCGTGGTCTCGGGCTGGACACATCGGTGCGCGCACTGCGCTCGGCCGCCCGTGCCCACGACCGAGCCGCCGCGGTGGCCTGGGACGTCTTCCGTCCCTTCCCACTGGCCGACGGGGTGGCCGATGTCGTGCTGGACGTGTTCGCCCCGCGCAACCCGGCCGAGTTCCACCGCGTACTGCGCCCGACCGGCCGGCTGATCGTGGTACGGCCCACCGGGCGGCACTTGGCCGAGCTGCGTGGCCAGGTGCCCGCGATGGTCACGGTCGACCCGGCCAAGGAAGAACGCTTGCACCAGGCGCTCAACCCCTACTTCGAGGTCGCCGTCATCGAACAGGTGGAGTACTGCGCGTCCTTGACCAGGCCGGAAGCCCTGGACCTGGTGGCGATGACGCCGAGTGCACGCCACGTGAGCCGTGCGGACCTGCACGACGGCGGGGTCGTGCCCACTCGGGTCACTGTCTCCGTGCTGGCCACCGCCTACCGGCGTCGGTGACCGAAGGGATCATCCACCGATACCGCACAGGTGGGCGGCCGACGGCACCCGAAACACGGTTCCGGCCCGGCTGGGGGGGGCGTCGTCGGACTCAGTCGGCCGCGGCCGGCACCGGCTCGGCCGGCTGCTGCGGCGCCGCGGCCGTCGCCTTCTTCGCCTTGCGCTTGAGAATCAACATCGAGGTGAGGCCGACGCACACGGCCAGCACCAGGCCGACCCAGGAGAACCGCTTGAGCCAGGCCTCGGCGACCACGCCGACGTAGTAGATGACCGCGGTGGTACCGCCGGCCCAGAGGATGCCGCCGAGGACGTTGGCGATCGCGAACTTCCAGTACGGCATGCGCAGGACGCCGGCGAGCGGGCCCGCGAAGATGCGCAGCAGGGCGACGAACCGGCCGAAGAAGACGGCCCACATGCCCCACTTCTCGAACGAGCGCTCGGCGGTCGCGATGTGCCCCTCGCTGAAGTGCCGGGGGAACTTCCGGCCGAGCCAGGCCAGCAGCGGGCGTCCGCCCTTGCGGCCGATGGCGTAGCCGATGGAGTCGCCGATGATCGCGCCCGCGGTGGCGCAGACGCCGAGGATCACCGGGTCGATGTCGCCGTGCTGGGAGGCGAGCAGCGCCGAGGAGACGAGGATGATCTCACCCGGCAGCGGGATGCCCAGGCTCTCCAGACCGATGACCACTCCCACCAGCGCGTAGATGCTGACCGCGGGTACGGTCTCGAGCCATTCCTGGACGTGCACCGCAGCTTTCCTCCCGTCGCGTGGACCGGCATGCGCCCGGGCGGGCGCATGCCGGTGAAGCCTACCGGGTCACGGTGACAGCGCCGCGTCCCACAGGCACCGTGGCCGTGCTCGTCTTCTCGTACGGCCGTGCCCTTCGTGATGCCGACCCCCTGGCCCCTTCAAGGTGCCTGCGAGGTGCCTGCGACGTGTCCTCGTGGGCGGGGTGCCTCAGTTGTTGGGGCGCAGGGTCCAGACGACGGTCATCTCGGTCGTGACGGCGCCGTCCTCGCGCTGGATCGCGACGCTCACCGGGAACTCCGGGCGCTTGCCCGCGTCGAGTTCGGCGACGACGTCGGCGGCCGGGCGGCCGAGGGTCGCGGTGGCCTTCACCGGACCCAGGGCGATCTTCTTGAACGCGATCTCGGCGTGGACGGGAAGCGGCACCGCCCGCGAGAGCTGGTCGCCGAAGGCGGCGAGGACGATCGCACCGCTGGCCGACTCGCCGAGGGTGAACATGGCGCCCGCGTGCGGCCCGCCGACGTGGTTGCGGTACTCGCTCTGGTCCGGGAGGGCCAGTACGGCCTTCTCCGGAGTGGTCTCCAGGTACTCCAGGTTCAGCGTGCGAACCATCGGCACCGTGGCGGCGAGCAACTCGCCGATCGACATCTGATCTGCGCTCATGACCGAAGGTTACCCACGAGTAGCCCCCATGGCCAGACCGTGTGATCCGCCCCTCGGCCCGCCCGTGAACCGACGTACGGTTTCGCTACGGCCCTGACGAGGGGCGGTGACCGAATCGTGTCGTGGACACCACTAGGGTTACCGCTCATGTGGCCAGGACAGCAGCCGCCCGGGGGCGAGCAGAACCCGCAGGGGCAGAACAACCCGTACCAGCAGCCGGGGTACCAGCAGCCGAATCCTTACCAGCAGCCCGGCTACCAGCAGCCCAACCCGTACCAGCAGCAGCCGCAGTGGAACGCCCCCGCACCCGTGGGCGCCCCGCAGCCGGCGACCGTCGTGGGCGGAGGCGGCAGCGGCGGTGGCGGCAACCGCACGAAGCTGGTCGCGATCGTGGCGGCCACGGCCGTGGTCGTCGCGGCGGGCGTGACCGGGTTCCTGGTCCTGGGCGGGGACAAGGACGAGGAGGCCGGCGGCGGCTCCAAGCCGAAGGCCAGCCAGTCGTCCGCGCCGACGGCGGAGCCCACCGCCACGGCCTCCGGGACGGACGACAACCCGCGCGACGGCGAGGCCGAGAAGCCGACCATCGCGGGCTGGAAGGTCGTCGTCAACCCCAAGTGGGGCGTCGCGTTCGACGTGCCGGCCGACTGGGAGGTCCAGAACCCCGGCATGCTCATCGCGTTCGAGGAGGAGAACTCGGACGAGCTGAAGCCGCTCGTCACCATGACCGGCACCGCCGTCTACCAGTCCAAGTGGTGCACGTCCGACTCGAACAAGGACGGCCGCACCGAGGACACCTCGCTCGCCGCGGTGGGCACCAAGGGCGCCGACGGCGCCAAGAACACCGACGAGGTGGCGATCAACACCGTCGCCTGGTGGGTCTACGGCGGCTACACCCAGCCGGACAAGAAGAGCGTGGTCTTCGAGGAGAAGGCCGAGCCGTTCACGACGGCCTCCGGCATCGAGGGCAGCATCGCCTGGGCCGAGTCGAAGGACTCGCCCCAGAAGGGCAAGAGCAAGTGCGCCACCGACGGCAAGGCGATGACGTTCGGCTTCCAGAACTCGGCGGGCAACTACGTGTCGTGGAACTTCTTCGGCGCCAAGGGCGTGAAGAAGGAGGTCCCGAAGGAGACGATCCTGAAGATCGCCAAGACGGTCCGCCTGCACGGTGAGCCTACGGAGAGCTGACGGAAGCGAAAAGCTCAGGAGAGCTGACCTGCGCCGACGGGCGGCGGGAGGCCGGTTTGGCAAGTCGGGCCCCGGGCGGTGATAGTCAGCCGGTGAACTCCGCCGCCGATCCCGCCGACCCCGCCGTCCCCGGGCACCGCCCGCGCAGAACCGCCTCCCGCGGACCCGCCTCCCGCGGACCCGGCTCGCGCCGGCCCGCCCCGCGCCGACCCGCGTGGGCGGGCCGCAACTACAGCCTGCTGACCGCCGCCGCGGTCGTCACCCACCTCGGCAGCCACGGCGCGCTGATCGCCGCCGCGTTCGCCGTGCTCGAGGCCGGCGGCGACGGTGGCGACGTGGGCCTGGTCGCCGCCGCGCGCACGCTGCCGCTGGTGCTCTTCCTGCTCATCGGCGGCGCGCTCGCGGACCGGCTGCCGCGCCACCGGGTGATGGTCGCGGCGAACCTCCTCAACTGCGTCTCGCAGGGCCTGTTCGCCCTGCTCGTCCTCACCGGCGAGCCCCGGCTGTGGCAGATGATGCTGCTGACCGCGCTGAACGGCACCGGCCAGGCGTTCTTCAGCCCGGCGGCCGAGGGCATGCTGCTCTCCTCCGTGCGCGGTGAGCAGGCCGGCCGGGCGTTCGCGGTGTTCCGGATGGCGATGCAGGGCGCGGCACTCGGCGGCGCGGCCCTGGGCGGCGCGCTGGTCGCCGTGATCGGGCCGGGCTGGGTGCTCGCCGCGGACGCGGCGGCCTTCGCCGTCGCCGCCGCGCTGCGCTCCTTCCTCGACGTCGGCGACGTCCCGCCGCGGGCGCCGGGCGGCGGGCTGCTCGCCGATCTGCGCGAGGGCTGGCGGGAGTTCGCCGGCCGGCCGTGGCTGTGGGGCATCGTCGTGCAGTTCTCGATCGCCAACGCGGTGGTCGGCGCCGCCGACGCCGTCTACGGCCCGCTGGTCGCCCGCGACCACCTCGGCGGCCCCGCGCCCTGGGGCCTCGCGCTCGGCTTCTTCGGCGCGGGCACGGTCGTCGGCGCGCTGCTGATGACCCGCTGGAAGCCGCGCCGGCTGCTGCTCGCGGGCACGCTGTGCGTCTTCCCGCTGGCCCTGCCGTCCGCCGCGCTCGCCGTGCCGGTGCCGGCCGGGGTGCTGTGCGCGGTGATGTTCGTGACCGGGGTGACGCTGGAGATCTTCGGCGTCTCCTGGATGACCGCCCTGCACCAGGAGATCCCGGAGGACAAGCTGTCCCGGATATCGGCCTACGACTGGTTCGGCTCGGTGGCGCTGATGCCGCTGGCGATGGCGCTGGCCGGGCCCGCGGAGCAGACGTTCGGGCGGTCCGAGGCGCTGTGGGGGTGCGCGACGCTGGTCGTGGTGGTCACGGCGGCGGTGCTGCTCGTCCCGGACGTGCGCCGTCTGCGCCGCCGGACCAAGGAGGTCGCGGGACAGGGCCCGGTGACCGTGCCCGGCGCCGGCAGCGGGTCAGCCGATGCCGAACGCCCCGTCGGGGGGCTCGGGTGACGGTACGGCGTCCTCGTCCCGCACGGGACGCGCGTCCCCGGTGAACGCCCGCAGCGCGGGCCCGTGCTCGACCCGGGCGGGGAAGACGTCGGCGGCGGTCAGCCGGGCCAGCGCGGCGATGTCCACCGGCCGGTGGGCGGCGACGATGACCGCGTTGCCGAAGCGGCGGCCGCGCAGCACGGCCGGTTCCGCGATGAGCACCAGCTCCTCGAACAGCTCGGCGAAAGTGGCCAGTTGGGAGCGGAGGAAGGCGAACGGCGCGGCGTCGGCGAGGTTCGCCAGGTAGACGCCGTCCGCGCGCAGCACCCGCTCGGCCTCACGGGCGTAGGCCAGGGAGGTCAGGTGCGCGGGCACGCGTGAGCCGCCGAAGACGTCGGCCACGAGCACGTCCGCACTGTCGTCGGGGGCGTCCGCCAGCCAGGCGCGGGCGTCGCCCGCGTGCAGCTCGATCCCGGCGCCGGCCGGGAGCGGCAGCTGCTCGACGACCAGGTCGAGCAGTGCCCGGTCGGCCTCGACGACGTCCTGCCGGGAGCCGGGCCGGGTCGCCGCGACGTAGCGCGGCAGCGTCAGCGCCCCGCCGCCGAGGTGCAGCACGTCCAGCGGCAGCCCCGGCTCCGCGACGGTGTCCAGCACATGCCCGAGGCGCCGCGCGTACTCGAACTCCAGATGCGTGGGCTCGTCGAGGTCCACGTACGACTGCGGTGCCCCGTCCACGGTGAGCAGCCAGGCCCGCTCCCGGTCCACGTCGGGCATCAGCTTGGCGGTTCCCTGCTCGACGGACCGGCTGACGGGTATGGACTCGTTCACCCGACCATTGTGCCGCCACCGGACGCACCCACCCGCCCCAGCGCACGCCCCCCGCGCGCACTCAGCGCGGCGCTCCGCAGAGCCCCGCCCGAGCGGCCGCCGTCGCCGGCGGCCG